>DEHU01000080.1 GCA_002352125.1 Competibacteraceae bacterium UBA2792 | reverse complement strand
ACCCAGGAAGGCAACTACAACAGCACCGAAGGGCTGTCGGCGATCCCGTTCGAGGGAATCATTCTGGCCCACTCCAACGAGTCGGAATGGCAATCGTTCAAGAACAACAAGAACAACGAGGCGTTTCTCGACCGGGTTTACATCGTAAAGGTACCTTACTGCCTGCGGGTATCGGACGAGGTGAAGATTTACCGCAAGCTGCTCGCCCACAGCTCGCTGTCCGACGCGCCCTGCGCGCCCGGCACGCTGGAGATGCTAGCGCAGTTCTCGGTGCTGACCCGGATCAAGGAACCGGANNGAATATCGCGACTACGCCGGGGTGGACGAAGGCATGACCGGCATTTCCACCCGGTTCGCCTTCAAGATCCTGTCGCAGGTGTTCAACTTCGACCACGCCGAAGTCGCCGCCAATCCGGTGCATTTGCTCTACGTGCTGGAGCGACAGATCGAGCGCGAACAATTTCAGGCGGAAGTCGAAGAAAAATACCTCTCTCACCTGAAAGGTTTTCTGGCGCCGCGCTACGCCGAATTCATCGGCAAGGAATTGCAGCAGGCCTATTTGGAATCCTACTCGGAATACGGCCAGAACATCTTCGATCGTTATGTGACCTATGCCGATTTTTGGATTCAGGATCAGGAATATCGCGATCCGGACACCGGCGAGTCGTTCGACCGGGCGGCGCTGAACACGGAACTGGAGAAGATCGAAAAACCGGCCGGCATCAGCAATCCCAAGGANNTTCCGCAACGAGATCGTCAACTTCGTGCTGCGGGCGCGCGCCAACAACGCCGGGCGGAATCCGGCCTGGACCAGCTACGAGAAGCTGCGCGCGGTGATCGAAAAGAAGATGTTCTCGACCACCGAGGATTTGCTGCCGGTCATCAGCTTCAACGCCAAGGCCAGCGCCGAGGAGCAGAAAAAACACGCGCAGTTCGTGGACCGGATGGTCGCCAAGGGCTATACGCCCAAGCAGGTACGGCTGCTATCCGACTGGTATCTGCGGGTTCGCAAAGCATCCTGATCGAGGACATCGCTCATGGCCACGCTTATCGACCGNNGGCCACGGGCCGGGCGGTCGGCGCGAAGCCATCCACCCGGGCAACAAGGAATTTACCAAGGGCGACCGGGTACCTCGGCCGCAAGGTGGCGGCGGCAGCGGTTCGGGCAGCGGTCAGGCCAGCAACAGCGGCGAGGGCGAAGACGATTTCGTTTTCGAACTGTCGCGCGAGGAATTTCTGGAGCTGTTCTTCGAAGATTTAGAGCTGCCCAATCTGGTCCGCACGCAACTGGCCAAAGCGACCGAATTCAAATCGGTGCGGGCCGGTTTCACCAGCGCCGGCAACCCGTCCAACATCGACGTGGTCCGGTCGCTGAAAGGCGCTCTGGCGCGGCGGATGGCGCTGGCTGCACCTTACACCCGCCGATTGCGCGAAGCGGAGGAGGCGTTGCAGCAATTGCTGACCCAGACGCCGGTGGACGAGATCCGGGCGCGCGAATTGATCGAAGAGATCGACCGCTTGCGGGCGCGGGCGCAAGCGGTACCGTTCATCGATACGTTCGATCTGCGCTTCGTCAATCGCGTCAAGCAGCCGCAACCCACCACGCAAGCCGTGATGTTCTGCATCATGGACGTGTCCGGCTCCATGGACCGGGCGCGCAAGGATTTGGCCAAGCGATTTTTCACCCTGCTTTACCTGTTCCTGAAACGCAACTACGAGAAAATTGAGGTGGTGTTCATTCGCCACCACACCGTCGCCAAAGAGGTGGACGAACAGGAGTTCTTCTATTCGCGGGAAACCGGCGGCACCGTGGTATCCAGCGCCCTGAACCTGATGGGCGACATCGTCGTGGACCGGTATCCGCTGTCGAGCTGGAATATCTACGCCGCGCAAGCCTCGGACGGCGACAACTGGCACCACGACTCGCCGGCTTGCAAGGACATCCTGCTCAAGCGGATCATGCCCTACGTGCGCTATTACGCCTATATCGAAATCACTCCGGACCGCCATCAAAGCCTGTGGGAAGCCTACGAAGAGGTGAAGGACTCGCATCCCCACTTCGCCATGCGGCAGATCGACGGTCCCGCCGACATTTATCCGGTCTTTCGGGACTTGTTCAAGAGGCGTGTGTCATGAATTCGACGCGACTGATTTCCGACTCCTCCGAATGGACGTTTCCGATGCTGGAACGCTACAACGAGGTCATCGGCCACATCGCCGCCAACGAGTTTGGTTTGGACACCTACCCGAACCAGATCGAGATCATCACCGCCGAGCAGATGATGGATGCCTACTCTTCGGTGGGGATGCCGCTGGGCTACAAACATTGGTCCTACGGCAAGCAGTTCGTGCTGACCGAGAAGAACTACCGGCGCGGCCAGATGGGGCTGGCCTACGAAATCGTCATCAATTCCGATCCCTGCATCGCCTATCTCATGGAAGAGAACACCGCGATGATGCAAGCGCTGGTCATCGCCCACGCTGCCTACGGCCACAACTCCTTTTTCAAGGGCAATTACCTGTTCCGCACCTGGACCAGCGCCGACGCGATCATCGATTACCTGCTGTTCGCCCGCAATTACGTGGCCGAATGCGAGGAACACTACGGCGAGGAAAACGTCGAGCTGTTCCTCGATTCCTGCCATGCGCTGATGAACTATGGCGTGGATCGCTACAAGCACCCGGCGCCGCTGTCGCTGGGTGAAGAAAAACAGCGCCAACAGGAGCGGGAAGCCTATTTGCAGTTGCAACTGAACGATTTGTGGCGAACCATCCCGGTCAAGCCGACCGAAGCGGCGGTGATCGAGCAGCGTTTTCCCGCCGAACCGCAGGAAAACCTGCTGTATTTCATCGAGAAGAACGCGCCGCTGCTGGAACCGTGGCAGCGCGAGATCGTGCGGATCGTCCGCAAGATCGGCCAGTATTTTTATCCGCAACGCCAAACCCAGGTGATGAACGAGGGCTGGGCCTGCGTGACCGGCGACACGCTGATCGTGACGGATCGTGGTCTCCTGCGGGCGCAGGAGGTAGTGGAATCGCGATTCTCGGGATGCGTCGAAGACGGCAACCGGGTAGTCAACTGGTTCGCGCTTCCGTCGAAGCCACGCATCCGCATCAGAACTCGGCACGGGTATGAGCTGCATGGCGGGGCCGATCACAAAATCCTGGTGGGCGGAGAATGGATCGAGCTGCGGAACCTGAAGATCGGCGATGCCGTGGAAATCCGCCGCGGTCAATCCGTCTTCGCCAGCGCCGAGGCGCCCATCGACTACGCGCTGAACGTTCGCCCTCGCATCGCCGATATCTGCCAAAAACATGACATATCGACGAGCACCTACTACAAGTGGCGCCGTGCCGCCCCAGACTTGTCGGTCGGCGCGCAGACCGTCGCCCGGTTGCAGGCGTGCGCCGACGAATGGGAAGCGATCAAGGCCGATCCCGATCAGCCTTGGGCCTTGCTGACGCCCGACGATCTGGCCCGCCGGCCCGAAACGCTGGGACCTGACTTGGCCGAAGTGCTAGGCCAGGTGATCGGCGATGGGTTCGTTGACGCTGGCCGCATCAATCTGACCTCGCAGGATGTGGAGTTGCTGGATTTCTTCGAGCAAGCGATGTACGCGAACTTCGGAGCGACGGCAGTACGCCGGCCGAGCCGCAACCACTTCAACTCGACGGTCCACAGCGCCGTGCTGGCACGGCTGTTCAAACAGACGTTCGGGATCGCCACCGGCTGGGGAGCCTCAGGACGAAAAACGGTACCGGATATCATTCTGCGCTCGCCGGAGGCCGTCGTTTGCGCCTTTCTGCGCGGGCACTTCGACACCGACGGCTGCGTTTCGGTTAAGGACCGTCAAGTCATTCTCGTCAGCAAAAGCCTCGATCTGCTGCAAGTCGAGCAACTGCTTATCCTGAATCTCGGCATCGTCAGTTCCGTGAGGCCACAGCAAGACGGCACCTTCCGGCTCGTCATTACTGGCTCGGACGCGGGGCGCTTCGCGGAGAAAATCGGCTTTCGCCTGTCGCGCAAGCGGCGGGCGCTAAAGGATGCGCTGGCGTCGGTCAAGTGGTTTCTCGGCAAGGACGATCTGACGACCATCGAATCCATCGAGCACGACGAGGGACCGGTCTTCGATTTCAGCGTGGAACGCTCCCACGCTTATAAGGCTTCCTGTTTCATCAACCACAATTGCTTCTGGCACTACACCCTGATGAACCGGCTGTACGACGAGGGCTACGTCAACGACGGCTTCATGATCGAGTTTTTGCAGTCGCACACCAGCGTCATCCAGCAATTGCCGTTCGACCATCCCTACTATCACGGCATCAATCCCTACGCGCTGGGCTTTGCCATGATGAGCGACATCAAGCGCATGTGCCAGGAGCCGACCGACGAGGATCGTTACTGGTTCCCGGACATCGCCGGCCAGGACTGGATCAAGACTCTGGATTTCGCGATGCGCAACTTCAAGGACGAGAGCTTCATCGCTCAATATCTATCGCCCAAGGTGATGCGCGATTTCAAGCTGTTTGCGGTGCTGGANNCAGTACAACCTGGGCAGCCGCGAGCCGAACATTCAGGTGTGGAACGTGGCGCATCGCAAGGATCGTTCGCTGACCTTGCGCCATACCCGCTACAACCGCCGGCCGCTACACGACAGTTTTCAGGAAGTTCTGAAACACTTGCACCGGCTGTGGGGCTTCACGGTGCGGCTGGAGGCGGTGGACGAGGACGGCAAGGTGGAGCTGGTCGGGGAATGCCCGCAACCGAAGGGGCGATAATCGCCATCAACTCGGCAGGCAGCACACCCATGCTGCGTCACTCTTTGATCGGAGAACGCCTCTCATTCCGACTTTCCGACAAATATTGCGGATACATCGCATACGCTAGCTTCAGGATCGGCAACGATGGGACAAATTCCCTCCAAACGAATCGTGGTCCCAACATAGCCGCCCCAGCGGATATCCGGCTTGCCTGCAAGAGCCGAGACTGCCCAAAATCCAACGGTTCCGCTAAGCTTTAATCGCTACCCTGCCTTCTCTCGCCAGTTAGCGCAAAGGAGTTAAGGTAGAAGCAAAGATTGCCATCGAACGCTCGCCTTGTCCCATCAACTTCGTACCGGTGGAAAAACTATGTCCGCCCGATTCCCTTCAATTCTGCTTTCTCTACTGCTCTTGGCAAGTGCCGCGCCCAGCCGTGCCGGCAACGGCTGGAGCGATGTCGCTTCCCCCACTCCGGGATCACCTCAAGTCATCGGTTCCTACACCGGCGGTTGCATCGCCGGCGCGGTGGCGCTGCCCTGGGTGGGCGACGGTTATCAAGCCATGCGCCTCAGCCGCAACCGCTATTACGGTCATCCGGTCCTGATCCGGTTTCTGGAAGGGTTGAGCCAACAAGCGGCAGCGCGCGGCAACCGGCTCCTGGTCGGCGATTTGGGACAACCGCGCGGCGGCCCGATGTCGGGTGGCCATCGCAGCCACCAGAGCGGACTGGATGCCGACATCTGGTTCCTGCAACAACCGCGCAACCAAGTTTTGCCACGGTCGCAAACTGAACGGCTCGGGGCGCCGTCGATGATCCGGGCCACCGAAGGCACGCTGAATTACGCCAATTGGTCGCCGCGCTATCGGGATACGCTGAAACAGGCGGCGCTGTCGCCCGAAGTCGAGCGCATTTTCGTCAACGCCATCATCAAACAAGCGTTGTGCGACAGCGAAACCGACCGGCGCTGGTTGAACAAGGTACGTCCGTGGTGGGGGCACGACGCCCATTTTCATGTCCGGCTGACTTGCCCCTTCGATTCCGCCCAATGCCAGCCGCAAAAGCCGGTTCCGCCCGGCGACGGCTGCGACGCGGACCTCGCCAACTGGGTCCGGGATATCGTGCAGGCAGCGCGCAACCCCAAACCCTACAAGAAACCCGCACCACCCTCGACGGAGAATTTACCCGCCGCCTGCTACGCGGTCCTGAACGGTTCGACGGCGTGGGGACGGTAGGCATCAATCCGGCGACGACCTTGCATCCAGCTTCAACGCCGCCGAATTGATGCAATAGCGCAAGCCGGTTGGCTGCGGACCATCGTCGAAAACGTGGCCCAAATGCGCGCCGCAGGCCGCACACAACACCTCGGTGCGACGCATGAACAAACTGCGATCCTCGGCGGTGGCCACGTTTTCGGCATCCGCCGGCTCCCAAAAACTCGGCCAGCCGGTACCGGATTCGAACTTGGCCCCGGAATCGAACAGCGGATTGCTGCAACACGCGCAACGGTAAACACCCGGATCGTGACAATCGTGGTACTCGCCGGTAAAAGCCCGTTCGGTTCCCTTTTGGCGGCAAATCGAGTATTGCTGCGGGGTCAACTGCGAACGCCATTCGGCATCGCTTTTGGTGATTTTGTAACGCATCAGCACCCTCCTGGGGTCGTTGGCTCTCTCGCCGCCCAATAGACCGCGAAGGCGAGGATTGGTGTCAGTTGGCCACCTTTTGAACCGGCCGAACGGATCGCTGCCCCAACCCTTCAACCGGCCGGCGTTTCTCCAGCGCCTCCCAAACGTGTTCGGCCAAGCCGACGCCGACCTCGTTGAACGCCAGGAAAGTCATGTCGGCACCAGCCGATTTCAAGGCGTTCTCCTCCTCGGGATAACTGCTGACCGCGCCGATCAAGCCTTCGAATCCGCTCCGCCGCAATTGGGTGATGGCGATGCGCTTCGCCTCCGGATCCGGCATGGCCAAAATCACCGCCTTGATACCGTCCAGGTGCAACCGATGCCAGAAACCGGGGTCTTCGGCATCGGCGTACACCACCCGCCGCCCCTCGTGGATGTGCCGCTCTATCTTGACCAAATCCGAATCGATGCCCGACACCATCAGCATCTTGTACGGATGATCGGGCACGGTCTGACGCTTCTTGAGGAAATCGTAAGCGGCGGTGCCGGCATGGCCCATGCCGACAATCAGGATTTGTGTGCTGCCCAGCGATACCGGTTGCTCGTCGGGATGGCGTTCCGGCCGCTCGAACCGTGCCAGCCGATCCTCAAACCGTTCGTACAGCGCATGCGCGAAACGATTCAGCGGCGCGGCCACGAAAAAGGATAGCGCCACCGTGATGGCCAGCATCACCAGCCAACCAGCGTCCAGTTGACCGTTCTTGACCATGAACTGCGCCACGATCAGAGCGAACTCGCTGTAGCTGGTCAACGCCAACGACGCCAGAAATGCGGTGCGGGCGCGCAGGCGGAACGCGACCAAAATGAAGAAAAACAATAGAGCTTTCAGCGGTAACAACGACGCCAGCGCCAGCGCCCCACCCAAAGCGGCCAAGTCCGGCCAGCCCATCAGGCCGATTTCGAGGAAAAAACCGACCAGCAGCACTTCCTTGAGCGACCACACCGCCCGCGACAGTTCCATGGCCTTGGGATGGCCGGCCAGCAAAGCGCCCAACAACAGCGCCCCCAGTTCCGGGCTGAGGCCAAGATGTTCGAATCCCAACCCGCCGACCACTAGCGTCAGCGCCAACCCATATAACACCAGCAACTCATCGTGGCCGCTCCAATCCAGCATCTTCGCGACCAGCGGCCGCAACAGCGGCAACCCCAGCACCAAAAACGCCCACGGCGAGGGTGCCGCCGCGCCGGCGAACGCCATCAAGGCCAGCGCCGCCAAATCCTGAACGATCAGAATACCGATCGCCAGCCGGCCGTGAAAGGCGCGCAATTCGGTTTTTTCCTCCAACGTCTTGGCCGCGAGCACCGTACTGGAAAAGCCCAGGGTGGTGGCCAGCAGCAAGGCTTGCCACGCCGGCAACGCGACCACGGCCAGCAAACCCAGCCCCAACAAGACGCTGCTGATCGCCAGATGCAGCAACCCGCCCCCCCAGACATCGGGCCGGGCCAAGCTTTTGAGCCGCAGCTTCAATCCCACGCTAAACAGCAACAGCAAAATGCCGGCATGGGCGATCTGGTGGAGCAGTGCGTTCCCCTGCTGGCCCAGCGCGTTCAACACGAATCCGGCCACCAGATAGCCGACCAGCGCCGGCAAGCCGGCGTGGCGAAATACTAGCCCCAGCAGAAAAGCCAGCGCGAGCCAAAGCGCGTCCATCGATGAGCAAAACTCGCTGGAGTATCTAGGCTTTCTTCAACACTTGCACCACGTACAGCAGGACCACGGCACCCACCGTGGCGGTGATGAGATGGCCGATCAAGCCCACCGCCGCAAAACCGGCCAACCGGAACAAAAAACCGCCGACAAAGGCACCGATCACGCCGATCACCAGATTGCCCACCAACCCCATACTACTACCGCGCATAAAGTTGGTCGCAATCCAACCCGCCACCAAGCCGATCAACAGGAAACCAATCAATTCCATCGCCGTTCACCTACTCGCATCGTTTATGGTTCGCCGATCATAATCAATCTCGACCCCTGGCGGGAACGAATCCGGCGCACAACTTTCGGCAAGACGGGGCTGGACATCTGCCGATTCCACGATATAAAGCGAATGATCGATACCGAGGTAGCTCCACGATGCGCACGATTTCGTTGATTTTCGGCCTCTTCCTGTCCAGCACCACAATATTGGCCTCCGATTTTTCCAGCTATGCCTTCGTCGAGGACGACAGCACGCTACGGATCGGCCACCAAACCGTGCGGCTGTACGGCATCATCATCCCGGTTTTCGATCAAGGTTGCGCCAGCACCGTCCATCCGGTCGAATGCGGCCCGCGCGAGGCGGTATTGGCTCTAAAATCCAAGGTCGGCTCCAACTTCGTTCACTGCGACATCAAGGAACACAAGCCGGATGGCAGCGTGCTAGCCACTTGCACCGCCAACGACCAGGATCTGGCCGCTTGGCTCATCCAGCAAGGCTGGGCCACTGCCGCGCCCAACGCCCCACCCGAATACGCCGTACTGGAAAAGATTGCCCGCCAGCGAGGCATCGGAATGTGGGCCATTCCACCGGGTGGCTGGCCGGGGCGCTAAGCTCCACTCTTCCCTCGATCTCCCTCCCGGTCCGGCGGCCGCTGGCACTACATCGACCGGCCGGTTTACCGGCAATCACCCATCGCCATCGCCCGCACGCAGTTCGCGAAGCATCGCGGTCATTTCGGCCGTGGGCAAAGGCCGGCTCAAGTAATAGCCCTGGATTTCGTTGCAGTGCTTGGATTCGAGAAAGCGCAGTTGGGCCTCGTTCTCCACGCCTTCGGCGATGACCCGCAGCCCCATGCTTCCAGCCATCGCGATCACCGCCGTAGCGATGGCGGCATCGTTGGGTTGGGAATTCACGTCGCGCACGAACACTTTGTCGATCTTGAGCCGATCCAGCGGCAACTGTTTGAGGCGGCTCAAACTCGAATAGCCGGTGCCAAAATCGTCGATGGCCAGTTGTACCCCCAGACTCTTGAGGGTCCGGAGCGTATGCAACGCCCCTTCCGGATCTTTCATCAACAGGCTTTCGGTGATTTCGAGTTCCAGAACCTCCGGTTCGAGACCTGTTTCCGTCAAAATCTGCGCCACCAGTCCCGTGAAACCGGGCTGCACGAACTGTAGCACCGAAATGTTGACCGCTATCCGCTCCAGGCCGATCCCGGCCACCCGCCAAGCCTTGGCTTGCCGACACGCGGCGCGCAACACCCATTCGCCGATGGGAACGATAAGTCCGGTTTCCTCGGCCAGCGGGATCAGCTCGGCGGGGGATACCGTGCCCAGCAGTTCGTTCGTCCAGCGCACCAAAGCTTCGACGCCGCAGATGCAGCTCCTCGGCAGGTCAAGCTGGGGCTGGTAATGCAAGCTGAGCTCGTTGCGCTCGATGGCTTTGCGCAACTGATTTTCCATCGTCAAGCGCTTGATCGCGGCTTCGTTCAAGGTGGCATCGTAGAACCGGTAGAGATTCCGGCCTTGGCGCTTGGCGAGATACATGGCCATATCGGCATTTTTTAGCAGCGTTTCCGCGTCCTCTCCATCTTTGGGAAACACGGCGATGCCGATGCTGGGCGTGACGAAGACTTCGTGACCACCGAGGTTAAGCGGTTGCGACAGATTCGCCTGAATTCGTTCGGCGACGATCGCGGCATCTTCGCTGCGCTTAATCTCGGGGAGTAACAGGGTAAACTCGTCGCCGCCCAGCCGGGCAACGGTATCGCTGGCGCGGGTGTGACGCACCAGTTGGCGGGCGGTCGCCACCAACAGACGATCCCCTTCACCGTGGCCCAGACTGTCGTTGATCGTCTTAAAGTTATCCAGATCCAAAAACATGACTGCCACCGGCTGCCCGCTACGCTGGGCTCGCTCCAAGGCATGCTGGACCCGATCCCGGAACAGCACCCGGTTTGCCAGCCGGGTCAAGGAATCCTGAAAGGCCAGTTGTCGAAGCTGTTCTTCCAAGGCGCGGCGTTCGCTGACGTTGCGGCTGTTGAGCACGATTCCCTGTACCAGCGGATCGCTCCGCAGATTGCTGGCCACGGTTTCGACGTGCAACCAACTTCCATCGCGACACCGCATCCGCCATTCGATCGCGGCGGTCGCGCCCGCGTCGCGCAGAGTATCCCGAAAAAAATCCCGCCCTCGATGCTGATCCTCGGGATGGAGCAACGCCAGCAACGGCGTTTGGTGCAGCGAATCTGGCTCGTATCCCAGCATGTTCTGCACTGCCGGACTGACGAATTGAATGACGCCGTACGGATCGGCGATGGTAACGAGGTCGGAGGATTTACGCACCAGCGCCGCGAAGCGGGCTTCGCTTTCATGCTGATCCTGCTCGGCGCGTAAGCGAAGATTCTCCCGGTTGGCGATGAATTGCCGGCCCAAAAGGAGAGTCGTCAAAACGACAGCAGCAACAATCAATCCGCTGAGCGGTTCGCGCCAATCGTCCCCGACCGTGCCAAGCAACAAACCGTAAGCCAACATAACCGCCAAGTAGGGCAAAATCTTAAAAAAATCGCCAAAGCGGTTGGGCGAAACTTCCGAGCTGCCCACAGATACTCGCACGTATTCCAGTTGCGCGCCGATCATCAACAACAGATCGGCGACCGCGTACAGCGCATCGACCGGATCGCCAGATCGATAGTCGTTTTGCAGAGTTTGGTAGGTAAACGCCATCTCCCCGGCACAGAGCACAAGAACGCCTAGCGCCACGGACTGCAGGGACATCTTATTGCGCGGTCCCGAGCCGATCAGCAACACCATCAAGGCACCGAACAACAACAGTAAAGGCGATACCGGATACGCCAAAAACACCAGCGTTTCCGACAAATCGTACCGATAAGCCTCCGCGATGGGCCGCACCAAGAAGTACCAAACCGGCGCGCCGGCACCAACGAGCACGATTCCGGCGTCTAAACAAAGCTTGAGCCACGCAAGGCGGCCCTTCTCGTGAAACTCCGCGACTAGGATCAGCCCTAATAATAAGGACGGGTGAACCGTGAACAGTATGAATCCGTACAACACATACGGATAGTGATCCGCGTAACCGCCATCGGTCCATGACGGATAGGGTTGCTGCGCTTGAACCAATTCGTAATAGGGCCAGAGTACGGCATTGGCGATGCCATAGCACAACATCGTCAGCGTCAGTACCTGCCAGCCCCAACGAAGACGCGGTGGTAAAGCCGGATGGAAGGCAGTCCGCCAAAACAGCACGACCAACGCAATTTTGAGCGGCAGGAAGGCCAAATCGGCGATTAAAGCTCTATATTGCTCGCTCCCCCAATGGAATTCGGTCCACAGAAAAAAAAGTGCAACGTAAGCGGCAGCACCTCGGACGACCCACCAACCCCGATCCGTGGCGGATGCGGTGGCGCTGTCGGTCAAAAGTAAGGCGGACGGCCCGATCATATCGAGGCGGATTCGGGTGGCAAGAGTCATATTTTTGGGAATTCACCCGAATCATACACCAGGGCCGACAGCAAACGTGTATACCGAACGGCACCTCCTCGCAGTCTTCGCGCCCGAACGCGCACTCAAACATAGAGTTCCACCATCTTCCGCCAGTGTTTCGGGCTGTGCGCTCTCCCCTGCCAGACGTGCATCGCGTGCCACACGCCTTTGTGCCAGAGCGACTCGCTGAGTTGTCGATTGTTTTCCAAAAACGGGTCGTGGTCGCCGATCGCTAGCACGATTTCCAGCCGCCGCAGATGGTCCAGAACGTGTAGATCGGAAAGATTCGGCACGAAGTGACTGGGCGTATTGAAATAAACATGCTCGTCGTAATGCCCGTCGAACAGATCGCGGAAGTATTCGACCGGCATCGTTAAATCGTAGCGGCCGCTCAACGCCACCACCTTGCGAAACGCGTGCGGATGGCGAAAAGCGAAGTTGACGGCGTGGAACGCGCCGAAGCTGCAACCGTGCGCAATCACGCAGGGGTGGCCATTTTTCGCCCACATCAACGGCAACACTTCGTTGAGCAAATAATTTTCGTATCGAACGTGCCGGTGAACGCGATCCCAGGGACGGGACCAGAAACAGTAGAAGCTTTCCTCGTCGATGCTGTCCACGCAGTAAAGTTGCAGTTGTCCTCGTTCGAGCTTGTGGCGCAATGCCTCGACCAGCCCCATGCTTTCGTACTCGTGGAACCGGCCGCAGCGAGTGGGAAACACCAGCGCCTTGGCGCCGCCGTGGCCGAACACCAGCAGTTCCATGTCCCGGTCGAGCCGGTGGCTATACCATTTATGATATTCTCGATTCATGCGTGTGATCCGTTTTAACCAATTGAATTTGGTTAAAATTTAACGCACACATTTTACAAGGGTATGACAAGACTGGGCGACGAGGCACCCATCGGCGGCGTTGTCGGCAATTCAATCGTGGCCGAAGAAATAGGCCAATGCATCCAACAGCCGCGCATGCTCAGCGGCTGTACCGGCGTGATCGAAATGGCCGGCTTGCAGCGGGAACAACTCCTTGGAACCCGCCAGCGCATTGTAAATGGCGAACTGGCCGGGCGGTGGTACCGCCGGATCGAAGCGAGCGGCGGCAACATGCACCGGAATCCGCATATGGCGCGCGGCGACCGCCGCATCGAAATAGCGCAAGGTCTCCAACGCCTGCCCGGTTCGGTGCTGGTAACGGCGCACCGACTCGCCGCTACCCACGCAAGGCATGGACAGCCGCAGCGGATGGTGGCCGAAGCTGGGCACGTTCAAATGAGCGCGGCGAAAACGTTCGTCCCACGGCAAGGCCAACGCACCGATACCACCGCCGAAGCTGATGCCCAAATAGTCCAGCCGTCCGGTCACCATCGGGAACAGATCCAGCAGCGCCGATGCCGCGCACCAGACGGTATCGGCCGCGCAACCGCCGTGGACGTAGGTTTCGCGCCGCTCGATTCCGTGTAGCACATGAGCATCCGGATCGCCGGGAACATCGGCGCAAGCACTGCGGGAAATCCCGCGTGCGCAAGGAAAAATCAGCGCCGTCCGCGCCAGAGGGAGATGAAAGTCCGGTCCATCTCGCCCGCCGTAGCCGTGGCTCACCACCGCACCCCGCTCGACGCGATCATCTCGGGGTCGAGTCAGCCAACCCTTGATCCGAACGCCATCCAGCGAATCGAATTCCACCTCGAATGCCCGCGTCTGCGAACAGGGACTCGATATCTCGCGCAAGACGGGGGCGACCGTCATCGATCGGGCGCGCCCGTACAGATTTCGCCAAAACGTGGCAAAACCTTCGGGTTCGGGTGGCGCGGTGATGGCTAGCAACGCGGAGAGATCGTAGCCGTGAGTGGGGTCAAACGGGTAATCGTATCGAAACATGGGCGTAAAAAGGTCTACCATTAACGTTGCGCGCGAATCCGTACTGCCACTGGCTTGGAGACTGCTTCAAGCTTGGGTTAGACTCAGACCATTAGCGGTCAGGGCAAGGCGTAATGCCACGCCTCGCAATTCATCAAGCGATTCAGAGGACTGATTCATGGCAAAAAAGAAAGAGCCGACTGGAACCCCGGTCACCAAGGAATCCACCAAA
>DEHU01000238.1 GCA_002352125.1 Competibacteraceae bacterium UBA2792 | reverse complement strand
ACGGTCATACCCTGCACGTTGGCAATCAGACTTGCAGCTTCCATTAGTATCTCCCGTTAATAAGAGGTTGGGGTGTGGATGGAAAGAAAATCGGGTTTTTACGGATTGGTCACGCGAATTGAAGCGGCGTGACCGGATTCCGCGGTTCGCGATTTGCTCGATCAGTGATCCTCGTGGGCCATACTCAAATACACGATCGTCAACACCATGAAGATGAAGGCTTGCAGGGTGATGATCAACAAATGAAACACCGCCCACGGCCAGCTCAACGTAACCTGGATCCACCAAGGCAGCAACGCGATCAGAATAAAGATCAACTCACCGGCATAGAGGTTACCGAACAAACGCAAGCCGAGCGAGATCGGTTTAGCTAAATCCTCGACAATCCGCAGCAATAGATTGAACGGCATCAGCCACTTGCCAAACGGATGCGTCAGGATCTCCATAGTGAAATGGGCAGGCCCCTTGACCTTAAACCCGTAGTAATACAGCAGCAGCAATACCGAAATCGACAAGCCGAACGTCGAATTCAAGTCGGTTGAGGGCACTGTGCGCAGATAGGGAATGCCTAACAGGCCGGCGATGGATGGGAGCAGATCGACCGGGAGCAAATCCATCGCATTCCACAAAAATACCCAGATAAAAATGGTCAGCGCTAGTGGTGCAATGACCGGATTGCGGCCATGAAAACAATCTTTGACCTGGGTATCAACAAATTCCACCAATATTTCGCAAAGGTTTTGCAATCCCCCGGGCACGCCGCTGGTAGCCGACTTCGCCGCTTTGGTGAACAGCCACAGAAACAACGCCCCTAGACCAATCGAAAAAAGGAGGGTATCGACGTGAACCACCCCGAAACCGCCTGTTTCTTCCCCATGCAAAAACTTCATTTGGGTAAGATCGAACCGGAGATTGGTCAAGTGGTGGATGATATACCCCGTTGCGGAATGACCACTTTCGCTCATAGCGTCCTCACCGAAGCATCGAATGTGAAAGGTAATGCCAACCAGTACGCCATCAGCGCCGCCATGTACGCCAGCAGGAGCGGAAGAGGCGAAACGTCGAAGCAAAGCAGCGCGCCGCTCAACAACACAACCGTCAAGAGCAGCTTGATCACCTCGCCAACGTAAAACGCCCGGGCGATCTTGGCAGCAGGCGAACCGACGCGCACCGAAAAAACTTTGCTGGCAAAATACAAGGTAACGAGAATGCTGATACCACCGCCGATCAATGCGGAATAAGCGATTTTGAAACCGCCGAAAACGAAAGACGCAGCCGCGATCAATAACGTGAGGAGCAACTGAACAACGGTGATTCTTCGGGTGACCTGTTTCGCGCCCATGGCTCGCACTGGTTCTAATTGTCTAGGCACCGCATTGCGCCGGGCATGTTTATTTATGTAATTATAATCTGTTTTGGTTTTTTGGTTTTCTTGCTCTACGCAACCCACGACCCTCCCCGAATCCTTTCTTCCCGGGCCTTTTCTCGACTACGTAGAGTGCTACGGATTATAGGGAATTTAGCGTAGTGGGGTCAACGAAAATCAATATGTCACTTCACTCTGGCTATTATGCCATCGAGCTCATCCAGATTGTTGTAATGAATTACCACGCGACCTTTACCCGAAGCATCGTGCCGCAATTGCACCCGCGCTCCCAGCCGTTCCGATAGATCGTCCTGCAATGATCGAATGTTCGGATCTAACGATTTTGCCCGCGGCGGCGCGGCCGTTTGCTGTAAGTGCCGGACCAAATCTTCGGTTTCCCGCGCCGACAGGCCGCGCAACAACACTTGTCGAGCGGCCTCCCGCTGCAAGGTGGGGGGCAGGGGCAACAAGGCGCGGGCATGCCCCATGTCGAGCTTGCGCTCCCGCACCAACTGTCCGACCTCCTCGCTCAGCTCCAACAGCCGCAGCAGGTTGGTCACCGCCGTTCGGGATCGACCTACCGCCTCGGCGGCCTGCTGGTGGGTGAGACCAAACTCGTCGATCAACCGCTGGAGGGCAGCGGCCTCCTCCAAAGGATTGAGATCCTCGCGCTGGATGTTCTCGATCAGCGCCATGGCGATGGCCGCTTGATCCGACACCTCGCGAACGACGGCCGGCACCTCGCGCAATTCGACCAACTGCGCCGCCCGCCAGCGTCGCTCGCCGGCAATCAACTCGTAACGCCCATCCCCGATCGGGCGCACCACCACCGGCTGAACCACTCCCTGAGCGCGGATGGATTCGGCCAATTCCCGCAAAGTATCCTCGCGCAAATCCTGGCGCGGCTGATAACGCCCCCGAACGATGCACTCGACCGGCAACTGCCGCAGCACCTCGTCGGCGGAAACTTCCTGTGCCTTCTCGCTCCGGGCCGTGGCCGCACCAGCGCCCAGCAGAGCATCCAGGCCTCGGCCCAGACCACCCTTTTTCCTGATCATGTCGCCGCTCCATCCTTCGTCGGCTGCGTCGCCGGGCGCCGCAGCCGCTTTCGCACTTCCCGCGCCAAATCCCGATAGCTTTGCGCGCCGCGCGAACTGTCGTCGTAATGAATGATCGGCAGACCGTAGCTGGGCGCCTCGGCCAGCCGCACGTTGCGGGGAATCAGCGTCTCGAACACCACGTCGCCGAAATGCGCCACGATCTGGGCGGAAACGTCGTTGGCCAAGCGATTGCGGGGGTCGAACATGGTTCGCACCAACCCTTCGATGCGCAAACTGGGATTGGTGGATTTGCGTACTTTTTCGATCGTGTCCAGCAGCGCCGACAATCCTTCCAGCGCGTAATACTCGCATTGCACGGGAATAATCACGGAGCGAGCGGCCGTCAGGGCGTTGACCGTCAGCATGTTTAGCGCCGGCGGGCAATCGATCATGATGATGTCGAAGTTCCATTCGATCGGGGCGAGGGCGGCGCGCAACCGGCCTGGCGCATCCTCTTTCTCCAGCAAATTGACTTCGGCGGCGGTCAGGTCGCCATTGGCCGGCAGCAGTTGCATCTGGGCTTTTTCGATCCATTGCAAAGCTTCGGTCAAGCTCGCCTCGCCCAGCAATACGTCGTAGCTGGTAGCGGGCACGGTGTGTTTGTCCACGCCGCAACCCATGGTGGCGTTGCCCTGCGGATCGAGATCGATCAGCAGCACGTTCTGCCGCA
>DEHU01000004.1 GCA_002352125.1 Competibacteraceae bacterium UBA2792 | reverse complement strand
CCGACGCTGTGGGCGATGGCGCTCGCCAGCGGCAGGACGAAGCCGAGAATGGCGCCGCTCAGGCTGGCCGCCGCCGCTGCGTTGCCCTCCCGGATCAAGGCGATTTCGCGGTAGGGCGTGATGAGGATGTACGCGAACAAAAACAACGCGAACAGGCCGATCGCGGCGGCGAAATAGGACAGAAACGCGGGCAGGCCAGCCAGGGATTGGGTCAGCATGAAAGTTTTCCTTCGGTTCGGACCGGATATCGGCAAAGGATAGCCCAAACCGGTTGCCCCACGAATCAGCCTCTTTCCCTCCAAAGCACCCGAAGAGGGCGGGTGCGGCATGTCGTCCTCGCCGCTTCAATTCCGCGCAAGTTTCGCTTGCCACTTATTTTTTCGGGCAATGGATAGCCTTATGCGCGTTCCAACCATCATGGCGCCTTGCCCGTTATCGGCACCGAGGCCGTCGCGCTGGACTCGGGCGCCTTGGCTGCAACCGGCGACAGATTAAGGTTCAAAAAAGGGATGGCGCCACGCTCGCTCAGCACCGTCAACGGCAACACCCCGTTCCAGCGATCCGTCGCCACCAGTTGCACGATATCCGGATGAGCGGCAACCGCCGCGCCACGCGCTTGCAAGCTGGCCGCTTGCGCCTCACCGACGATCCGCACCGCTTCCGCTTCACCCTGGGCGCGGATAATCGCCGACCGTTTCTGTCCTTCCGCCTGGATCGCCAACGCGTCGGCTTCGCCCTGGGCACGCACCCGTACCTGTTCCGCCTCGAAGCGAATGCGATTGACCGTGTTTTCGGCCGCCACGGCGTCGTTTTTGGCCTTTACCGCCGCCTCCACGCTCGCCACGAAGGTCGGGCTGTACTCGATCTTGGCGATTTGCAGATCCAACACTTCCAGGCCGAACAGTTCCGCTAGCCGCGCCGTCACCGACTGACGAATTTCGTTGGCGATGGCTTCGCGCTCCTCGGAAATCTTGATGGTGTTGCGGCGGGCGAACACCCGCATAGCGCGGTCGGCGATGATCGGCTCCACGTTCTCGCGGATGCTGAAGTTGCCAAAACGCCCCACCTGGTAGAGCAGGCGGAACACCGCCATCGGCGGGATGCGGTAAGTCATGCCGATCGAGATTTTCACCCACTGGTTATCCACGGTGTACATGGTCATGTCCTGCACCCGCAGGATGTCGAGCGAGACCTGCAAATGATCTACCTGATCGACCAGCGGCAGTTTGAGGTGGATACCTGGCCCATACGGCTCGCGAGTGGTCACCTCGCCGAAACGGCGCACACCGGCCATTTCGGTGGGTTCGACCACGAACAGGCTGAGCCAGATCAACAGTCCAGCCAGGATAGCGATGGTGATGACCGGCTTTTTGAGCCAGCTCGACGTTGACAGCCGTAAAGTGGGACGGGGCAAGACAGGTAGCGGCATGGCAAACTCCTCTTAGCGAGGTTTATCTTTTCGGCCAAATCAAAAACTTAAAAACAATGATAGCCCAAATCGAGCTCCCGAGAATTCAGCCGCGTTCAAGCCACGAAAAACAGGATGGTCAAATAATGACAAACGCTACCGGCCAAAACGAACAAATGCCAAACCCCATGAAAATGACGCACTTTTTCGTCCAGAAAGTAAAACACCAAACCACCCGTATAAAAACATCCGCCCACCAGTAGCCACCAAAACCCCGCTATCGGCAACGCTGCGAGCAGCGGTTTGAGCGCCACCAACACCAACCAACCCATCGAGACGTAAACCAGCACCGACCAACTGCGATTTCCTCCTTGGGGCAAGGATTCCACGAAAATCCCCAAAACGGTCAGGCCCCAGATCACCCCGAATATCGTCCAGCCCCAGCCACCGCGCAGGGTAACCAGCGTAAACGGGGTATACGTACCGGCGATCAGAAAATAAATCGAGTAATGGTCGAGCTTGCGAAAAAACTGCTTCGCTTTGCCGCGCAAGCTGTGATAAAGGGTGGAAACGGTATAAAGAAAAAACAGCGTCGCCCCGTAGATGCTGAAGCTGACGATTTTCCAGGGATCGCCCTGCCGCGCGGCGGCGACCACTACGACCACCAAACCGGCTAGCGCCGCCACCGCACCGACCAGGTGACTGATACTGTTGAAACGTTCGCCTTTATACACGCGCTGACACGCTCCTCACCGGTATTGGACGACAGCGGTTCGCTCCTGTTCGCCGTACCTGCCGCGACATGACGCGGAGGGGACAGCAGCCCCGGCGACATTTTTTCTGCGAAAAATCATTAACTTGATTTCTGGAAAATACCCACACCGGTCCGCCGGTATTTTCGCGGCAGCTTCACTCGCGATAAATTTATCGCTTCGATTCGCCGGAACCTCGCGCGTTTTCGCTTGGTCTTGAGTCATGCGCTTGTATTCTCGACGGCGCGGCCATTGCGAGCGCGCCCCTTGCAGGATACCGTCGATGTTGCTCGTTCAGGCAACATTTAAATATATTTTGCCAACGTTATTGTAATTGTATCATTAAAGTACGGCTCGATGATTCCGCCTGACCGCGCCCGTCCGCCAACCTATAGCCACCGACTCTTTTGGAGCCTGCCGTGACTCGAACCCTATTTATCGGCCTGGATGGTGCCACCTTCCACATCTTGGACGACTTGACTCGCGACCGGCCCGGTCGAGGCATCGTCATGCCGTTTCTCAAGGAATTTATGGCGCGGGGCTTTCGCGCACCCCTGCGCTCGACTCCGCACCCGCTCACGCCGCCAGCCTGGACCACGCTGGTCACCGGCCGGAATCCCGGCGAGCATGGCATCTACGATTTCATGCGGGTCGACGACCGCCAACACGAGGTATTTTTCACGCTCTACGATCTTCGCGATATCCGCTGCGAGACGATCTGGAGCATCGCCAGTCGCCAGAACAGGCGCGTGGTTTCGCTCAATTTTCCGATGATGGCCCCGCCGCCCAAACTCGACGGCAGCCTGATACCCGGTTTCACGCCGTGGAAACACTTGCGCCGCAACATGACGCCAGAAACCCTATACGAACGGCTACAAGCGATTCCCGGCTTCCATCCCAAAGAGTTGGCTTGGGATTTCGAGCGGGAAAACCAAATCGGCGAGGAGATGGATAGCGACTATCTGGCCGCCTGGATCGGCTACCACCTGCCGCGCGAGGAACTTTGGTTTCAGGTGGCGCGCAAGCTGTTGGTCGAAGATGCGCCCGACCTCATGGCGATCATGTTCGACGGCACCGACAAGATTCAGCATCAAGCTTGGGCTTATCTCGATCCCGACCTCCATCCAGCAAACCCCGACAAGATCTATTGCGAACTGCGGGATCTCTGCCTGAGCTACTTTCGCCGCCTGGATGGCTATCTCGCCGAGCTCGTCCGTCTGGCTGGCCCGGACGCACAGGTTTTCATGGCCTCGGACCACGGTTTCACTGCCTCGAACCGGGTGCTTCGCATCAACCGCTA
Source organism: Competibacteraceae bacterium UBA2792 (assembly GCA_002352125.1). Taxonomy (GTDB): domain Bacteria; phylum Pseudomonadota; class Gammaproteobacteria; order Competibacterales; family Competibacteraceae; genus Competibacter_A. Next base: position 31,634 of record DEHU01000004.1, on the reverse strand, counting down.
TCTGGCCGAACTGGGATATCTGGTCTATCACGACATCGCCGACACCGATGCCGCCCGGCGGCGGGCCGCCAGTCCGTTCGCCTTTCTGGATTGGACCAAGACAGTCGCCTACTGCCCTACCCCATCCAGCAATGCCATTCGCATCCGCGTCGCGCAAGAGCCCGGTCAGCCCGGCATTGCCCCGAACGAGTACGCTACCTTCCGCGCCCGGTTGATCGAACAGTTGTATGCGCTCCGGGACCCCATCACCGGCGAGCCGGTCATTCGCGACATCTTGACCCGCGAAATTGCTTTCTCCGGTCAAGCCAGCGCCGAAGCGCCCGATTTGACCTTGATTCTCGCCGATTACGGGTTCGTTTCCATCCGCAACTTGGAGCCTGCGGTCGTCGGCCGGCCCAATCCGGTCGGAACGCATCATCCCGATGGCATCGTTCTGGCCGGTGGCCCCGGCATCCGGCCCGGCTGGCACGACGAGCCGTTGCCTATCGCCGATATTGCGGCCGACCTGCTCTACAGCCTGGATTTACCGATCCCAACCGATTTCGATGGCCGGATCATGGCCGCTTGCTTCACCCCCGAGCAACTGCGCGACCGGCCGGTGCGATCCGGTCCCGCCACGCGCCCGGTCAAGGACGGTGCGGTGCAGGAAGACGCCATTCCCGCCGAAGATCGCGACAAAATCCTGGCGCAATTGGCCATGCTAGGCTATCTGGAGGAATGATGCCGGTCGCCCGGCTTCCCACCGTCAGCCTCAACTATCTGCGGTTTCCCAGCCGAACCGACACGCCGCCTGGTGGCGATCTGGTGTTGGTGCACGGTCTGGCCGCCAGCTTGGGGTTCTGGCATCTCGGTATCGTCCGGCCGCTGTCTTGGCTGTGCCGGCTCACCGCCTACGATCTTCGCGGGCACGGCCGCAGCGAGCTGCCCGCCACCGGCTACTCGATTCCCCGGATGGCCGACGATTTGGCCGCTCTGCTCGATCATCTCGGATTGGAACGCGTGCACTTGCTCGGCCACAGTTTCGGCGGCGCCATCGCCCTGCTGTTCGCCCACCGCCACCCGGAGCGGGTCCGCAGCGTCATCGTGGCCGACACCCGCTTGCGCGCTTTGCAGCCTTATCACCGCTTGCGCGACTGGAGCGATTGGCCGCACTGGCGCCCGATCCTGCGGCGCGCCGGCATCGAGTTGAACGACTCCGAGCCGGAAGGTGGCTACGAACTGCTCGTCGCCATGGCGCGAGCGCAAACTGGCGAAGCAAGCGCTTTGCCGCTGCCGCTGTTTCCGCCCTCGACCGGCGGCGCCCGCAGAAACGGCAGCGCCCACCGCTGGCTGCGATTGCAAGAGGTCACATCGATCAAACAGGACTTGCAAGCGCCCGACGGCTTGGTTCCGCAAGTCCTGCAAGAGATCCGGCTACCCGTACTCGGGCTATATGGCGAAAATTCTCCGGTGATGCCCACCGCTCGCGCGCTGCGACGGCTTTGCCCCCATTACGACCTGCATCTGATCCGCCACGCCGGGCATTTTTTCCCGTTGACCCGCCCGCGCCGATTGGCTCACGCTACCTTGCGCTTCCTGGCGGCGCAGACTGGGCTTCCCATTCGCCTGGAACAGATTATCGACGGCATCGACCATGATCGCGAACCCCAGCCGCTCTTTGCAGCCTTTTGATCCCAATCCATCGCCAGGCCTTTCCGGCCAGCACTTCCGCCGGATCGCCGCCCACGGCTTCGGCGACCCGTACAACGCCTATCCGCATTCGATGGCTTGGTATAAAGGTTATTTGTACGTCGGAACCACCCGTGCCAATTTGTGCATGCTGAAGGTGTCCAAGATTCCCACCAAGTTCGCGTTCTGGCCAGTGGATTGTCCCGACAACCTGTACGACCTGGACATGCGGGCGCAGATTTGGCGCTACCATCCAGCCGATGGGGAATGGCGAGAGGTTTATCGTTCGCCGCTGATCACCGGCGAGAAGGGTAACGTCATTCCCCGGGACATGGGCTATCGCGGCATGGCGGTATTTCAGGGCGAGTCGGACCCGGAACCGGCTTTGTACGTCTCGACCTACGCATCGGCCGAGGGGCCCGGCGCTTACGTCCTGCGCAGCGTGGACGGCGAGCATTTCGCGCCGGTCTCCAAGCCTGGCCTGTTGGAACTGCCCACCACCAGCATCCGCACTCTGACCCCGTTCAAAGACCGCCTGTTCACCGCGCCGACCGGCCGGGCCGGCGGCAGCCCGAACGTCGCCGATATCGCGGTCATCTACGAAAGCCGCGACCCGATCCGAGGCGATTGGACGCCCGTCAACGCGCCCGGTTTCGGCGATCCGGACAATGCCGGCGTCTTCGAGATGATCGGTTTCGGCGATCATCTGTATGCCGGCACCATGAACTTCAAGCGGGGTTTCCAAGTGTGGCGCACTCGCGCCGCGGGCGATCCTCCTTACGCTTGGGAGCAGATCATCGCCGAGGGCGCTTACCGCGGTCCATTGAATCAAGGCGTGGTCAGCCTCGCGGAGTTCAAGGGCGCGCTCTACATCGGCGGCGGCATTCAAAACGGCGGTATCGACAGCGTACACAAGGTCGGACCCGCCGCGCCGGAACTGATCCGCTTCCATCCCGACGGGCATTGGGATTTGATCGTCGGCGCCCAGCGCGATACGCCCGATGGTTCCAAGCAACCGCTATCCGGATTCCGCCCAGGATTCAATAACTTATTCAATGGTTATTTCTGGCGGATGGCCGCCCACGAAGGCTGGCTGTATCTGGGCACGCTGGACTGGAGCCGGATGCTATCCTACGCCGACCGGGAACGCTGGCCGGCTTGGTTCCGGCGCACGGTCGATCGAATCGGTCTGGAAAAAATCATCGAACGGCAAGCCGGTTTCGACTTGTACCGCAGTGCCGATGGGGAAAACTGGTTACCGGTGACCACCAGCGGCTTCGGCAATCCCTACAATTACGGCTTGCGCAGCTTGGTTTCCACGCCTCATGGCTTATTCGTCGGCGCGGTCAATCCGTTCGGTCCGCGCGTGGCGTGTCGGGAAAGGGAAGAATGGGCCTATCGCGACAACCCGGACGGCGGGTTGGAAATCTGGCTGGGCCACCGTTGATGGGATCATCGATGCCAGCACCGCTGTTCGTTCTCACCTGCATGCGTTCCTATTCGTCCCTGGTTTGCGCCATGCTGGGCCAGCATCCGGCGATGTACGGTTTGCCGGAACTGAATCTGTTCATGGCCGATACCCTGGCCGGCGTGATGAACAAACTACAAATCGTGCGCCCGCAAAGCCTGCATGGCCTGTTGCGCGTGGTGGCGCAAGTCGAGTATCGAGCCCAAACCACGGACACCGTGGAAAAAGCTCGCGATTGGCTGCAACGACACGCCCATTGGAATGCCGGGCAATTTCTCGCTTTATTGGCGGAGCGCACCGGCGGCTCCCGCATTATGGTGGACAAAAGCCCCAGCACTGCCCTAAACCCTGCCAATTTACGCCGATTGTACCGGGCGTTCCCGAATGCTCGTTTTTTGCATTTGGTGCGCCATCCGCGCGCAACTTGTAACTCCATCCATCAGCTCCAACAAAAAAACGCGCACCGGCGCAACGAACATAAAGCGGTCGAGTTGCCGCCAGAGCAACTTTGGTCGAGAATCAACTCGAATATTCTCGCATTTACCGGCCATTTACCCCCTAGCCAATGGATGCTGATCCAAGGCGAGCGATTGCTAACCCAGCCAGAGCTCTATTTGGCTCAAATTGCTGGCTGGCTCGGTTTGAGCAGCGATGCGCACAGCATGGCGGCCATGCTACACCCGGAGCAATCTCCTTATGCCTGCATTGGACCACCCAATGCACCGTTCGGCAACGATCCCAACTTCTTGCGTAATCCCATTTACGTCAAGCGGCCAATTTCGCCGCAGCAACTGGAAGGACCGCTGGAGTGGCAACAAGGCCAAAGAGATGGTTTTTCTAGCTCGACCATAGCTTTGGCTCGCCGTTTTGGCTATCGTTGAAATCTATTAATAAAGTTTGGAGCTACCACGATGCGGTCGAACAAGTTTGGCATGAAAACCAGCATTATGAGTCACTTACTTACCCGTTTTCTCATACTGAGCATTATTTTATTCATTTCGGGCTGCCCTGCAGGACAGGAAAGCAACCCAACAGGATTCGCCGACCGGACCCAACAATTTGAAAAAACATCTCCTCTCTCTTCCAATACAAGAGGAAATCGCGATGACAAACTTATTAATCGATTCAAAAAATTCGACCAAAACGGAGATGGCATTATCTCTCGCGAAGAACTGAATCGCCCTAGATTGTTCCAGCGATTGGATCAAAATGGAGATGGATCAATAACGTTGGAAGAAGCCAAAAGCCATATACAATACAAGAGAAGCGCTGGTCGTAACCAACGCTTTGATCAAAACAACGACGATTCGATAATGCCGGAAGAAGCTATTTCCTATCGAAATAACCGGCGTCAACTTGCTTACAATTCGATCAACACGGAAACAGATATAGCGACTGACGCAGCAACAGCTTGGACTCCTTCAAGAGTTACCGATGCCAGGGCATACTCAAGAAACAACAATGCAAGACATTTTTCGGCTTCTGACTCTGCGTTCGCTCAATATCCAAATATCCGGTATGCAGAGATTCCTGGGGTTGATCCCAATTTATTGAGCTTGGATATTTATGCCCCCAAAACGGGCCAGAATCACCCAATTATGATTATGGTTCACGGTGGTGGCTGGCAACGCGGTGACAAGGCCAACGCCAATGTCGTCGCCAACAAAGCCCGTTATTTTACGGGAATGGGCTATATTTTCATCAGCATGAACTACCGGTTATCCCCCGTATTCAAACATCCTACACCCGTGCAGGATGTGGCCAGGGCAATAGCTTGGACCGATAGCAATATCGGTCGTTACGGCGGTAACGCCGAGCACCTTTATTTGATGGGGCATTCGGCCGGCGCGCACTTGGCTGCGCTGGTGGCGACCGACCAACGGTACTTGCAGGCCGCTGGAAAAAACCTGCAACTGCTTAAGGGCGTCATTCTTCTGGATGGTGCTGGCTATGATATTCCAAGGCTTATGAGAGAACACAACCAGCCAAATATTTATGTGTCGGCCTTCAGTAATGACGAGCGCATCTGGAAAGACGCTTCTCCTATTACTCATATAGCCGCCGGTAAAAACATTCCGCCTTTCTTGATTTTTTATACTCCACGCCCACGCGCCCAGATGCTATCCGAGAACTTGCGCGAATCTCTATTACGTGCAGGTGTTACCGTTCGCAGCAAAATGATTAACAAAAGTCACAAACAAATAAATCAAGAAATTGGCAATCCTAATGATGAAGCAACCCAAATCATTACAGATTTTCTGAAAAATAATTCAACTTAAGGTTACAGCACTTTCCAATAGCCTAGCGATGCCATGCCGTCCATTATTGGTGGGAGCCTCACAACTTGCTTCCTGCCGTTGCGGTCGATACCCGCCGCTTCGATAGATGCGAAATGACGTCACCTGGATCGTTTTTCAACGCTCAGTAGCCGCTGTGTGATTTTGCGGCCCATCAGCAAGTTGCAGACGTACAACCATGCATAGCCCTTTGTTCATCCTCTGCCCCGGCCGCTCGTTTTCTTCGGTGGTCTGCACCGCCATCGGCCAACATCCCGAACTGTACGACGTGCCGGAAATCTATCTCGGCATTGCCGACACGGTGGGCGAATTGCTCGACAGGGCCACCGAGCATGGCAAAAAATACCTGGCCTACGGGTTGGTTCGGGTCATCGCCCAGTTGCATCACGGCGACCAGAGCGAACGTAGCGCTTTGGAAGCATGGGCGTGGTTGCGCGCGCATCGATCCTGGACTACCAGCCGGATCTATCACCACGTAGCCGAGCGCATCGCTCCCAAGCGCCTGGTCGATAAAAGCCCCACCCACGGCCGGCCGGAAAACCTGGAGCGGTTGCGCACCACATTCCCGGATGCTTTCTTTCTGCATTTGCTCCGCCACCCAAACGCCACGACTCGCTCGCTGTACAAGGTCCACTTCCAGCGCCTCGCCACGCGGCAACCGGAAAAACTTCCCCAGCTAGGAAAACGAGTGGAACGGCAGTGGCTCAAGGTACATCGCAACATCCTCGCCTTCATCGGGCAATTGCCGCCCAGTAAAACGATGTGGATCCAGGGCGAACAACTGCTGGCCGATCCGGACTCGTATTTTTCTCAAATCGCCGAATGGCTGGAAATCCGCACCGATCCTGCGGCCATCGAGGCCATGAAACATCCCGAGCGTTCCCCCTATGCCCGGCCCGGTCCGCCCAGCGCCCCCTATGGTAACAATAGCGGTTTTCTGGAAGACCCCGTTTTGCGAATCGGCAGGCCATCCACCGGCACTCTGCTGGGTCCTCTCGAATGGTCCGGTCGAGGAGATGGCTTTTCTTCCGATACCATCGTCCTGGCCCGGCAGTTCGGCTACCATTAGCCACCGCGCCAGCCGCCCCGCGGGACGATCACCGGTAACCGGAATACCGCGCTAACATCACGGTCGCCGGGCTAAAACCCGAACCGTCCGGCATCCACTCCAGAGCGCGGGACGATCACCGGTAACCGAAATACCGCGCTAACATCACGGTCGCCGGACCAAAACCCGAACCGTCCGGCATCCACTCCAGAGGATCGGTCAAATTGGTTTTCGGCGGCGAACCGGTCCGCAGATGCGGGTCTTCCAAGTATTTGCGATTGTTGCCCCCACGGGCATTGGCGGGCCCAACGGAAGCAAATGGCGAGTTTTCCGGATGCTTCATCGCCTCGATGGCTTCCGGATCGGCCCGAATGCCCAGCCACACGGTGATCTGGCGCAGATAGCGATCCGGATCAGCCAGCAACAGTTCGCCCTGCAAGCGAATGCTCTGCCCGGCCGGCAATCGTTCGGTGAAGCGAACGATGTGACCATGCACCTTGAGCCAGTTCTCCTCGATCCGGTCGGCGTTCGGAGAGGATACGGTCTGACGGCGGCGGGCACGCTGGTCTTGCCGCGCCTGGTACAGCGATTTGCCGGTCGAGCGTGGATGCCGTGTCAGATGCAGAAACCGCGCGGCGGGAAACGCTCCGTACAGGCGCGCCAAATGAGCGAAATCCCCGCAGTTGCTGGGACTTTTCTCGACCAACTGCTGGTTGTCCACCAAAGCCGCCACATGCCAAGCCAGCTCTCGCACCGTCATCGTTGGCCGCTCTCGCAACCATTGCCAAGCCCGTTCGATAGTCGCCTCGGTCTGCTCGCCATCGTGCAACTGGGCGATGGCTCTGGCCAAACCGTGGGTACGATGCCGATCACCCGGCCCGTCGAATCGCTGGAAAATACCGCCTACGGTATCAGCGACGAAAAAATTGGTTTCCGGCAACCCATACAGTTCGGGATGCTGGCCCAGCATTCCGCACACGACCGAGGAAAAAGAACGGCCCGGGCAAAGAATAAACAACGGTTGATAATCGGCATGTTCTTTGCGAACCCCTTTATAATTCACGCATTCATTCTCCCAGGCTCGTTCCGCTACCGGCCGGATCCCGCCAACCCAATACGGTCAATCGCATGTCCTCACAACCTTCTTTTCAGTTTCATGACATCCCTGCCGCGCTCCTGCCAGAGGCCAACCGATATCTCGTTCAGGCAGCGGCCTGGTTTCAGGGCTGGCTGTATCTGGGCATAACCTGCTACCCGGCCGATCCGCACCAGGCCGGCACCGCGCTCCTGTTGCGTCACCGCCTGCGCGAATCCAGTTGGGAATCGCTACACGCAGCACCGATCGAATCCCGTTGGATAGCCCGCAATGGCCAACACCGCCAGTTCCCGCTAGAGCTCGGTTGGCGGACGATGACCGTACTACCCGGCCACCCTCAACCGACGCCGACGTTATACGCCATCCGCCTGGGCCTGCGCACACCCGCCCTGCTGCACACCGAGGACGGTATCCATCTTCGGGAGATACCCCATCTGGAAGCGGGCGGCAATCGCGGTCCCTTCGTCAGCCTGCACGGTTTTTCGGGCAAAGTCTTCGCCATTCCCGCCAGCGCCATCCACGACACCGGACGCGACGGTGCGGTCGTTTACGTCACCGCCAACCTCTTGTCCCAATCCTGGCGGCCTGCTTGCGAATCCGGCTTCGGCGATCCCGAAAACCGGACGATCGATGCTCTGCAGGTCGCTCACGGCCAATTGTACGCCGCTACCGGCAATCCGCTAGGCGGCTTCCAGCTTTGGAAGACCTCGGCCCACAACGAACCGCCCTTCGCATGGGAATTAGTCCTGAGCGAAGGCGCCCAGCGCTATACGCTCGATCCTCGCATCGAAACCATGACCACCTTCAAGGATGCGCTTTACCTCGGTACCCGTTCGCCGCATCCTGACCCCGATTGGGAATTCGCCACCTCCGGCGCCGAAATCATTCGGGTTTTGCCCGACGGACGTTGGGAGCTGGTCATGGGCACGCCGCGCTTCTCGCCCATCGGACTACAAATACCGCTTTCCACCCACGGTCCCGGCTTTGGCGATACCCGCATGGGACGGATTTCCCGGCTCGCCGCCACCCCCGATGCCCTGTACGCCGCGCTCGGCCATCACGAATCGCCGTCTGCTACCCGGACGGCGCCCACGACCAGCGGCTTTGCATTGTGGAAAACCCACGACGGCGAAGCATGGCAAGAAATCAAACAACAAGACTTCGAACAACCCGCCGCAGTCAACTTGCGGGTGCTGCAACCGACGCCGCACGGGCTGGTAGCCGCTGGCGACTGGGATATTACGTTAGATCCGGCCGCACGGCCGGGTATCTGGCTGGAAACACACTCGAATGTTCCCTTTCAAGCGCCGCTAAAGTAGGAACATGAATGATCAGGGCAACCAAGACCACATCTCGATCATCGCGAACCGCACCAAGGCGCGGGTGAAAGCGACGACGAACGGTTTGTCGCCAGCCGCGATTTTGGCGACTCCGGTCATCTGAGATTTCAACAGGCCATCGGGGTTGGGAATCTCGACGATCACGCGCACCACGCGCACGAACGGATCTGCGGAGCTCGGCTCGACGACCGGCGCGACGGACGCCACCCGGCCCGCAAAATCCCGCAGCGGATAAGCCCAGACCCGTAATCGCACCGGTGCGTCTGGCTGCACCTCGCCGATGTCGGTTTCTGGAGCCAAGATCTCGGCCCGCATGATTCGATTGTCCTCGACGGTCGCGAACAGATCGCCCTCCTTCAAAAAACCGCCCGTTTTGAATTCCAAGCGGGGCGTGACGATCATGCCCTCGACCGGCGCATGCAGACGGGTCCGTTCCCGTTGCTCTCGAAGATAGTTCAACTGTTCCCGCAACTGCTTGAGTTCGGCTTGTTTGGCGACCACTTCCATCGGCAGCGGCGGACTCTTGATCAAATTCAAATTGGCCGTGGCGACCGCAACCCCCGCTTGATCCACCTCGGCGGTCTTGACCGCCTCCTCGTACTCCAAATCCTTGACCACACCCTGTCGATAGACCGGCTCTAACAATTTCTGCACCTTTCGGCTGTGAGCCGCTCGCACTTGGGCCATCGCCAACTGTTCGCGGGTCGCTTCGACGGCTTCCGCCTTGGGGCCGTGCAGCAACAATTCCAGTTCCGCCTGCTTGCGCTCGATATCGGCCGTGGTGGTGGCGATATCGCGATCTTGTTGCCAAACGCTCAGCTCGGCCAATATCTGATTCGGCGTGACCCACTGGTTCTCCCGAGCTTTTACGGCCACGATCATGCCGGATGTCACCGCATGGATTTCCGCGTAGGCTGTTGGAAACAGGGTCACATCGCCGGTCACATCGTAGGGATAGGGCAGAAACGAGATCGTGACGAGCAATGCGAGCAAGGCCAGCCTCGGCCAGCGAAGACGCTTCGGACCGCTTTCGATCGGCTCTCCGATCTTATTTTCGGTTGCCCCGCGCTGCGCAAACCGGGCTGTCCCGGTAACGAATGGCGCATCTCGCGTTCCGGCTCGCGCCTCGGCCCGCTCTCTGGTCCGCTGACGCTGATGGGCTCGTCGATACAGCCACCAGCGCGCAACCATTCCCACCAAGACCAGAAACAGTATCACTCCGACGCCTTGATACTGTTTTTCCAGATAAACGGCTTTGGCTAACGCCACCATACCCAATAACAACAGGACATAGGCGACGCTGGCGACGATGTAGCCGACCAAAGCGTACTTTTCCAAGGCCGGCAATCCTTCCGGCGGACGACGGCCACGCAGGTAAAGCTTCAGGATCTGAAAAGCCCGGTCACGTAACCTGGGCATTTTCAGCCAAGTGGCCAGCCAGACGTAGCCGTCGCCCCACCAAAGCGGATTAGCGATAAACAGAAACGCGCCCAATCCCAAATGACCCAGGATGAACGCGTAGGAACTCAGCGTACCACCGCTTTGATAGGTCAGCCGCCAAACCAGCATTCCGCCGACAAACAAAGCGAGTTTGGTCAACAGCGCCGCTCCAACTGCCGCCAAGCGCTGCTGGGGCGGGCGGGAAATGGCCCGAATCGATTTGCCGACGAAAAAATGAGGAATGACCCCGAATTCCAGCCGCAGCCCGAACTGATTGACCGTTCCGCCGGCATAGGCAACGGATACACCTTGGACGATTCGCGTAAACAGATTGGCGACGAACAGCCCCAAGGTAAACTTGAACAGCAGATGCGAATTTGGATCGGAAAACGCTTGCAGCGCTCGCTGATACTCCGGCCGGTGGTACAGAATGATCAGCAACGCCAGCGGTACGCCCGGCACCAGTAGCCACGCCCCGTAACGTAGCCATCCGATACGGCGCGCCAGCCAGGTGAATGCGCGATGCGGATTGAACCACACCCATTGATAACCATCGTACCGCTCGTCGTTCCGGGTATCGGTCCGCGCATCATCCTCCGCAGTTTCGGGATTCGACGCATCTGCCGCCGCTGGCGGAGAAGCCGGCTCCAGCAACCCCAGCTCCGCCATGTCTCGATAAAACTGATCGAGTTGCTCGGTAGCGATAATCAGCCCGAATCGCTTTTCGAACGCAGACCGGATTTCCTCCGCGCCGGTGGCATCATCCAATGCCTTGCATAAGAAAATCTCTTCTTCTCCCAGCTCGAATCGCTCGCCGCTGAGGAGGTTTCGCACCTGATAGCGGCCAGCGGTCCGGGTTGGATCGAATCGCAAATCTGGCCGCAACCGCCAACTGATCGGAATTCGTCCGCCTCCTTCCCCGCCCTCGGATACCGCCACAATCAACGCATCCGGCGCCGGTTCAGCCAAGCGGCCATCACCTGCTCCTGCTGGCTCAGAAAATCTCGCATGAGCGCGAAATGGCCGACGATGGCGGCTTGCCGGCCGATGCTCGCCGTTGCTGGCGCGGGCTGGGGAACGGCCACGGGCGCCGCAGCCGGCGCGGGTCGAGAAACGGTCGCAGGATCGAGCGTATCGCCGGCGGCAACTGGCGGGCGGGACGAACCGAGCCAATCTCTCAACTGGCACACGTCGGGTTCGGGCAGCCGAATAACGGGAATGGCGGTGGAAAGATATGGTGCGGGTTTCCCGGACGGTGCGAGGCTACCGCCATAAAGCGGATTCAGATCGAGATCGAGGCCCTGCGCGAACAGGATTCCCAGCAAGTGCCGCAACTGCGTCTCGCTCCCTCGACGGCGATCGTCCGAAGCCACGGCAACATGCGGCCGGTTGCGCAGGATATCCCGCACGAACGCGGTTAAATGGCTCTCCGGCCCGACTTCGACAAACAACCGGACACCATCCCGGTACAGATGTTCGATGCTTTGGCGAAACAGCACCGGCGACACGTATTGGGCAGCGGCCGTGTCGCGAATGCCGGCGGCTTCGCTCGGAAACGGCTCGGCCGTGGCGCAGGAATAAAGGGTGACCGGCGTCGCGGCAAATTCGATGTCCTCGAACAGTTGCCGGAACGCTTCCGCCATCGGCGCCATCGAGGGCGTGTGATACCCCCGGTCGAGCGTCAGGACGCTGCAAAACCCGCCCTGCTGCTTCAGTGCTTCGTGTGCCGTGGCAATCGCTTCGGCCGGTCCGAACAGGATGAATTGGTTGCTGCAATTATCCATGGTCAAACGGAGCCGGGAATCGGCCGCCAAGACCTCTCTCACTCGCTCTAGCGGCAACGCTCCCACCGATAGCAGCCGGCCATCCGGGATAGCGCCATCGGATTCCAGTCGGCGATAGAGCGCATTCATCCGGCGGATGTTCCCGGCGACCCGCTGCCTATCCAGCTTGATCGTTCCCGAAGCCACCAAAGCGGCATTTTCGCCGGTGCTGTGACCCAGCATGGCGTCGGCTCGCACGCCGAAAGCGGACAGCAGCGCGAACAATGCCTGATCGGCGGCAAATACCGATTCCGACCCAAGTTCCATGCCGCGCAGTTCCGCCTGCAGCCAGGCTCGATCCTCGGCAGTCAGCCCGGTGGGATGCGGAAAGATCGCTTGGCTGGGCGCGGTCTCCCGTTCCTCGTCGTACAAACCATCGAGAAAATCGAACCAGCGACGCACCTGCGGAAATTCCACCGCCAAGTCTCGCAGCATGTTCGGATACTGCGAATTTTCGCCGGGAAACAGCAACGCCACCCGCCCGGCGAGCGGCTTGGCACCGAAATAAACACCCTCGCGGGTATGGAGATGGTCTCTGGCGCCATCGGCCAGCTTACCGAGCACGGCCGTTAACCGGGCATCCAGCTCGCGGCCATCTTTGGCGATCACCGCCAACCGTTGTCCGCCTTGGCCGCGCCGCTGCCAGAGCTCGGTCGCCAACTCCCGCAAATCGAGCGACGGCTCCAATCGAATCCGCTCGCGCAACTGCGCGACTTGATCGAGCAACGCCGGGCGATCGGATTGCGAAAACACCAGCAGCTCGCTTCCGCTCCGCCAGCGCTGCCCCAGAAAGGCCGACAGCGGTTCTTCGGACTGGATCGGCGCTTCTTCCAGAATGGCGTGCGTGTTGATGCCGCCGAAACCGAAGGCATTGACCGCCGCCCGGCGCGGTGTCCGTCCGCCGTGGATCCAAGGCCGGCATTCGGTATTGAGGTATAGCGGCGTCTGCTCCAAACCCAGGGCAGGGTTGACTTCATCGCACAGCATGGGCGGCAAAATTTTGTGGTACAGCGCCAAGCTCACCTTGATGAGGGATGCGATACCGGCAGCGGGAATACAATGGCCGATCATGGACTTGACCGAACCCAACGCGACCGATGGAACCCGCCCTTTCCGTTCTCCCAACAGTTGCCTCAACGCCTGGATCTCGGTCTGGTCCCCCAGCGGAATGCCGGTGCCGTGCGCTTCGAACAAGCCCACGGAAGCGGGATCGAGCTGCGCCTGCTGGTAGGCCCGCCGCATCGCCAGCAATTCTCCTTCCAGCCTCGGCGCCATCAAGCCTTTGGCGCGGCCATCGGAAGATTGGCCGACCGATTTCAAGACAGCATAAATCCGGTTACCGTCTCGCACGGCCTCATCGAGGCGTTTCAACACCAAGATTCCGCCGCCCTCGCCCAAAAGCGTCCCGTCCGCCCCAGCGTCGAACGGCCGAACGCGCGAGGTTCGCGACAGGGCACCCAGCTCGCAAAACACCATGTGCACCAAAGGCGGCGTCGAGGTGTTGATCCCGCCGGCCAGCATGATGTCGGCACGACCGCGCTGTAGCTCCTGCATGGCGTTTTCTACGGCGATCAACGACGAAGCGCAGGCCGCATCGATGATGTAGTTGGGTCCCATCAGATTGAGGCGGTTGGCGATGCGCCCGGTCATCATGTTGGGCACCAGACCGGGAATGCTGTCGGCATCCATCGGTAACAGCTCGTTTTTCAACAGAGCTCTAAGCTTCTGGCGATGGGCCTTATCCAACTGCGGCATCACCGCCGCCAACACATCCAGCATCTGATCGACGACCACCCCGTGCTGCACTCCATTGATGCTGGCGCGATTGGGATGGATGCCATGCCCCAGAATGATGCCCGTCGATTCGGGCCGATAGCCGTTTTCGGCGAGCCCCGCGTCCCGCAACGCGGCCTTGGCCAGATCCAAAGCATGAAACTGGTCCGGTTCACCGCTGGCGACCGATACCGGCATAATCCCGAAGGCTGCAGCGTCAAAGCGCGACAAGTCCTTTAGAAAGCCGCCGCGTTTGGTATAGATCTTGGCTCGTTCGAGAAAGCCGCCTTCCCGGCCGCTCGCGGTGGGGTCGTAATAGCGGTCCGCATTCCAATCGGGCAACGGTTCGTCAACCGCGTCGCATTTGCCCAGGATATTGGTCCAATAAGCGATGACGTTAGCCGCTTTCGGAAACAGGCCGGCCATGCCGACGATGGCGATATCGCCCTTTCCTATCGTTTCCATCTGGGAATATCCCGCGCTAAGACCGTTCCGAGCTGGGCATGCCGCCCGCCCAGCCACCACCCAAGCGATTGAGCGCCGCGCTCGCTGTGCATTCGAATTGCCGGATCGCCAAACGAACCTTTCCCCGGTCATCGACGATCACCGCATCGCCCATCGTGACGGGATTGCTCGTTTCGGAATGGATGCGAACGCACGCTTTCAGCCGGTTCGGGATGCTTTCCCGGCCAAACCGCTGGATAAGACCGACACGATTCGGCAGCGTGGCGCTATTGCGCACGCGGCGCGACCAGATCAGCACGCCCTGAAACAAGGCATCGACGATGACCGGATCGATCAGCCACGTTCCCCGTCCGGCGAAAGGGCAAAAATCTTCTACTCGGCTCGGCGCCAAAACCAGATCGAACCCACGATGATCGATTGCCTCGATGCGGACGATGGATTGGAAGAGCGGCCCATGAAAAAGCCAGCGGCGATAAACGTCTTCGACCGCCAAAGAAGCCAAGGAGTTGCTTAGCGATAAAGGCGGCACCGGTTTGCCGGAAACATCCCCGCCCGCTTTTACCGAAGCCCGGTAGCCGAATTTGCCTTCGCCGTCGGCCCTGCCCAGCACGACATCGAACCGCCGTTGCTCCGGCGAGGAGGCCGGATCGGTGCAAACGTCGATCTCGACCGGTAGACGACCCTGTAATAACCGCAAGCCCTGGAGCAGCCGCACGTCCTCCAGTTCGAGAACGTCGGCCTCCAACCCCAAGGCGGCCACCACCTCGGCCATGTATTCCATCGCCACCGCGAACGGCAACACCGGTACTCCGTCCAGCCGATGCTGATCGAGATAAGGATCGCTGACCAGATCCAAGGTTTTGCCGAACCGCCAGGCGCCAGGTCCGCTCTGGACAAGCCGGCCACCGTACAGCAGCGCCCACGGCCCTGCGGTGATCGCAGCCGGATCGGCTTGACCGGGGAGCGCGCTGAGCCGGGCTTCCTCGTATTCCCAGGGAAAATCGCCCGCCACCAATTCGACTTCGCTGGCCGGCCCGTACAGCAACTCGTTCAACAAAAACCGCCGGCCCGCCGTCGCATCGACCAGACGAACGCCGCGCGCCTCGAACTGCCGCCTGACTTCGGGGGTCACCATGCCGGCGCCGTGCGTCGTTCGATCCCAAGGGCTCCAGTTGACCGCCGCCACCTTCACCGCCGAATCCCAACGGGCGGCCACAGCCCAAGCCAGCCGGCCGAGGATTTCGTTGGCGGTGGCGTAATCCGCTTGGCCACGATTGCCGAAACGCCCGGCCACGGAGGTAAAAAAGGCGAGAAACTTGAGGGTGTCGGGGCGAAGATGTTTCGCTAGCAGGAACGCGCTGTCCACCTTGGTATCGATCACTCGGTCGATGCCGGCGCGGGTTTTGTCGAGCAACCAACCGTCCTCGATCACTCCGGCGCCGTGGATCACCGCGTCGATACGGCCGTAGCGCCCGTAAAGCTCCTCCAGCAAAGCGGCCAAGGCGGCTTCGTCGCGAACATCCACCGCCCGATAATCCACCCGCGCGCCCAGTGCGGCAAAATCGGCCAGATTGGCGCGCGTTTCGCGGTCGCGCAGCACGGCCTGAACGCGCCGCTCGATTTCCACCGGGCGCGGCGCGGCACCATCGGCGGTCAGCCGCTCGATAAAATGGCGCCGCAGCGCGGCGGCATCCGCCAAATCCCGGAGCGCCGGCTCCTCGGCCGTCGGCAACGGCGTCCGCCCCAGCAGCACCAAAGTCGGCCGATAGGGAGCTAATTCCAGCAAAATCTCGGCGGTGATACCCCGTGCCCCGCCGGTGGCCAACACCACCCAGCGCTCGTCCGGTCGCCGTAGCGGCTCGGGCAAGGGGCACAGCGATGCCGGGATGGTTCGGAAAATGGTTCGGACGCCAGCCGGATAGCCCACTTCGCGACGACCGCCGGGCAAAGCCAGCTCGCGCAAAACCCATGTCGCCAACTGCTCGGGGTCGTCGGCCGGATCCAGATCCAGCGCCTTGCCGATAAAACCGGGCTGGCTCGCATCAGCATTCCATTCCAGATTCAGCGTCTTCACCAAGCCCGCCAGCCCAGCGCCACCAGAAAAGGCCGTATCGGCACCCCGCAGCCCCCCCCGTCCGAACCGCCCGCCCATGCCGCTCACCGTCAACAAACGCCCGCGACCGCGCAGCTCGGAACCGACCAGCCGCAACAGATCGAACAGCGTCTTGACCTCCAGCTCGATCCGCTCCCGCCATTCGGCCAGCGCGGCGTCCTTGGAAAGCGAAGGCCGGCCCAACGGCAACAGATGGATCACTCCCCGGATAGACATCCCCCGCCATTGCGCATCCAGCCAGTGCGGCAAACGCTCGGCGTCGCCGAGCACCTCCTCGGGCACCAGCATCGGCTGGACACCAGCTTGGCGCAGCTTGCGGCTGAGCGCGTCCGCCACGCCGAGTTCGTCCGGCGTCAACAGGTACAGCCCCGGCTCCAAAGCGGCCGGCGAATCGGGCAATGGCTCCGCGTACGCCTCGACGACAAACCGGGACAGGGGGGCGCACGCATCGGAACCCGTCCCGGTCAACTCAAAAGGGCGGCTGCCCTCCCCCGCCACGGCGGTTGCAGCGGGTTGTTCGGCGCCGGCATCAAGCCGGGCCACCACCGCGTCCAGAATCTGCTGGAAGGTCTGCAAGCTGGCGATTTCCTCCATATGCGGCTGGAGCATCCGAGATATCGCGGCCGGCAGCGAGCGGCGAAACAGGCCCAGAATTTCCACTCGCTTGATGGAGTCGATACCCAAATCGGCCTCGATGTCCTGATCGAGTCCCAGCATATCCTCCGGATAGCCGGTGCGCTCGCTGGCGATTTTGAGCAGCAGGCTTTTAAGGTCCGCAGATTTCACGCCTTGCGCTTCCGGCGGCGCTGCCGCCGCCACCGGCATCGGGGCGAGCGATACCGGAACAGATGCTGGCGCGACGCTCTCGATTGGTGCCTGGACCGCTGCGGGCGCGACCGGCGGCGCAACGGGCGGCGCGGCCCCGGCCGCCGAAGCCGGTACGACCACCGGCAGAGCGGGCGGTAACGGCTGCGCTGACCGTCCAGCCTCCTCCTCCCGGCCGGCGGCGAAATAGGCCAGCATCACCCGCTCCTGCAACTGCAAAAACTGGCGCATGGTTTCCTGATAGCCGGCCAGAGCCTGATCGGCGGCCCACGGCTCGGTGGAGCCGGTCGCCGACGGCGGACCGGGTGGTTTATCACTCATCGTATCGATCTCCAAAGATGGCTCATTTTCCGGCACCGCAGCTCGCGGCGCCGCGAGCGGAGGCGGTTGCCGCACCGCCTCGCTGGCGGTCAGGAGCGGTTTGGTTCCGAACGCAGGGGGTTCGCCCGGCCGCCGGACGCCACCGCCGCCGAGCAGCCAGACATGAGGCGGCAACGACGCGGGACGGGACGATTCCAGCAGGCGGGCCAAAGGCGGTTCGTCCGCTATCCGTCCCGCGAACAAGGGCGCCAAATCCAGCGCGACGCCATTCGCCAGCAAGGCGGCCAGCGCGTGCAGCAACCCGGTCAACCCGCCACCGCGATCATCCACCGCTACGGCCAGATGGGGCCGGTCGCCCAGAATCTGCCGGGTCAGCCGGGCCAGCACGCTGCGCGGCCCGACTTCCAAAAACAAACGCGCCCCGGCGGCGTACATCGCCTCGATCTCGCCGGCAAAATCGACGGGGGCGGTCAAATGCGCCGCCAGCAGTTCCCGGATCGCCGCCGGTTCACCCGGATACGCCGAGGCCGTAGCATTGCCGTAGACCGCAAAAGCGGGAGAATGGAAGGGCAGTTCGGCCATGAAGGCCGCTAATCGAGCCCTGGCCGGCTCGACCAGCGGCGAATGAAATGCAGCGGCCACATTCAAGGGTGCGGTGGCGATGCGGTGGGCCGCTAACGCCTGGCCGGCCCGTTCGATGGCGGCAGCGGTTCCCGACAGCACCAGTTGCCGGGGGGCGTTGTAGTTGGCAAAGGTGATGGCCTCCACGCCCGCCAGCGCCGTTTTCACCGACTCGACATCGGCCCGCGCCGCCAACATGGCGCCCAGCTCGCCCCCCGAAGCGGCCTCGACGATGAATCGCCCCCGTGCCTCTGACAAGCGCAATAAGGTATCCAAATCGAAAACGCCGGCAGCATACAGGGCCACGTATTCGCCGTAGCTGTGTCCCGCTGCCCAATCCGGCCGCAAATCCAGGGTGTTCAACCACGCCCATAGGCCGGCCTCGACCGCGCCCAGCGCCGGTTGGGCGATTTCGGTGCGGGTCAACCGGGCGCGGGCTGCTCGATCCGACTCAGGATCGAACCGGCTGGGTGGGTAGATCAAGGCGCTCAGACGATCCTGGTCTTGCTGGCTGGCGCCGATCACGTCCCGCAATAGCTCGTCGGCCCGTTCCAGAGTCGCCCTCAACTCCGGCAAGGTCACCGCCAGCTCGCGCAACATGCCAGGATACTGGCTGCCCTGTCCCGGAAACAGCACCGCCAGCCGGCCCGGCCGATCAGTTCCAGCCTCGGAACGGGCCAGGTAGACATCTTCGGAAAGCGCGGACGGCTGCTTTCCTTGTAACAACTCCAAAGCTTCGGCGATTCGTTGCTCCAGTTGCGGCGGCGAACCGGCCACGATCGCCAGAGTCCGCCCCCGCGCTGGCAGCGCCCGCGCCAGCGCCGCCGCCAAANNCTTGCAGCTCGCGCAGCGAAGCGATCAAATCCGCCTCGTCGCTCGCGCGCCAGACGAACAGTTCGACCGGCCAGTCCGACAATGGCGCACGCGCCGCCGAATCGTCTTCGCTCGAATGCTCTTCGAGCGTGGCGTGAAAATTGGTACCGCCGAAACCGAAGGCGCTGACGCTGGCCCGGCGCGGTTGTCCGGCCAAGCGCAACCACGGTCTTGCTTCCGCACAGACAAACAGGGGGTTGGCGGCGTCGCGTAGCGGCGGTAGCGGCCGGCTGACGCCCCGGTGCGGCGGCAAGACCCGATGATGCAGCGCCAGAGCGGCTTTGATCAGACCGGCGACGCCGGCGGTCGCCTTGGTGTGGCCGATCAAGGTTTTGGCCGAGCCGATCATGCCGCTCGCCGGCAGCGCGTTGACCTCGTCCAGCAGGGTCGTCACGGTTTCCAGTTCCGCCCGGTCCCCCGCGACCGTGCCGGTACCGTGCGCTTCCCAAAGCCCGACCGTGGCCGGCGAGTAGCCGGCATCGCGATAAGCCCGCCGCAAGGCGCGCAACTGCCCCGCCGGCCGCGGCGCAGTCAAGCCCTTGGCGCGACCGTCGCTGGATCCGGCGATGCCTTTGATCACCGCGTAGACGCGATCTCCATCTCGTTCGGCATCATCCAGCCGTTTCAGCACCACCGCCGCCACGCCTTCGGCGATGGCGATACCGTCGGCCCGCTCATCGAAGGTGCGCGGGCGGCCCTGGGGCGATAACGCCTGGGTCTTGGCAAAGCAAAGATACATGAACGGCGACTGCATGGTATCCACGCCGCCGGCGATCGCCAGATCGCAGTGACCCAGCCGCAGCTCGTTGACGCCCTGATAGATGGCGGCCAGCGACGACGCGCAAGCGGCATCCACCGTGCAATTGATTCCGCCGAAATCGAAGCGGTTGCTGATCCGTCCTGCCGCCACGTTGGGCAACAGGCCGGCAAAGGAATCTTCGGTCCATTCCGGCAACCGCGCCAACACGTCCTCATCGACGCGGCCGACCAGGCGCGGCAGATCGGCGCGGGCAGCATAGGCCAACCCGAGTTCGCCCATGCCGCCGCTGGCTCCCAAAACCACCGCGATCCGCTCGCGATCCGTTTGGTCGAGGGCGATCTTGGCGTCGTCCAACGCCTGCCGCACCGTTTCCAGAGCGAGCAACTGCAGAGGATCGACCGATCTGAGCGCCACCGGCGGCAACCCGTAGCGGGTCGGATCGAAGGCTTGTTCAGCGATAAAGCCGCCCCATTTAGCGTATACCCGGTCGCGGCTGGCCGGATCGGCATCGTAATACAGCCGCCAATCCCAGCGCTCTGACGGCACTTCCCGCAAACAGTCCACACCGTGGACCAAGTTGGTCCAATAGGCGCGGCAGTCGGTGGCGCCGGGCAACCAGACGCCAATACCGATGATCGCGATGTCCGCCGGCCCGTCGCCGGGAACCGGCCGCGCCGAGGGGGCCGGTCGCCAGCGGTCCAACCACGCCAACGCATCCACCGTGACGTCGCGGTGGAGTGCGGCCAAGGTTAGCGGCCGGTCGTGCAGCGCGGCCACTTGACCGATCATGTACATGCCCTGGGCGAATTGCTCTTCTGGAGAGATCTCCCGCAACTGGCTGGCCGGTTCGGATCGCAACAGCCCTTTCGTTGCCAATCGCAGTCGGCCCAAGGTCAGCTCATCCAGCCGGTCGCGCGCCGTTCGTGCCGACTCGCCTCGATCGCGCAATTGCCGCCGGGTCTCGTGAAACGCGGCGACGAACGGAGTCACCGCGCACCGGCTGGCATGGCCCGGTCCGGCGGTCAGGGTCGCGGTCGCGATGCATTCCAACGCCACTTGCTGGAAAGCCGGCCGGATGGCCCCGCAGCGCACCGCTTCCTCGGTCAGAATATAAGCGGTACCCATCAGCACGCCGATCCGGGCGCCCAGCCGGGTCAACGGTGCCGCTAGCGTTGCCACCATAGCCGCCGAGCGGGCATCGTGGATGCCGCCCGCGAACAGAATCGACGTTTCGGCCAGTCCACCGGGCGCCTCCCGCCCGTAAGCCAGCAGCACGTCGAGCATCGATTCCCACATCACCAGGCTGCTCAGCGGCCCGATGTGACCGCCGCATTCCCGTCCCTCAAAAATGAACCGGCGAGCGCCCTGCTCCAGAAACAGTCGCAGCAAGGTTGGCGTGGGAACGTGCAGGTAGGTGCAAATGCCGTCCGCTTCCAGTTGCCGGGCCTGTTCCGGGCGGCCGCCAGCGATGTAGGCGAACGGCGGCCGGATCGCCCGGATCGCCGTCAACTGTTCTTCCCGTAGCGCCGCCGGCACGAACCCCAGTATCCCCACGCCCCACGGCCGCCCCGCCATCCGGCGGCCGGTTTCCTCCAACAATTGCCGCGACCGGCCACCATCGAGCATCGCCAGGGCAATCATCGGCAACGCGCCGGCAGCACCGACCGCCTCGGCGAATTCGGCGCGGTCGCTGACGCGGGTCATCGCACCTTGAACGATGGGGAAACGGGTACCATGCGCCCGCGCCAGCGGCGCGCCCTCCGCCAGCGCGGCGTCCCGGCCCGCCTGGACCGGATCGTCGCGCAGCGCCCGGCGCAAGGCCCGGACGACGCCAGCGACCGTACCGTAGCGTTCCGCCCACGGCCCGGCAAAGGCGGCCTCCTGGCCAAGAGGCAGGACATCCCGTCCGCAAGGCTCCAGCCAGCCGACGCGGGAATCCAGGCTTTCGGCGGGATCGAGCGTTTCGTCGTCCCAAAAACGTCGCCGCAAGGTCTCTACTGGCGCGAAACCGGGGCGCTCCAGCACCCTTGCATACCGGCCCGTTTCCTCGCGGCCAAGCAAGCCGGTTTCCGTCCCATCCAACCCCTGTAGCCAGGATCGCAACGTGTCCGCCAGCGGCGATTCCCTCAGCAGCAACATCTGATTGTCCAGCACCGCCCCAGCCGCGCCGCCGACCCAACAAGCGGCGGCGGAATGCAAACCGATACCGCCCCGGACGTACACCGGCAGTTCGGTATGTCGCAGCACTCGCTGAAGCAGGACGAAGGTACTTTCCTCGCCCACCGCGCCGCCGGCTTCGTGTCCTTTCGCCCACCAGCCGTCGATTCGGCTTTCCAGCGACGCCAGCTCATCGCGCCAGGCGGACAATTCCACCAGTATTCGCCCGCCGGCAGCGCGATAGGATTGTAAATCCGCCACCAGATGCGCGTTGCGTTCCGCGGTCAAAACCAGCCAATCTGGCTCGATAAAACACGGCTCCGGCATTTCCCGCCCGCCCCACTTCAGCCCGAAAGGCTTGCGGACGGCGGCCAACCGGCCTAGCGCGGCTTCCATTTCTACTGGAGCCATGCCGGTTTCCGCGTTCAGCACGCCGACAGCGCCGGCGCGACTGCCGGCAACAGCCAAAGCGGGGTCGGATAAACTGGCGGGATTGAGAACGAAAACCGCGAAACGGCCGTTCCCGGTCATCGCGCGTTTCAAATCGATGGATCCATCGGCGGCACGGGTGGTTCCTGGGCGTCGCCCGCCCCGCCAGCGGCCAGCTTGAAGCGGCTGACCCGCTCCATCTCCAGCAAGGTTTCCTGCAAAGCGGCTTCCAGCCAGTCGGCGCGGGTTTCCAGTTGCTGATAATAGCGAGCGATCTCTTCCAAAGTGCTGGAGGTGGTCAATTCTTCGGGGCGCGGCAACGCTTCGACGCCAAACTCCAATCCCCAGGCGTTCTCGCCGCCGCCCGAACGAACTGGGCCCCGTTCGTCCTGCTGCTGCAACCATTGCAATAGGGCGTGACGGATTTCAGGGTTTTTGGCCAATTGGGCGATCGCACCCAACCCTCCGGCCGGGCGGCCCAATTTATCTTCCATCGCGGAACTTGCCGTGCCCATCAAAGCGCGCAAGCTGGGCCGCGCTCGCTTGCCGGCGTCGCCGGTTTGCTCGGCCTGGGGGCGATGCAAATCGCGCAAGCGCGCGAGGCGCTGCTTCACGTCGCTGTCGCTCATGTCGTCAAATCTCCACTAGCGCGTCGATTCGGTGCGATGTCAGCGCTATTCCAGAAATTCCAAAAACCAGTCGTCGCCTTCCGGCCGCGGCCGGGATTCAGAGCCGGTTTGGAGGCGTGGTTCGCTCGATGGCCGAACACTCTCCACCGATATTCGGGTCGCCTCCGCCGTTTCGCTGTGCTGCCGCCGCGCATCGGCGCGGCCGGGCGTCGTTTTGCCCTGCTGCCGGGCCTCGTCCAGATGCCGCTCCAAATCCCGAGTGATATCTCGCAACCGCTGCAACGTTTCCTCGATAATCGCGATTTCGTCGGCCGATTCGGTTTCCGCGCCGGCGGGGACCGACTTTGAAGCAGCCACCGGCGCCGGCTCCGCGGCAGCCAGAAGTGGCTGCACCGCTCGATCGGCGCTCCCGGCTTCGGGATTTTCGTTCGCGGCCAAGGGGATGGAAGCTGGAGTCGTTTCTACCCGCTCCATCAATTGCTGCAAGCGTTTCAAATTCACTCCGGCCACTACCGGCTCGCCCGGAATATCTTGCTTCAGAAACCTGAGCAGACGCTGAATCCGCTCGCCGGCGGCACCTTGCGTGGTCCGGGACCGCTGCTCCAGCCAGCCGACGGCCTGCCGGAGCCGCTGCTCGCCGATCTGGGTGCCGGGAATCAAGGTATCTCCGTGGCTCGGCTCCATCAGGAATTGGACCAACCGCTGCAAGGGTCCACCCCCCTTCCGTTCCGCTTGCTCTCTTCCGTCCAGCCGCTCCGGACGGCCAGAACGATTTCTGGCGCGCTGCGGCCCGCCATCGACCGCCGATTCGTTTACCGCCAGCCCAGTTTCCTGCAAATCTGCGGGACGTTGTCCGTAACGCTCTCGCATGGCCCGCAATCGAGCGCGCCGCTTGTCCGCGTTAGCATCATCGTTCATATCGATCCTCTTGGGGGAAGGCGAAACTCATCACCGATAACCGAATTCCCGGGCCAGCTCGACCACGGCCGGATGCAAGCTCCGCCGGTCTGGACGCCACGGCAACGGCTCGGCGAAATCGTAATCCTGGAGTCGCGTCGGGCGCAGCCGGGGTTCCAGCAGAAAATTGATGTCGTTGCCCAGACGAGCGGTCACCGGACCGACGTGGGCGTAAGGCGACTGTTCCGGTGCCTTCATCGCCGCCAGCTCGCGTGCGCCGCACGGCAATCCCAACCATTGGCAGATACGGACCAGTTCGGCATCGGGTTCGCGCAGTATGTCCTCGCCTCTCACCCGGAGCCATTGCACCGGAGGTAACAGGTCCAGAAACTCCATGATTCGGGTGTTGGCATCGTGCCACAGAATCTGCGGTTCGATCACCGGGAAGTCGGCCGAATGATCGAGTGCGTTCAGCATGAGCAGCATCAGCTTGCCGCCCCGGGCCTTGAGCACCGACTCGCACTGCGCTCTAGGGTGCCGCAGCAGGTGGATGAAACGCGCGTTCGGAAACGTCTCCAGCAGGCGATCGAGATACCGGCGCTTGCGCAGATAGGCCGGGCTCTTCTCGACCGCGATCAGGGGACCGGTCCTGTCCAGCAGCTCCCGAAACACCTCGCCCGTCGTCCGCTTGGAGCGCGCTCGAATCCAGCGGTAGGCCAACGCCACGCCGTCGATGGTTTGCTCGCCGGCGTAGAGTTGGGCCACCGTTCGCAACAGACCGTGGCGCATCACCGGCCAGAACGTGGATTTACGTTCGCCATCGCCGTCGGTTCCTCGCCAGAATTCATCCATGGTTTCGGCCATGAACAGGTTCAATTCGGGGAAGCCGTACATGCGCGGATGCTGGCCGAGCATGGTGCTGATCAACGAAGTGAAAGACCGCGGTGGCGCCAAAACAAACAGCGGTTCGCGCTCTGCTCGCACACTGCCTTTATTCGTCGCTCGCATGGCCCCCATCATAAACCCTTATCCCCACCTCGGACGAAACACGGGATTTCACGGCCGTAGACCTTCGACGAACGGCACCTCGAAACATTTTTCATGCATGATCGGCCCATGCCCGAAATAACCATCCTCGCCGAACAGCTCGCCGTGATCGGCGGTAACGATGAAATACGTGTTGGGAGGGCATTTTGCGTACAGTTCGCCGAGCAACCGATCGATATATTCGACGCATCGCACTTGCTGCTGGTGCAACCGCCGCATCTCGTCGGCCGGAAAAAAGTCCTGCTCGTCCGATGCGGGCACGGTCGAATTGCCGCTCAATCCCTTCAGCACGCCGTGTACCCCGGAAATATGTGGCAGGCCATCGCCGGTTAACATGTAGGGGTAATGGGTTTCGCCCAGGTTGAGAAAATAGAAGCGCGTTCGCCCCACCGGAAAAGCGATCTCGCGGACCATGCCGGCAAAATCGTTGTGATTCTCCATCAAGCGGTAATCATCGAAATCCCGGTTGAGCAGGGTATAAGGATTCAACACCGGCAGCGACATCCGGGCGATCGCCTCGTAACCTTGGCTTTTCAATACCTTGGGCAACGATAGCTCCGGCACGAAGGTCTTGAACGACAGGCCGGGTATGCCGAGCCGGTCCACCCAGCGCTTGAACTCGCCTTTGTAGACTTCCGAAGCGAACACGCCGCGCGGACTGACGTGGGGAATCATCCCCATCAGCATCGCGTAGTGCGACGGCGAGGTCCAAGACGCGTAACTGTAGCGACGTTCGACCGGGCCGAGCCGATCGAGGTTCGGCGTATCCGCCATCAGGCAACTGTCGTAGCGACAACTGTCCATGACGATGTAGACGAGATGGTTCATCGATGATGTTCGTAGTTTGGTGCGTTCAACGCTGATCGCGGCGCTGTCGACGGCTCTGGCGAACGCGCTGGGTCTCTTCGGCAACGCGATCCGCTACCGACGGCTGCAACGCCTCGGCTAGCTCTTCCCATTCCACCGTTTCCCCGCTGGTGGACAACTCTCGCTTCAGTTCCTCCAGCAGTTGCTCGTTGTCCGGCAGATGCAGCACCGTGGCCCGATACTCTTCGACCGCGAGCCTGAATTGTTTACGCCGCAGATGGACATCCCCCAGCAGCTTGTGTACCAGCGAAGCGGTCTGACCATTTTGCGGCAACTTTTGAACCTGTTGTTCCGCCGCTTCCAACTTGCCGTTGGCCAACAGCGCTTCCACCAAGCTCAACCGAATGGCGGTCCGGTCGGGATTGCAGCGCAACGCTTCGAGCAAGGCTTGCTCGGCGACCGGGTAAAATTCTAGCTCCAGCGCCGCTCGTCCCAATTGCACCAGATTCGCGCTTTCCTCCAAGGACTCGGCAACAACGGCGTGCAAAACCCGTTCGGCTCCGTCGCGATCGCTTTCGGCAACCAGCGATTTCGCCAGCAGCGTGGCGGCACGAACATGGCGCGGATCGATCTCCAACGCTAACCGCAACTCGGCGATCGCATTCCCCACCCTTCCTTGTTCACTATGGACTTCGGCGAGCAGCAAGCGAGGCAACACTTTTCTCGGCTCGTAGCGCAATGCCGTTTGCAGCGGTTCCAGCGCCTCGCTGTACCGTTTCTGGCGCAATAGCGATTGACCGAGGCCCACCATGGCCTTCACCGATTTCGGGTCCAAATTTAAAGCGTCCCGAAAAGCCATCATGGCCGGTTCAAAATGGCCCTGTTCCATCAAGGACTGACCTTCCAATACATACGCTTTCGGCAATAAAGGGTCCAGCTTTCGGGCTTCGACAAAATGCGCGCCCGCTTCCGCTGGCAGCCCTCGACGCAGTAACACGAGACCGATACCCAGATGGGCGCCGGCCGATTTCGGACTGTCGGCCAACAGCCGCTCGAACTCGTATTGGGCTTCGTCGTAGCGCCCCTCCCGGAACAGAGAACGCCCCTTGCGCAGACTTTCTCGCTCGTCTTTGGCCGGCGGTTCGTCGGCGTTCAGTTTCTTTATGGTGGGTTTCCACTTAGACATGCGTTTACCTCACAACGGCCAGTACCGCGAAACCGAACGTATCGTGATCGCAAATTCCGGGGTCAGGTTCAAAGTTGCGCCCAAAATCGAGGTTAGCGTTTTCGCTTCGCTGGCTCGCCTCGCCGGTTCGAAAAACGAGGAACGGGAACGAAGCGCAATAACGGAATGAAATTTGCCTAACTCACTAACAAAAGCGATGATCCCGATGATCCCAAAGGCGCCCATCGCTCTTTTCATAAATTCTCTAAGCCGATCGGTAGGAAATCGAGACGCGGTCAACGCTAGGTTCGGCACGAAGGATGCGGGCGATGGTTTATCATAACAACCCGGGCTTTGACTGTACAAACACCGTTTCGCTTGGCGCTCCCGCCAAATTTCTTCGATATCCCAACCAACCTAACGGAAAAATGACTACCTTGATTCCACCGACCCCGCAAGATATCCAAACCCGCCTCATTCTGCTGCTCGACAACATGACCCAAGAATGGGGCACCGAACTGTTGGAACCTCTCGGAGCCGAAACCCGGCTGGTCGAGGATCTGGGTTTTGAATCGGTGGATTTGATGCAGTTGATCGTCGCCATCGAGCAGGCCTTCGGAGTACGCGGTTTGCCATACGACCAAGTGCTGATGCGGGATGGCGGTTACGTCACCGAAATCACGGTCCGGCAACTGACCGACTTCCTGCATCGCGCCATACCGTCACATTAGCGGGCCGGCGCATCGGCGAGCGAAGCCGCCAGAACCCGAACCTGAAATCGTGGCTTTGACATTTCGCCGCTAAATCCCGATACTTAAAAGCACAACCATTTCTGGATTTTTCATCGGATAGCGCGATGCTATCCCATCGCCCGGCGGGTCGCGACATGCTCATAAAAGAATTCACCACCTCGTAACGCCTTCCGGGCGGTCTCCGGAAGGTCCTGATTGTCTTCCGAGCCTGCTTCCTCCGAACGTAGAAAACCCTGGTTGACAATCGTCAGCCAGGGTTTTTTTGTTTGGAGAACCGGGTTCTCTATCGCAGCGAGCAGTCATCATGCCTATCAAGAGAATAATCACCAAGGGCAAGGTTCCGGTCAAAATCTACACCGACGACGTGGATCCGCAAGCTTTGACCCAACTGGGCAACCTCGCTCAGTTACCGTTCGTTCGCGGCCACGTCGCAGCGATGCCCGACGTTCACGTCGGCATCGGCGCGACCGTGGGCGCAGTCATTCCGACCAAGGGCGCCATCATTCCGGCGGCGGTCGGGGTCGATATCGGCTGCGGCATGAACGCCGTTCGACTCAGCCTAAAAGCGAGTCAGTTGCCCGACAACCTGCGGCCCTTGCGCTACGTCGTCGAAGCGGCGGTGCCGGTCGGTTTCGACATGCACCCGGAAGGGCGCGGTGCGCCGGCATCGGCCGTTCGCGCGCTATCCGGCGGCTTGGACCGGATCGTCAAAAAACATCCGGGCCTTCTCAAGATGCAAAAAAACGTCGAAATCGTCTGGGCGCGGCAACTGGGCACGTTGGGCGGCGGCAATCACTTCATCGAGCTGTGCCTGGACGAGAATCAGGACGTGTGGGTAATGCTGCATTCCGGCAGTCGCGGTATCGGCAACATCATCGGCCGCTACTTCATCGACTTGGCGCGGAAAGACATGGGCAAACACCTCGCCAACCTGCCAGACCGCGATCTGGCTTACCTGCAAGAAGGCGCGGAACACTTCGACGACTACGTGGAAGCCGTACATTGGGCGCAGGATTACGCCATGACCAACCGCCGCGAGATGATGCGATTGATCCTTGACGCTCTGGCCCGGCAACTACCGCCGTTCGCTTTAACCAAGGAGGCGATCAACTGCCACCACAACTACGTCGCGGTGGAACAGCATTTCGGCGAGACGCTATTCATCACTCGCAAGGGCGCCATCCGCGCCGGCGAAGGCGATTTAGGCATCATCCCCGGCAGCATGGGCGCCAAGTCCTACATCGTGCGCGGCAAGGGTGAACCGCAATCGTTCTGCTCCTGCTCGCATGGAGCGGGGCGCCGGATGAGCCGGGGCAAGGCCAAGAAAGCGTTCGATCCGCAGGATCTGATCGCGCAAACCGCCGGCGTGGAATGCCGCAAGGATGCGGGGGTGCTCGACGAAATTCCTGGCGCTTACAAGGACATCGACGAGGTGATGGCCAACCAGTCCGATCTGGTCGAAGTCGTGCATACCCTCAAGCAGGTGATTTGCGTGAAAGGCTGAAGCAAATTCGCGCGAAACACACCGCTCTCCTCCCCCGCCCGACGCGGCGGCGAGGAAGATCAACAGGAGAAATTTACGATGCGCCAACGACGAAATCCCGTCGCCGCCGCCCCAATTTTGCGCAAGGGTGGCGCGCACCAGAAATCCAGAACGGCGGAACGGAGCAAGGCTCGGGATCAATTGAAGCGGGAAACGGCGGAATGGCGTCGGCCGCGCTGACGTTCGCCAATTCCAGCAAACCCGCTTCGAGTCGACCCGCTCACCAGCGCAGCAGCACCCAGGCCGGGATCAACATGCCATCCTGCAAGTCGCTGTAGCGGGTTTCCAGATTGCCGTCGCCATCGGTATCCACCAGATAGTAGGGGACGCCTTTGGACGGCACGACCTTGATCATGTAGAGCACGCCTCCAGCCCGGTATTCCTCGATGCTGCCCCGGTCACCGCGCTGGCGAATGGTGACTTCGGGTGCCGGCACGTTCCGTTCCCCGCCCGTTTCCGGAGGACCATCGGGAATGGGTTCCAAACCGGCGGGGTCGGAAGCTGCCTGAGCCCAGCTCAGGTTCGATATCAGCAGCAACGGCAACAACAACCACAAACGCATGGCCGATCCTTGTGAAAGGTTGGCAGATAGGTAAACCGGCAGACGGATCGTGCCGATTCGCACGCACGCATCATTTCGTAGCATCAACGATTTGTCCAGTTGCCGGCGCGGTGGCGCCCGCACGCGCTTGCAAATTCTCGATAAATCGCCGGATACGCGGCATGTGACTGCCTTCCCAATACAGTTGACCGCAGGCGCCGCACTCCCAGAACGATTCGACTTGGCGACGGGTTTCCGGAGGCAATCGCTCCCAAACCTGAAGCTTGGGCACCGTCGCCAGCAAGCCGTTGCAGCGGGCACAACGCTGGAGCGGCCGGATGGCCCGGTACAGGTCCAGGCGGTCCATCACTTCCTCGACCTGACGGCGCGGATCGGTTGCCCGCACGTAGTAGCCGTGCGTCACGACGGCGCGTTTCAGGAGATCGCGGTCGCGGGTCAATAGAATCCGCCGTTCCGCACTGGCCAGGGCCGCCAGTTCGGCATCATCGTAATCGTTGCGATAGAGGGTATCGAAACCGAGCAGCCGCAGATAGCGCGCCAGCTTGCCCAGGTGCACGTCCAGCACGAAGCGGCTGGTTCGCAACGGGCGCGGCCGGACTCGAACCATCGGTTGCACGTCGAACGATTCGAACACGGGATAGACGCTGATGTGGTCGCCATCCTGGACGATATGGGAAAAATCCACCGACTGGCCGTTCACCAAAATCAGCTCGATTTCCGTATGCGGCACACCGAGCGCCTCGATCATGTCTTTGACGGATGCTCGCCGCTGGAATTCGTGAACGAAGCGGACCTTGCGTCGCGCGAGCGGCAGAAAGTCATTCAGTTCCTCGTAAAACCGCATCTGGCACTTGCTTTTCGACAACTTCGGCCTCTCAAAAAACCGCCGCGACGCCGTTGCGGAAGCTAGGGCTTCGCCAAGTTCCCATAGAAATTGTAGCCGAGTGCGCGCCGAACGCCACTATTGCCGTCCCGGCAAACGGATTTCCCAAAGTAACGCCTTCGCTTGACGGACGAACCGTTTTGGCGCCGGTTTCGAGTCTTCCTTCCTTAGCTTGACTTATAATGTAAAGGTATTGTCACTATTCCCAAACCTGGCCATATCGAGAACGTGCGCGACCAGACGAAACGCGGACGTACGCAACCGGACAAGTCCAAGTTGTCATGGGTACGAAACGTCCGCGACGACGGGGCAGCAGACGAGCATCTGCCGGGTAGCGGTGCTTTGCGCCGCTACTCGGCTCAACCCGACATCGACCGTCCAAAATTGGGTATTTTGTTCGGGCGCATCGATTATCCGCCGCTCCGTTCATCCAGATGAAACCGAAATAGTGCAACTCCGTAGCTCGTTGATTGCCAACCAAGCGACAGGAGCAAGACCTTGAAACCCAAAAAACTGATCCGGTGGGCGATAAGTATCGTAGCGACAGTATGGGTGGTTGGTATCTGGAGCGCCATCGCAGCAGATGCCGGTCCCGGACGCGCCACGCCGTACAAAATCCTCTATGTCATGAGCTATCACTCGCCGTGGCGCTGGACCGACGGCCAACTCGAAGGTTTCAAGAAAGGTCTGGCGGCTGCACCGGCCGAATACCGGGCATTTCAGATGGACACCAAGCGGAACAGCGCGCCCGAAGCAAAGGAGAGGATGGGCCAGGAAGCGCGCGCCTTGATC
Organism: Competibacteraceae bacterium UBA2792; assembly: GCA_002352125.1. GTDB lineage: Bacteria > Pseudomonadota > Gammaproteobacteria > Competibacterales > Competibacteraceae > Competibacter_A. The sequence goes on along the minus strand of DEHU01000004.1, from coordinate 40 downwards.
GAGTCGTGGCGGCCGGATTTAGTACTCCGTAAATTAAGTT
>DEHU01000182.1 GCA_002352125.1 Competibacteraceae bacterium UBA2792 | reverse complement strand
CCCCGATGATGTCGGCGATCTTGTGGCTGCTTTGATTGATGGCGCCCATCGCAGCGATGGCTTGATCGACGACTTGGCCGCCTTGCTCGGCCTGCACACGCGCCGCCGCCGCCAATTGGTTGGCGTGTCCGGCGTTTTCGGCGCTTTGCTTGACTGTACCGGTCAGTTGTTCCATCGACGCCGCAGTTTCTTCCAAAGCAGCGGCTTGTTCCTCGGTGCGTTTCGACAAGTTGGAGCTATCGCTGGCCAACTCGTTGGCCACCGCCATCATGCGCCGGGACGAATGCGCCACATTCGACACGATACCGTTCAGTTGCGTGGTCATCTCCTTCATGGCGCTCAATAACTGGGTAACTTCATCGCGTCCGGTCACCGCGATATCTACTTTCAAATCGCCGTCCGCGACCCGATCAACCACCACCACCGCCTTGTGGAGCGGCCGAACGATGCTGCGCGTTATCCAATAACCAAAAATCACCAGCACGAGGATCAGCCCCAGACCCAAACTGCCGATTTTCAAAAACTGCTCCTTGAACAACCGATCAATGTCATCCACGTAGATGCCGGTACCGACGATCCAGCCCCAAGGCTTGAATTCTTTGACGTAGGAAATCTTGGGAACGGGTTGATCGAAGCCGGGTTTCGGCCACAAATACGGCACCAATCCGCCGCCATTCTTTTTGACGGCTTCCACGAACTCGACGAACAAATGCTTGCCGCTCGGGTCTTTGAAATCCCGCAAATCCTTGCCATCCAGCTCTGGCTTGAACGGGTGCATGACCATGCGCGGATACGTGTCGTTGATCCAGAAATAATCCTTCTCACCGTAGCGCAGATTCTTGATAGTTTCCAACGCTGCTTGTTTGGCGGCGTCTTCGCTCAGCGTGCCACTAGCGGCCAAGGCATGGTAGCGGGCAAGAAGGCTATGAGCGGATTCGGCTAGTTGTTGCGTGGCGACGGCTCGATCGGCAAACAACTGGATTTTGAGATCGTGCAAAGCGCGAAGGGTCACGGCGCTTATAGCCAAAATCAACACTCCGAGCAACAGCCACAATCGCTTGCCGATACTGATGCGCGTCAAAATAGATTCTCTTTCCACTTCCCACCTCAAGTTGCCTTTTGATCGCTCGCTCTCTTTGCTTCTAGCCTTGGAAAAAGCGGCTTGATCGAATCATGGTTTCGCTTGTTCCAGCTAGCAAAAACTTATTACAGCGCAGTATCTTATTCTTATTTATCGAATCGCCTTTTCCAATCGCTGCAGCGGATGGCGCAGAAATCCGCTCGCGGGCGATAAACTAATAAACAATCGCCCGCGAGCTATGCTTCACAAAAATATTAAGAGAAATGAATAAGCCACGCTTTTAAACAACTCCACTGTTTTAAACAACTCCACCACTTTTAAGCCGCTTTTAAAAAATCATCACTTATAAATAGCGCTGCTGCTTTTAAAAAACTTCGCTGCTTTTAAAATTACTGCTAGCGAGTTAGCGCCCTATCCGAGTATCACCCACGAAGTTGTTTTTAAGAAGCGGGCGATAAGCCGGATCGGACCAAAATAAAAAATAATATTGCGGTACCAAGCACTTTCTAAAAATGTCTCTCAAATTCTAAGATGTTGCCGTATTGCTGCCAGCGGCACTGGTCGAGCTACTACCGCTGGTTCCGGTGCTGCTGCTTGTGGTTCCGGTGCTGCCAGTAGTACCGGTCGTGGTGCTGACTTTAGCGGTATCGAGCGAATCCGATAGCAATTTTTGCACCAGCAATACCTTCTGAGAATCGGAACTATCTCCGTTGATTACCTGAGATAAGCCAAAAATCTTCTCGGCCGTAGCGGTATCGCCTTTTGCATAGGCATCCGCTCGCATCTTGTCCAAAAAGTTACCCATTTGGCGCTCCCAGTTCACTGCGCCCGTTTTTGCTTCCAAGCGATCCAATTTCCGGTCCAATCTATTTTCCACTTGCTCAGATAGCTCGAAAAGTTTTTTGGCCTCATCAGAATCGCCTCTTTCGATGGCGCTTTGCTGTAGCTCGGAAAACGTCTGGCTCAGATTTTCCCGCCGCTTCTCCAACCGTTCCTGACGTCGCGCACTGAAGTCGCTGCTCGATTGATCGCCGATCAAATTCAAGTAGTTGCCAATATTCATGAGATTGCCGCTCACTCCACGTTAAGAGAAATTGCCGTACTGGTCGGCCAAAACCAGCAATTGGGGCGAAACAAGCAAAAAAAGTACCACTCGAATAAGGATTGCGCGCCAAGCTTGTACATATTCGTGCAAATTTCTGGGGTATCGACGCTTGCCGGATCGCTCTTCACGTATCTATCTATTTAATAGAAATCGATATTTTTAGATTCGTGGACGAGGCGCACCACCATCGCCACGATCCGATGCCATCGCATCGGATCGATCAAAATCCGACGAGCGATCATCGGTAAAGCTCATCGCGTCGGCTCACCACCCCACGCACTTGTGCCCCCCCATAATTTCGAGATGACAATTTTTTGGCGACTCGCAACCGCGTTGAGTCAATCTTTCGCCGTCGTGCCAGCCGTTATCGCCACCGATTGGCTTTTGCGACGCGAACAAAGCCCAAGTCAGGCATCGCTGTCCTCAATAACGAATCGATAAACGAGTTGGTTCGGTTATTGCTTGACATGCAGCCGCCATCAAATGGCCAAGCTTCGAACCAAACAAACGACTCTCTTTGCAAAAAACCGGATAACTGTCTGAGCGATTCCCTGCTATGGACGACATCATCAAAGAATTCTTGACCGAAAGTCTGGAAGGTCTGGATCAGCTCGATACCAAGTTCGTCATGCTCGAACAAAACCCGGATGACCGGGATACGCTCGCCAGTATTTTCCGCACTATTCACACCATTAAAGGAACCTGCGGTTTTCTCGGTTTCGGCCGCCTCGAAAAACTGACTCACGCCGGCGAAAATCTTTTGTCGTTGCTGCGGGACGGCAAATTGAATTTCACCCGGGAAATCGCCAGTGCACTGCTAAATATGTTGGATGCGGTGCGAACCATGCTGGGCGAGGTCGAACGCACCGAAGGCGACGGCGAGGAAGGCTATCTCGGTTTGATCGAGACGCTGAACCGGCTCAAGGAAGGCGGAACCACGGCACCGGTTTCCGCACCGCCATCGCCATCGCCATCGCCGATCCCGGCGGCCGCACCATCGCCTCCAGCATCCCTTCCGCCGGAAGCGAAAACCGTCGCGCCCGAGATCGCCAAACCCGCGCTCGCCGCCAAGCCCTTGCCGGACAACCTGATTTTCTTTGCCGAACCGGCACCCCCGGCCGAAGAAACCCACAGCGCGCCTGCACCCAGCCCCGCTCCGGAGCTGGCCGCGCCGGTCGTCCACGCCACCGCGCCTCCCACTGCGGCGCCCTTGCCCGAAACGGTCTCGCCGCCGCCGGAACGCCCCAGCATCCCACCCGCAGCGCCCGCCGCACCGACTACAGCGCCCGCCACCACAACCACCATCGCGGAAAGCTCCATTCGGGTCGACATACCGCTCTTGGACAAGCTGATGAATCTGGTCGGGGAGCTGGTTCTGGCGCGCAACCAGATTCTCGAATACAGCATTCTGCAAGAAAATCCGCCGCTGCTGGCCGCATCGCAACGCCTGAACCTGATCACCAGCGAACTGCAGGAAGGCATCATGCGCACCCGGATGCAGCCCATCAACAATATCTGGGCCAAGTTTCCGCGAGTGGTGCGCGACCTGTCGGTCAATTGCGGCAAACAGGTCCGGGTGGAAATGGAAGGCAAGGAAACCGAGCTCGACAAAAGCCTGATCGAAGCGATGAAGGATCCGTTGACTCACTTGATCCGCAACGCCATCGACCACGGCATCGAGCTCCCTGCAACCCGTCGCGCCGCCGACAAATCCGAGGAAGGTTGCCTGTCGATGCGCGCTTATCACGAAGGCGGCCAGGTCCACATCGAAATCGCCGATGACGGCGCCGGTATCAACCCGGTCAAATTGCGCGACAAGGCGCTGGAAAAAGGCTTGATCACCCAGGAACGCGCCGCCGTCATGAGCGATCAGGACATCCGGCGCCTGATCTTTCTGCCGGGCTTTTCCACCGCCGAGAAGATCACCAACATCTCCGGGCGCGGCGTCGGCATGGACGTGGTCAAGACCAACATCGAAAAAATCGGCGGCGTCATCGATCTGGAAAGCGAACTCGGGCGCGGCACCACCTTCAAGATTCGCATTCCCCTGACGCTGGCCATCGTACCGGCGTTGATCATCACCACCGGCAAAGAGCGTTTCGCCATCCCTCAGGTCAACCTGCTGGAGCTGATTCGGGTCAACGAAGAACAGCGGGACACCGCCATCGAATACGTGCACAGCAACCCGGTTTACCGGCTGCGCGGCAAACTATTGCCCATCGTGCACCTGAACCGGGAGCTGAAACTGGCGGTCGCCAAGACCTCCGGCGTCATCAACATCGTGGTNNGTCTTCGCCGGCGCCACCATCATGGGCGACGGCCGGGTCGCGCTCATTCTCGACGTGCTGGGCATCGCCCAGCAGGCCCGCATTCTGAGCGACAGCCACGACCAAAACATCGCGGCACAACTGCGGGATGGCCGGGAGCGCGAAACCGAACGCCAAACCTTGCTGCTGGTGCGTTCTCCCGGCAATGGCCGGTTGGCCATTCCGCTCGCCCCCGTCTCCCGATTGGAAGAATTCGAAGCCGGTCAGGTCGAAGGTGCCGGCGACGTGGACGTCATCCAGTATCGCGGCCAAATTCTGCCGTTGATCCACCTCAAGAATATTCTGAGCGAGCGCCGCGCTTTCGACCGCCTGCCGTCCAACGAAGGTACCGGCGCCAACGCAAACCTGTTGCAAGTGATCGTGTTCGGGGATGACGCGCGTCAAGTCGGCCTGATCGTGGACGAAATCATCGACATCATCCAAGACGTTTTCGAGATCAAGGGACGTTCGACCCGCAACGGCATATCGGGCACGCTGGTGATCCAGGGCCGGGTCACCGAGCTGTTCGACGTCCGGGGCTTTTTGCAGCAAACGGCGCCGTTGCTGGCGCTGGCCGAGGAGGTTTGATTCCGTGGCGGACCAGCGACAATTTTGCACGTTTTTCCTCGAAGAGCGTTTCTTCGGCATCGAAGTCGAAAAAGTCCAAGAGGTCATCCGCTACCAGACGATCACGCCCGTGCCCTTGGCGCCGCCGGTGGTTTGCGGCTTGATCAACTTGCGCGGCCAAATCGTGACCGCCGTCGATCTGCGGCGCTTGTTGCAGGTGAGCGACCGGTCAGACGAGCGGCGGCCGATCAATATCGTCATTCAGACTTGGCAAGGCATTTTCAGCTTGCTGGTAGACCGTATCGGCGATGTGCTGGAAGTGGACGAAGACTGTTTCGAGCATCCGCCGGACACGCTCGAAGGAATCGGGCGGGAGCTGATTCGGGGCGCCTACAAGCTTCAGGGCCGCCTGCTGCTGATGCTGAACGTCGAAAAATTGTTTAGCCCGGAAATCCTGAATCGCGGCTCCGGGGTGGCAAACAAGCCAAGCTAGGAAAAATCCGTTCGATACCGCGCCGACCGCCCCGGACAAAACTGCGTCGAGGAGAATTGCATCGATGAACTTACTCAAAAATTTAAACCTGCGCGGCAAGCTGAACTTGATCGTCGGCTGGGCCATCGCCAGCATGGCGCTTCTGATTATCTTGTCGCTTTCGATCCGCTGGCATAGCTCACAAGAAGATTCCAAGGCGCTGGCGCTCGGCCTGGTCGAAACGGCCAGCGGCGTGCTCGACCGCTACCAGAGACAGGAACAGGCTGGCGCGCTCACCCGTGAACAAGCCCAAAAGCTGGCTCTCGAAACGCTGCGCAACATGCGCTACCAGGAACTCTACTTCGTCGTGTTCGATCGAGATCAGCGGCTGTTGCTTGATCCGGTCCGGCCGGAATTGGAAGGCCAACCGGTACATGGCGGCCGCGACGCCAACGGCTTGGCCACCGTCGCCGCAGAGCTCGTCAAAACGGCCCAGCAGAACGGCAGCGGCTTCCTCGCCCACGAATCGCCGCGACCGGGCACGACCAAGCCCGCGCCCAAGATCACCTACGGCCGGGAATTCTCCCCGTGGGACTGGGTGCTCGCTACAAGCGTTTACGCAGACGAAGCGCGCGACGACTTCTTCGGCATCGCAGCGCGCGAAGGATTGCTCGTCGCTGCCTTAGCGATACCGCTGCTCGCGTTGCTCTTCCGGTTGCAACGAGGATTGCGGACCAGCGCAGCCGGAATCCAGGAATTGGCTTCCAGCCTAGCCAGGGGCGATCTCTCCGGCCAGGTGCCCGTCACCTCCAACGACGAATTGGGTCGTGCGACGCAAGCGATCAACCAAGCACTGGGCAACATCCGCTCTGCCTTGCAAGCCGAAAAAGTCGATTGGACAAAATTGGTGGAGGATCGCAAACAGGCCGGACGAGCGCTTTCCATGATTCAGAGCACCCCCTCCAACATCATGGTCGCCGATCGCAACCTGCGGCTGTGCTACATGAATCCCGCCATGGAACGCACGCTGCGCGGATTGGAGCGGCATTTGCCGGTTTCGGTCGCCGGATTGATCGGCCAGCCAATCGATCTGTTCTGTTCGCAACAAAATGACCTGAAGCGGATTATAGTTGATCCAGCCCGTTTGCCTCATCGGACGATCATTACGTTGGGCAGCGAAACGTGCGAGCTGCACTTCAGTGCCATCCACGATGCCGACGGCGCTTACATGGGACCAATGATCACTTGGGAAATCGTCACGGAAAAATTCCGCCACGAAAGCGTTGCCAAGGAAGCGAACGAGCACCAAAAAGCGGCCGGCGAGCGAGAAAAAGAAAAGAGCCATGTGCTGCAAACCAAAGTCGACCGGATGCTCAAAGTCGTCAGCGCCGCCGCCGGAGGCGATCTGACGCAAGAGCTGGCCATCACCGGCACCGACCCGGTGGATCGAATGGCCCAAGGTCTGGATCAATTGCTCACTACCTTGCGCGACAGCATGGCGTGCATCGCTCAGACGGCTCAGAACATGGCCGGGGCCGCCGAAGAACTGACCGTGGTCAGCCACCAGATGGGCAGCAACGCCGAAGCCGCTTCGTCCAAGGCCGTACTGGCCTCGTCGACGGCCGACCAAGTCAGCGCCAACGTGGAGGCGGTAGCGGCCTCGACCGAGGAAATGGGCGCCAGCATCCGCGAAATCGCCATGAACGCAGCCGAAGCGGCCAAGGTCGTCGCCTCGGCGGTCACCATGGCGCAAAGCGCCAACGCCACGGTCCGCAAGCTAGGCGAAAGCAGCGCCGGTATCGGCAACATCATCAAGGTAATCACCTCCATCGCCGAACAGACCCACCTGCTGGCGCTGAACGCCACCATCGAGGCGGCGCGGGCGGGCGAAGCCGGCAAAGGTTTCGCCGTCGTCGCCAACGAGGTCAAGGAGCTGGCCAAGGAAACTGCCAAGGCCACCGAGGAAATCGGCCGCAAAATCGAGGCAATTCAGATGGATACTGGCAGCGCCGTGGATGCGATTGGCGGTATCAGCACGATCATCAACCAGATCAACGATATTCAGATCACCATTGCCAGCGCTGTCGAGGAGCAGACCGCCACCACCAACGAAATCGGCCGGAGCGTAGCGGAAGCCGCCAGAGGTAGCGCCGACATCGCGCACAACATTACCAATGTGGCCGAGGCAACGCACCACACGCTCGGTAGCGCCAACGACGTCCACAACGCGTCCAGCGAAATCGCGCGGATGGCCGCCGAATTGCAGCAACTGGTCGATCGCTTCCGTCATCAACCCGCCGCCTTCCACACCGGCAACCGGCCAGGACGCGCCGGTATACGCGCGGTGACCTGAAAAAACGGAATTCTGGAGCGTTCTTTATGGCTGTATTGGTTATTGACGACTCAAAGGCGATGCGTTCGCTAATCAAACGTATCCTGAACGACGCGGGTTTCGAAGTGCTTGAGGCTGGCGATGGTCAGGAGGCGCTGGAATGCCTGCAACGCTGGAACCACATCGATCTGGTTTTGGTGGATTGGGACATGCCGGGCATGGATGGCTACGAGTTCGTGCGTACCGTTCGCGCCACACCCGCTTACCGCCATCTGCGACTGATGATGGTCACCGCCGAATCGGAGCTCGAACATGTTGCTGCGGCGCTTGCGGCGGGCGCCGACGAATACGTCATGAAACCTTTCACCCGCGACGCGGTGTTGGGAAAGCTTGATTTGCTGCGCACCACACGGGAATAGTTATGGCCACCAAAATCCGCCTCATGCTGGTCGACGATTCGGCAGTCATTCGCCGGCTGTTGGCCGATGTGCTGTCCGGCGATCCGTCCTTGGAAGTCGTCGGCCAAGCTCCCAACGGCCGGGTGGCGCTGGAAAAACTGCCCGCGCTCAATCCGGATCTGGTCATTCTCGATGTAGAAATGCCGGAAATGAATGGCTTGGAGACGCTGGCCGAAATTCGCAAGCGTCAGCCGCGCCTGCCGGTCATCATGTTCAGCTCGATCACCGAGCGAGGCGCTATCGTGACCCTCGAAGCGCTGGCCCTGGGCGCCAACGATTACGTCACCAAACCCTCCAACACCGGCAATATGGCCATGGCGTTGCAGCGGGTTCGCGACGATTTGATCCCCCGGATCAAGACCTTCTGCCGCCATCTTGTCGGGCCGTCGCCGCCATCGTGGCCATGGTCGTCACCGTCGCCGTCGCCGTCGCCGCCGCCATCGACGACGGCACCGTCACCGATCGAACGTGCGCCTCTCTTCAAACCGGAAACCCAGTCGAGCGCGCTTCCGGTCCCACCGCGTTTGCGCCAGCGGGTGGACGTCGTGGCAATCGGTGTATCCACCGGCGGCCCCAATGCCTTGGCCGCGCTGCTGCCCCGGTTGCCGGCCACGTTCCCGGTACCGATTTTGATCGTCCAGCACATGCCGCCGATCTTTACCCGGTTGCTGGCGGAACGTCTCGCCACCCAATCGACGCTTGCCGTCGCCGAAGGCACAGCGGGCGAAATCTTGCAGCCGGGGCAGGTCCGCGTCGCGCCCGGCGGTTCGCACATGGTGTTGAAGCGGCAAGGAACGCAAGTCTACCTGCAACTGCACCAAGGTGAACCCGAAAATTCCTGCCGGCCGGCGGTCGACGTGCTGTTCCGGTCGGTGGCGGACGTTTACCGGGGCAACTCGCTCGCGGTGATCTTGACCGGCATGGGAAGCGACGGCTTGCGTGGCTGCGAGGTGATCCGCCAAGCCGGCGGGCAAATTCTCGTGCAGGACGAAGCCAGTTCGGTAGTCTGGGGTATGCCTGGTTTCGTGGCGAAAGCTGGCCTGGCAGACAGCCAGATCCCTCTCTCCCAATTGGCCGGCGAAATTTTGAACCGTGTACGCACGGGCCGTTAGCCGATGCCTCCGCTTTTGCCAACGTCCATTCCGATGAACACGATCAGCAGGAGCGATTTCAACTACATTTGCGAGCTGGTCCGGCGTCGCGCCGCTATTGTGCTGGAGCCAGATAAAGCGTACTTGATCGAAACGCGGCTGACACCGCTAGCGCGCCAGAATGGGTTCGATTCGCTGCAAGCATTGATCGCCTCCTTGCGGCTCAATGCGGCCGACAGCCTTCACCGCAAAGTGGTAGAAGCCATCACTATTCACGAAACGTCGTTCTTTCGCGACGCCCATCCCTTTGAAACTCTTCAGACCACCATACTGCCCAACCTGCTGGCCAGACGGTCGGCCAGCCAGACCTTGGCGATTTGGTGCGCGGCTTGTTCCAGCGGACAGGAACCCTTCAGCGTGGCGATGCTCGCGCGCGAGCACTTCCCGGCCTTGGTCAAGGGCAGGCTACGGATCATCGCCACCGACCTGTCCGGCGCCGTTCTCGCGCGAGCCCGCGAAGGTCTGTACAGCCAGACCGAGATCAACCGCGGTCTGCCGGCGATGCTGCTCACCCGCTACTTCGATAAACAGGGCCTGCACTGGCAGATCAAACCCGATATCCGGCGCATGGTGGATTTCCGGCAAAACAACCTCGCCGAAAACTGGCCGCTGCTGCCGCAGATGGATATCATTTTTATGCGCAATGTGCTGATTTATTTTGGATTAGAAACCAAAAAGGCCATTTTGGCCAAGGTTCGCGGCATCTTGAAACCGGACGGCTACCTGTTTTTGGGCTCTTCGGAAACCACTCTCAATCTGGATGCCGGATTCGAGCCGATATCCATGGGTAAAACCATATGCTATCAACTGCGCTAGACCAAAATTTCCTAGAGCTGCCGCCGGACGCTCTTTACGAAGTTGCCGAAAATATTTGGAGCTCCGTTCTGGAATTGGATATCCAGCACGCTGCGGAACCGCTGGCCGCTTTTCCGGCCGGCGAACCGCTGTTGACCGGCCAGGTAGCCATCGACGGCCGTTGGCGAGGCGCTTTGGTTTTAATCTGCCCGGTAAGCGTTGCTCGCCAAGCGGCGGCGGCGATGTTCAAAATCGCACCGGACGATATCACCGAAACCGAGTCGCGGGATACCATCGGCGAGTTGACCCACATGCTGGGCTGCAACCTAAAAAGCCTGCTCCCCTCGCCTTCCCGATTATCCCTACCGACCGTTACCGAAGGCTACAATAAGACAACGACCGGCCGGCCGGTTGGGCATATCCTGCTGCGTTGCGAAAACCAACCTTTACAGATCAGTTTGTTCGAACAGGAGTGTGTTGCATGAAAATTTTGATCGTTGACGACAGCAGCGCCATGCGCATGATCGTC
>DEHU01000266.1:5009-21971 GCA_002352125.1 Competibacteraceae bacterium UBA2792 | reverse complement strand
CGCTTTGTAGGTCACGCCAAAACTACCGGCTCCAAGAGTTTGTTCGATGCGGTATTCTTCGAGAAAGCTTCCGGGAGACAAGGTATTGAGCCGACGGACCCCGCGCTTGGCCTCAATGACCGAATGGGCGGTATCGCCGGCTCCAAAAAGAGAAACGATATGGTCCGCGTCCGGTTGCCGAAATAATGGTGGAGAATTGGTTCGACCGATACCATGTCTGATTGGCGCGGTTTGATAAACGATGTCGGTCATGGATGCGAAACGAAAGCCACTCGGTGTGAATATCGCTAGTGATCCGCGCTGCGAGGGGTGCGCGGAAACGGTATAACATCCCGCACGTTATTCATGCCAGTCACATAGCTGACGGTACGCTCGAACCCCAGTCCAAAACCGGCGTGCGGCACACTGCCGTAGCGGCGCAGATCGCGATACCAATGATAAGCCGCCTTGTTCATGCCCAACTCGCCGAGCCGTGCATCCAGCACCTCCAATCGCTCCTCGCGCTGGCTACCGCCGATAATTTCGCCGATGCCAGGCACCAGCACGTCCATGGCCGCTACCGTCCGGCCGTCATCGTTCAGCCGCATATAAAAGCTTTTGATTTCCTTTGGATAGTTCATCAATACCAACGGTCCATCGACGTAATCTTCCGCCAAATAGCGCTCGTGTTCGGACTGGAGATCCATACCCCAGGATATCGGAAACTCGAAGGATCGATTGGCCCGCTCCAAAATACAAATCGCTTCACTGTAGTCCAATCGTTTGAACGGCGACTGAATCACCTGTTCCAAACGCTGGATACAGGTTTTATCGATTCGCTGAGCGAAAAAGGCCATATCATCGGCGCGCTCGTCCAGCAAAGCCCGAAAAATCGATTTCAACAGTGATTCGGCCAAATCGGCGTTGGCGTGCAAATCCGCGAAGGCGGTTTCGGGCTCCACCATCCAGAATTCGGCCAGATGGCGGCTGGTATTGGAGTTCTCGGCCCGAAACGTCGGGCCAAAAGTGTAAACTTTTGACAGGGCCAGACAGTACGCTTCGACATTGAGCTGGCCAGAAACGGTCAGGAACGTTTCGCGGCCGAAGAAATCCTGGCCGAAATCGATGCTGCCCTCGGGCGTGCGCGGCGGATTGACCAGATCCAGGGTACTGACTCGAAACAACGCGCCGGCGCCTTCGCAATCGCTGGCGGTGATGATCGGGGTGTGAATCCAGAAATAGCCCCGTTCGTGGAAAAAACGGTTGATGGCTTGCGCCAGGCAATGACGTACCCGCGCCACCGCGCCGATGCTATTGGTGCGCGGCCGCAGATGCGCCACCGTCCGCAGGTATTCGAAGCTATGGGCCTTGGGAGCGATAGGATAGGTTTCCGGGTCCTCGACCCCGCCCACCACCTCGATCTTCTCGGCCCGCAATTCCACCCCCTGGCCCTTACCGGCCGAGGCAACCAGTTCGCCGGTGACGCGAACCGCGCAACCGGCAGTCAGATGCAACACTTCACCTCGATAGTTTGGTAGTTCGGCCGGAGCGATCACTTGCAACGGCTCGAAACCCGAACCGTCGTGGACGGTCACGAAAGATAGCCCCGCTTTGGAATCGCGACGGGTGCGAACCCAACCTTGTACCGTCGTTCGGCGGCCCAGCGGAACTTGGCCACCGAGCACGGCGGCGATGGGATGAACGGACATCGAACGGTTTGCTCCAAATTCAAGGATGGCCGGGCCGCGCGGACCCGGCGTCGAAAGATAACGCTAAAGCTGTTCCCCATATTTCCGAAAATGTTGCGTTTTGGCTTGACCGATCCAGTCGTCGCGCCGAATACGGCCGGCCGCTTTGATAGCGGTTTCGAGTTGGTCGATGTCCTCGTCGCTCAAGGTGGCCAATTGCCGGTAGCCAGAGATACCGTGGGCATGCAGTTTTTTCTCCAAGGCCGGACCGATGCCAACGATCAGCTTGAGATCGTCGGGCTGATCCGGAACCGGTGCGACGACCGGTGCCGGAATTTCGGCGAACCCTTCGACCGCAGGAGTCACTTCAACCGGTTCGGCCACGGCTTCGCTCGCGGTTTCCGGCACGGTCGCCGCCGGCTCCACCACCGGTTCGGCCACGGCTTCGCTCACGGTTTCCGACACGGTTGCCGCCGGCTCCACCACCTCGACTACGGGCTCCGGCGGAGCGATTGGCGGCTCGGCAGCAGCCGAAGCCGATTCCGTGGCCGCCTCTGTGATCGCCTGGGCCGATCGCGCTTCGCTCTGCTCGGCATGAGCGGATCCGCCACGACGAAGCACCGCGAAATACTCGTCCCACCACCGGTTCTGGGTCTGCACCCAGCGTTGCAGCACTTCTTCCATTTGTCGCACCCAAGCGGCCATCAATTTCGGCGTTCCCTTTTCTTGGGCGGCTCGTTCCACCCACTGCTGCACCCACGAAGCTTCTTGCGCCAAAGTCTGTCTGACCACCGTTTCCCAAGCCGTCAGATTCTTGAGATAAGTTTCCCGCCAAACTTCGATCCCGGCCGGCGGTTGAAACGGTATGGCAGCGCACAGGCTATCCCAAAGGCGTTTCTGAGCTTCGGTCCAGTTTTTCAAAATGTCTTCGTTGATCCACGGCTTCACTATCGTTACCCTCCACTTTCGAAAAAACCGCTTTGCGCCAGCCCCGAAGCACCGCTGTCCAGGACCGCGAACAGTGTTACGAACACAATCTTAGGACCGCGCGGCGGTCGAAGCCAAATTTGATCGTTCGCGGCCCGTCCGAGCGCCCCGTGCGCCGTCCGCAGCCACCGAGAATGACATAATAACCATGCAAAGCACTGCTATAATTCCTTGCCCTCGCTCCGTTTGACGCGAGCGGCTTTTCCACCCAACTTTCTGGACGGATTAGTTATGACGTTTTGGCAACGTCTGCGCGAAGACATCACCTGCGTGTTCGACCGCGATCCGGCCGCGCGCACCGTATTCGAAATTCTCGCAGCCTATCCTGGTATCCATGCCGTACTGTTCCACCGCGTTCATCATGTGCTGTGGAACATGGGCTTGAAATGGTTGGCGCGGTTCCTGTCGGCCGTCGCACGCTGGTTGACGGGGATCGAAATTCATCCGGGCGCAAAAATCGGCCGGCGGTTCTTCATCGATCACGGCATGGGNNCGCATCGGCTCGAATTCGGTGGTCATCAAGGAAGTGCCGGCTAACGCCACGGTAGTTGGCGTACCGGGCCGGGTGGTAGAAGCTGGCGAAGCCGGCGCGGACGTGCGCCGGGAAATCGCTCGCAAATTGGGCTTCGACGCTTACGGCGCCACACCCGATCTACCCGATCCGGAAGCGCACGCCATNNCCATCCGCCAACTTTGCAAGGCGCTGCGGAATGCTGGCATCGATCCCGGGGAATTGCGCCTGAATGAATTGAAGGGCTGCGAATTGCATTCGGCCGCTAGCAAAAACGGCTGGCGCGAGCAACCGGACGACGATGCGGCCAAATCCGGCCGGCAAGTCAAGACCTCGACCTGAAACCGCCATGCTGGAATTGAGCGTCGCGGCGCGGGAACATTTCGAGCATCCGCGCAACGCTGGCGCTCTGGAGCCGAGCGAGCCGGACATGGTCGAGGCACGAGTGGGCGAACCGGTCAGCGGCGACGTTTTGCAACTGCATTTGCGAATCGACGGCCAAGGCATCATCGTCGCCGTCCGATTCAAAGCTTACGGCTGCGGCTGGCTGATCGCCTGCGGCTCGTTGCTGACCGAATGCCTCGAAGGCCGGACACTGGCAGAAGCTGGGCACTTTCGGCATCGCGAACTGGTCGAAAAGCTGGACGTACCGCCGGCCAAGCTGCATTGCGCCGTGCTAGCCGAAACCGCGCTCAAGGCCGCGCTGCGTGCCTTTGTGGCAAAATCGACTCCGGCAACACTACCCAACCCGATCCCCTAACCATTTGCCGAGGAACACGCTATGGCGATTACCCTGACCGACAAAGCTGCCACCCGCGCCCACAGTTATCTGGCTAAAAACGAGCGAGCGCAGGGATTGCGACTGGGTGTACGCAACACCGGCTGTTCCGGTTATATGTATACCATCGGACTGGCCGACACGATCGATCCCGACGACCAAATCTTCGAATCGCAGGGTATCAAGCTCGTGGTCAGCAGCAAAAATCTGCCTTATCTGGACGGCATGGAAGTGGATTACGCCAAACAGGGGCTCAATGAAGGCTTTCGCTTCAACAATCCCAACGCCAAGGAGATGTGTGGCTGCGGAGAGAGCTTTAGCCTCTGAGAAACATCCTCTTCTTCCGGCCTGTCCCCACACCGAAAGGCTACGAAGAAAGACGCCGGGAAGGACGCCAAAAAGATCGCTCGTGCATTGCGCGGAGCCTGCTGGGTGCGGTCCGGCGGTTGGCTGCCAGCGGCGAAAATGGGCTTGAGCGTGGCCGAGATGCGAAATTGGCGGGAAGCAACGGGTGATCGAGATGAAATCGCATTTGCCGCACCGGCGGCTATCCTGCAAACGAGTGCACCGCATAAAAAAAGCCCGAGCATTCGGGCTTTTCTGTCAGACGGTACAACGATCCATCACATATTTGGATAATTTGGCCCGCCGCCGCCCTGCGGAGTAACCCAGTTAATGTTCTGGGTGGGGTCTTTGATGTCGCAAGTCTTGCAATGCACGCAGTTCTGAGCGTTGATTTGCAAGCGCGGGTTGTTCCCGTCACCGTCCCGAACGATTTCGTACACACCTGCCGGGCAGTAACGTTGCTCGGGGGCATCGTATAGCGCCAGATTGATCCGAATCGGTACGGTCGGGTCTTTCAGCGTTAAATGGCAGGGCTGATCTTCTTCGTGGTTGGTGCTGGAGATGAACACCGAGGACAATTTGTCGAAGCTGATTACCCCGTCCGGCTTGGGATACTCGATCTTCGGGCATTCGCTGGCTTTCTTCAGCTTGCTGTAATCCGGCTTATGGTGGAAGGTCCACGGCGCCTTGCCACGGAACAGGTAGGTATCCAAAGCCGAATAGGCAATCGCCGCCCACAGCCCCCAACTGAACGACGGCTTGATGTTGCGGACCTGGTAAAGCTCGTCCCACAGCCAGCTTTGGCGAAGTTGTTCGGGATATTCCGCCACCTCGTCCGCCCCTCGGCCGGCCGTGACCGCCGCAAACACCGCGTCCGCCGCCACCATTCCCGATTTCATCGCGGTGTGGGTGCCCTTGATCTTGGGCATGTTGAGGAAGCCAGCGGTATCGCCGATCAACATACCGCCGGGGAAGATCAATTTGGGAATCGATTGGTAACCGCCCGCCGAAATGGCCCGCGCACCGTAAGCGATACGCCGGCCACCCTCGAAGGTCGGGCGGATGTCGGGATGGGTCTTGAAACGCTGGAATTCGTCGAACGGCGACAGATGCGGATTCGCGTAGCCCAAACCGACCACGAAACCGACCGCGACCTGGTTGTTCTCCATATGGTAAAGAAAAGAACCGCCGTACGTGCTCGGGTCGAGCGGCCAACCGACCGTGTGGACGATCTTGCCCGGCTGATGCTTGGCGGGATCGATTTCCCACAGCTCCTTGATGCCGATGCCGTAAGTCTGCGGGTCCACGCCTTCGCGCAAATTGAAGCGATCGAGCAAGATCTTGGTCAGCGAACCCCGGCAGCCTTCGGCGAACAGGGTGTAGCGAGCGCGCAGTTCCATACCGGGCGTGAACTGGTCGGTCGGATTGCCTTCCCGGTCCACGCCCATGTCGCCGGTGGCGACGCCGACCACCGCGCCCTCATCGTTGTAGAGCACTTCGGCGGCGGCGAATCCGGGGTAGATTTCTATGCCCAATTCCTCGGCCTGCGTCGCCAGCCATCGACAGACGTTGCCCAGGCTAACGATATAGTTGCCGTGATTGTTCATCTGCGGCGGGGTGGGCAGCTTGTACGAAGTCTCGCGGGTCAGCAGCAGGAAACGGTCTTCCGTGGCCAGGGTAACCAGCGGAGCATCGCGCTCTTTCCAATCCGGAATCAGCTCGTCCAAGGCGCGCGGCTCGATGACCGCACCGGACAGGATGTGCGCGCCGACTTCGGAGCCTTTCTCGATGACGCAGACGTTGANNACGATGACCACGTCATATTCCATACTTTCGCGTTCCACCGGGCACTCCTTCGATGTGTTATCGGGTTGGCAAAAGCGGGAAACACAGCGCTAAAAGCAACGTTCCCGCAAAATTGAAATTTTAGCCAGATCGCTCCGGGCCGACCAGAACGAACGGGTTGTTATTCGAAGCGTAATATCTTCATTAAAGACGATTTTTTAGAAAAAATCACGCTTTTTTGCTGCGGGTGCGGAAAAATAACCGCCACCGCAAGCATCCCATCATCCCAGCCAGGACGGATTTCGGTGGTTATCTTCCCGTTTTTAACCACCATCCGGCCAACCAGGATCGAGCCACCCCGGCAACCACTTCCACGCTTCGCGCAAGTGGCCGCGAATCTCGGCGGCGTTCGGCTCCCAGCGATGCACCAGTCGCCAAAAGCGTTCGGAGTGGTTCAACTCCCGGGTATGGCAAAGCTCGTGGATCAGCACGTACCGAACCCACTCCGGGGGCAGGAACAGTAGCTTGTAGTTGAGATTGATGACTCGCTTAGCCGTGCAACTGCCCCAGCGGGTCCGTTGCCCCCTGATTCGCACCGCGGAAAACTGCAACCCGGTTTCCTCGGCCAACTGCGCCAACCAAGGCACCAGCGTTTCCCGCCCTCGCCGCGCCAGCCAGCGATGGAGGACGATGCGACAGGTAGCTTTATCTTCGATGGCTCCGGAAACGATGAGCCGGTGAGGTCGATCAATTCGAACGGGGATGGTTTTGCTCGACGTTTGGCGATACTCGATTTGCCAAGATTCGTTCAATGCAGGCAAATCGATAGCTTGGGGCGGTACCATGCTGGCTTGCGCAGCCAGCGAATGACGCGCTTCCTCGAACCGCTTCAGATGACGAGTTACCCAATCCCGCTTACCTTGTACGATGGCATCGAGATCGGCACGATTGATACCACGAGGTGCAACGACGACCAAACCGCTTCGGGCACTCAGCCTGAGCCGAACCGAACGGCTGCGTGGCGAAATCGTGACGCGATACGGTAACCGACGGCCGTCGGCGAGTTCGAGCATGGCGATCGTCATCGATTTCCTCGTCCGGTTCTGTCCGCGTTCGATGTCCGCAAAGGCGGTTCTACCAATCCTAGATCGCCACCGGCAAACTGCCCACGCTTCGCGGTCTCGCCGAGGTCGCCGCATCGTCGAGGGCGAGCATGATTCGGCTCGACGGCGAACGTTCTCGCCGACCGGCAAAACGCCTATCCATCCGCAACGGCCACTCCAGGCGGGTATTTCATGAAATCCGAACGCACCGACACCGATTCGCTGGCACGAGTCATCGCCTACCATCAAGCGAGCAAGCACCACCTGGATCGTTACGCCCCCGGTCCGGGCGGGCTCGACTGGGCCAACCAGCCCGACCCGTTTCGCCGCTTCGCCGGAGCACCACGAATCGAACTGCCGTTGCAAGCCGATTCCTTGGCAACCGCGTTCGAGTCGGTACGTCAAGGCCAACGGCCAACCGCTCGCCCGCTCGAACGGAACTCGTTCGCGATCCTGTTCGAGTTGGCGCTGGGCTTGTCGGCCTGGAAGCAGCACGGTGGCTCGCGTTGGGCGCTGCGCTGCAATCCGTCCAGCGGCAATCTGCATCCGACCGAGGGTTATTTGATCTGCCCTGCCCTGCCCGGCTTGACCGCTGGCGTCTACCACTACTTGAGCCACGATCACGCCCTCGAACAGCGTGCCGTGCCAAATTCCGCTACTTGGGGAAACGAACTGCGCGGCGGCGCGATCTTGGCGCTGACCGGCATCCACTGGCGCGAAGCCTGGAAATACGGCCTGCGGGCCTACCGCTATTGCCAGCACGATTGCGGCCACGCCATCGCCGCCGTCGCCTATGCCGCCGCCGCATTGGGGTGGCGGGCGCAATGGCTGACCGGCTGGGGCGACGATGAACTTGCAGCCTTGCTGGGGCTGGACCGGGCGCAGGATTTCGCGGATGCCGAACCCGAAAGCCCAGAGGTTGCGTTGTGGGTGGGACCCGAACCGCCACCGACGGATTTGTCGCCCAAAGAACTGTCCGACGGGCTTTCCTTTACGGGTCGCGCCAACCGGCTAAGCCACGCCCAGCGCGATTGGCACGGCATCGAGGAAGCCGATCGAGCCGCCCACCGGCCCAACGCGCTTTCGCCGCTCGCATTTCGACCGCCTTCTCGTCCATCTCTGGCCAAGTCCGGCTGCCAAGCCAGCGCCGCGACGTTGATTCGCCAGCGACGCAGCGCGGTAGCGTTCGATGGGGTCACCACGCTCCCCGCCGAACGCTGGTTTGGGATGTTGGATGCGCTGTTACCGCGCCCAAACGCACCACCGCTCGATGCGTGGTCGTCGCCGCCGCGCGTGCATCCGCTACTGTTCGTCCACCGGATTGACGGTATACCGCCCGGCCTCTACCTCCTGGCACGGAGCACGGAGGCGATTGCGGAATTACGAAAAACGCTGGCCGGCGGATGGGATTGGTCGCGAGTCGAACAGGCACCGGAACATTTGCCGCTGTATCGGCTTGCCGTGGGCGACGCCCGCGACGCGGCGCGGGTGATTTGCTGTCATCAGGACATCGCCGCCGATTCCTGTTTCGCGGTCGGCTTTCTGGCCGAGTTCGCCGGCCCGCTTCAAGAAACGCCGTGGGTGTACCGGCAACTGTTCTGGGAAACCGGCCTGCTGGGGCAAATCCTTTATCTGGAAGCGGAAGCCGCCGGCATTCGCGCCACCGGGATCGGTTGTTTCTTCGATGATGCCATGCACCGATTGCTGGGGATCGATGGCTTGGCGTGGCAATCGCTTTACCATTTCACCGTTGGCGGGCCGGTCGAGGACCAACGGATACGGAGTCTGCCGCCTTATGCCCATTTGCGCCGGGCGTGAAAACCGTCACCGGCGACCGAGGAAAGCCGAAAAAAGCCGGGAGGTTGAAAATCATCCCTTTTCGCTTGCGAAAGAGTGGCGAGCGGCCAGATAGAGCTTGTCAAACGTGCTCGTGCAAACCGCACTCGCGCTTGAGGCCGAAAAACCGGGTTTCCTCTGGGCTCATGCCATCGACCAAGCGGTGGGTAGTATGCACGTCGCCGATGGATACGTAGCCCTGCTCCCAGAGCGGGTGATAAGGCAGTCCGTACTTGGACAGATAGCGGTAAACATCGCGATCGGTCCAGTCGATCAGCGGGTGAATCTTGCAGCGGCCGTTGCGCCACANNTCCTTGAGCGCCCGCTGCATCGGCTCGACCTTGTTGAGCCGGTTATAGCGTTCGATACCCTCCAAACCTTGCTCCCACAGTTTGCCGTAACGGGCTTCTTGCCACGCCGGGCCGAGTTCGGCGCGGTAGATGTGGAGATTCAAGGACAATCGCTCGGATAGCTCATCGATAAAGCGATAGGTCTCCGGGAACAGGTAGCCGGTATCGATCAGCACCACCGGAATATCCGGTTGCTGAGCGGCGACCATGTGCAGGCAAACGGCCGATTGGGCGCCGAAGCTGGAAGTCAAAACGATGCGGCCAGGATAATTCTTCAAAGCCCACGCAACCCGTTGCTCGGCACTCAAGGATTCCAATTCGCCGTTCGTGGTTTCGAGGTCGAACCACGGACCTTGATCCTCTCCTGGTAGTTCGGACTGTGCCTTGGCCTGATTCATCGCCTGCCTGCCTTGTCGTTACGTGCACCCATTACGTTTCGATTAAACTAACAACGAATCAATAAATCAAAAAGGAATTAATATCTATATATTTATGCAAAAATCTTCTTAATGATACCCATACGATTCGCGCCTGTCCCTCTCGATCTCGTTGCTCCTCCACCGCTGGCGGTCAGCCTGCGCACCACCCGGCTGGTCTACGGTGGACTGATTCTGTTCGACGGTCTGGATTTGGAACTAGCCGGCGGTTGTTTCACCTGCCTGCTCGGCCCCAGCGGCATCGGCAAGACCAGCTTGCTACGGTTGCTGGCCGGATTGACGCCGCCCGGCGTCAGCGGCGAACTGCGCGGCGGCGACGGTGAGCCGCTGACTGGCCGGGTCGCTTACATGGCGCAGCAGGATTTGCTGCTCCCCTGGTTGAACGTGCTCGACAACGTCATGCTCGGCAGCCGGCTGCGCGGCGAACGGGCGGATCGAAAACGGGCGCTGGATTTGCTGGGGCGGGTCGGTTTGGCCGATTGCGCGCTGGCGCGGCCCGATACGCTGTCCGGCGGCATGCGCCAACGAGCGGCACTGGCCCGGACCTTGATGGAAGACCGGCCGGTGGTGCTGATGGACGAGCCGTTTTCCGGGCTAGATGCGCTGACTCGACTGCGCCTGCAAGCGCTGGCGGCCGAACTGTTGGCCGGCCGGACCGTGTTGCTGGTCACCCACGACCCGCTGGAAGCGCTACGGCTGGGCGAGCATGTTCTAATCATGAACGGCCGGCCAGCAACCTTATCCATTTTACCCGACTTGCCTGGCATTCCACCCCGCGACCCCGGCGACCCGGCGGTGCAAGCCGCTTATCGCACCATCCTGCGGCGGCTGGAAGCGGCATGAAAGGTTTGTGGCGCGGACTCCTGACGCTGGCCAGTCTGCTGCTGGTCTGGCAATCGGTGGTAACGCTCGGCGATCTGCCGCCCTACATCCTGCCCGGTCCGTGGGCGGTGATGCTCGCCTTGTGGCATCATAGCGAATCGCTGCTCCGCCACGCCGGCGTCACGGCGTTGGAAATTATCCTCGGCATGGTGTTGGGCACGCTGCTGGGGTGCGGCAGCGCGCTGGCGCTGGGTTACTCGCGGCGAGTGCGGCGCTGGTTGCTGCCGGTGCTGATCGCGTCCCAGGCCATCCCGGTGTTCGCCATCGCCCCGCTGCTCGTGCTGTGGCTGGGTTACGGTATGGGCTCCAAAATTGCGATGTCGATGCTCATCATTTATTTTCCGGTCACCGCCAATTTTTACGACGGCTTGCGCCACACCCAACGCGGCTGGCTGGATCTGGCCCGCGTGATGTTGCCCGAACCACGGCGTTGGGCGGTACTGCGACACATCGCCATCCCCGCTGCACTACCGGCGCTGGCTTCCGGTTTGCGGATCGCGGCGGCAGTCGCTCCCATCGGCGCGGTGCTAGGCGAATGGGTCGGTTCCAGTGCCGGCTTGGGCTACCTGATGCTGCATGCTAACAGCCGGATGCAGGTGGACTTGATGTTCGCCGCGCTGTTTGTGCTGGCCGCGCTGGCGGTTGGACTCTATTTTCTAGTGGATGCTGGTCTAAAGCGGCTGCTACCCTGGCATCCCGCTATTCCCGAAACCGAAATCGATTGAAGAAAGCGAAGACCATGTCGAACTTGTTGCGTGCTGCTTTGCTGTTGCTGACTCTGGCCGTGCTGGCGCCGGGCGCTTGGGCGGACGAAAAGACCGACGACGCCAAAAAGAAACTCACCGTCATGCTCGACTGGTTCGTGAACCCCGATCACGCCGCGCTGGTCGTGGCCCAGGAAAAAGGCTATTTCGCGGCCCAGAATCTCGAAGTCGAACTGCAAACGCCCACCGATCCCAACGATCCGCCCAAACTGGCCGCTGCCGGCAAAGTGGATCTAGCGATCACTTACCAGCCGCAATTGATGATTCACCTTAGCGCTGGTTTGCCGATCAAGCGCATCGGTACGCTGGTCGCGACTCCGCTGAACTCACTGGTCGTGCTGAAAGACGGGCCGGTGAAAACCCTGGCCGATTTGAAAGGCCACAAAATCGGCTACTCGGTTGGCGGTTTCGAGGAGGCTTTGCTCAAAACGGTGTTGGCCAAGGCCGGCCTCAAAATGGAAGACGTGACGCTAGTCAACGTAAACTTCTCGCTGTCTCCGGCGCTGTTGTCCAAACAAGTGGACGCCGTGATCGGCGCCTTTCGCAATTTCGAGTTAAATCAGCTTGATTTGGCCAAAAAGCCCGGCCGGGCCTTCTATCCCGAGGAAGAAGGCGTGCCGCCCTACGACGAACTGGTGCTGGTGGCGAACCGCGATCAACTCAGCGATCCCCGGCTGGGACGGTTTCTGGCGGCGCTGGAGCAGGCCACGCTCTACATCCTCAACCATCCGGACGATGCCTGGAAAGCGTTCGTGGCCAAGCACAAGGATCTGGACGACGAATTGAACCGCCGGGCGTGGCGCGACACGCTGCCGCGGTTGGCCCGCCGGCCGGCGGCGCTGGACGAAGCCCGCTACAAGCGCTTCGCTCAGTTCCTCGCCAAGCAGGGCGTGATCACCGTGGCGCTGCCGGTGTCCAACTACGCCGTGCAATTGCCGCTACCGGATTAAAGCAACACCGTCCCCCTTGAAATCCCGTTCCGGGCCCGAAACCCCCATGCGCTACCCCGAACCCTTCGATGTCATCGTCATCGGCGGCGGCCACGCCGGCACCGAGGCGTGCGCGGCTGCCGCGCGGATGGGACTGAACACCCTACTGCTGACTCACACCATCGAGACCGTGGGCGCGATGAGCTGCAATCCGGCCATCGGCGGCATCGGCAAGGGCCATCTGGTCAAGGAAATCGACGCGCTTGG
Source organism: Competibacteraceae bacterium UBA2792 (assembly GCA_002352125.1). GTDB lineage: Bacteria > Pseudomonadota > Gammaproteobacteria > Competibacterales > Competibacteraceae > Competibacter_A. Next base: position 9,330 of record DEHU01000266.1, on the reverse strand, counting down.
CGGAGTCATGGCCCAGGCCGCCGACCGGGCCGGCATTCAGTTCCGCATCCTCAACAACCGCAAGGGGCCGGCGGTGCGGGCCACCCGTTGCCAAGCCGACCGGGCGCTGTACAAGGCAGCGGTGCGCGGCTTGATCGAGAATCAGCCGAATCTGCGGGTATTCCAGCAGGCCGCCACCGATTTGCTGGTCGAAGGCGAGCGAATCGCCGGCGTCGTCACGCAAAGTGGCATTCAATTCACCGCTAAGGCGGTGGTTCTAACGGCCGGTACTTTCCTAGCCGGACGGATTCATGTCGGCCTGTCCAACTACGAAGGCGGCCGGGCCGGCGATCCGCCCGCTAATGCGCTGGCCGCCCGCTTGCGAGAACTGCCGCTGCGAGTCGGACGGCTGAAAACCGGCACGCCACCCCGGCTGGATGGCCGCAGCATCGACTTCTCGCAACTGACCGAACAGCCTGGCGATATGCCTTGCCCGGTATTTTCCTATCGGGGCTCGGTCGATGAGCATCCGCCGCAAGTCTCGTGCTGGATCACGCACACCAGCGAGCGCACCCACGACATCATTCGCGGCGGACTGGATCGCTCGCCGCTGTACATGGGCGTGATCGAAGGCGTTGGGCCGCGCTACTGTCCTTCCATCGAGGACAAGATTCATCGCTTCGCCGACAAAAACTCGCATCAAGTGTTTCTGGAACCGGAAGGCTTGCAGACCCACGAGTTCTACCCGAACGGGATTTCGACCAGTTTGCCGTTCGACGTGCAATACGCGCTGGTCCGGTCGATCAAAGGCTTGGAGAACGCCCACATCACCCGCGCTGGCTACGCCATCGAATACGATTTCTTCGACCCGCGCGATCTGGATTACTCGCTGCAAACCCGCGCGATCCGGGGTCTGTTCTTCGCCGGCCAGATCAACGGCACCACCGGCTACGAGGAAGCCGCTGCCCAAGGTCTGCTGGCCGGTATCAACGCCGGGCAGCTCGTCAAGGGCGAGGAACCGTGGTGGCCGAACCGCGACGAAGCCTATCTCGGCGTGCTGATCGACGACCTCATCACCCGCGGCACCAGCGAGCCCTATCGAATGTTCACCAGCCGGGCCGAATACCGCTTGTTGCTGCGCGAGGACAACGCCGATCTACGGTTGACCGAGATCGGCCGCCGGCTGGGCGTGGTCGACGATGAACGCTGGCGGACGTTTGCCGCCAAGCGCGAGGCCATCGAGCGGGAAAGCCGACGGTTGCGCGAAACGTGGGTGCGGCCCAGCCAAGCGAACGAAGCCGACTTGCAACGAGTGCTGCATGGCCCGCTGGCGCGGGAAAGCCGGGCGGCCGAGCTGCTCCGCCGGCCCGAAGTAAGCTACGGAGAGCTGATGAGCCTACCGGGCGTCGGACCGGGAGAAACCGATCCGCAAGTCGCCGAGCAGGTGGAAATTCAGGCCAAGTACGCAGGCTACATCGACCGGCAACGAGACGAGATCGAGCGCCAGCGTCGCCACGAGGAAATGATACTGCCGACCGATTTCGATTATTCCCAAGTCCACGGTCTATCGCGCGAAGTCGGTGAAAAACTGGGTCGCCACCGGCCCCATACCTTGGGGCAAGCCGGCCGCATCCCCGGCGTGACGCCGGCCGCCGTATCTTTGCTGCTGATCCACCTCAAACGCGGCCGGGCGCGCCGGAACACCGGACAACCCATTGCCGGGACCGAAGATTTCCATTAGCTTTGCAAAGCTGGCAAACGCCAGCGACGACGCCGGTCAAAAGGCCAGCGCCGTTCCTGCTATGCTTGATCCATTCGAACCAACCCGATTCCAAGCTGGGCCTTCGACAACGAGGCTCGCCACCCCGCAGCACGAGGAAGCATATCGATGAAAGTCAATGTCAGCGTCGAGGCCACCGCCCAGGAAATGCGCGAGTTTCTGGGTCTGCCGAACGTGCAGCCCCTGCACGACGATGTCCTGCGGGTCCTCCGCGACAACGTGCAACGCGGCGTGATCAACTTCGAAGCTCTCAGCGCGTTCAAGCCATTGTTGCCCACGCAATTCCACTCGATGGAAATGGTGCAAAAATTCTGGGAGGCCATCGCCAAAGCCAGCGGTTCGACCAAAGATAAAATGGACAAAAAACCGGACGGTACCACGGAATTACGGGATAATGACGCAGTGCAAAACGGTTCCGAAAAGTCGTCGTAAATATGTGCTCGAACGAAACTGCTGGCCGATCGGGGGAAAGACATGGCGAACAAGATACTGGTGGTGGACGATGAGCCAAATATTGTCTTGTCCTTGGAATTTTTGATGAAACAAGCCGGATTCCAAGTGCGGACCGCCTCGGACGGCGAAGCGGCCTTGGCCGCCATCGCGGCCGAATTGCCCGATCTGGTGCTGCTCGACGTGATGATGCCGCGCAAGAACGGCTACGAAGTCTGTCAAACCATTCGCGCCAATCCCGATTGGAAAACGGTCCGCATCATCATGCTGACCGCCAAGGGCCGCGAGGTCGAACGGGAAAAAGGGCTGGCGTTGGGCGCGGACGACTATATCACCAAGCCGTTCTCGACCCAGGAAGTCGTGGAGCGGGTGCGCGAACTGCTGGCCGAAACCGGCTGAACCGCCATGCGTTACCGGACGAAGCTCTGGCTGCTGTGGCTGGTTCCGACCCTCCTGACGCTCGTCTCCTTCCTCTGGCTGGGCTGGCAGACGTACCAAGCCGTACCGGCCCCCGACCAGCGCGACCAAATGCTATTGTGGTTGATCCTGGCCGCATTCGCCATTGTCGGCGGGACCACGGCGGTCTGGGCGATGCTCGACTGGCACTGTTTCATTCCCCTTGGCGCGCTGGCCCGCGGCGCGCGGATCATTACCCGCAGCAATCCGGGTTATGCGCTGGAACTACCGCACCAGCACTGGTTGGGCACGTTTCCGGCCATGTTGCTGGAACTGGGCGAAGCGCTGCATAAGGCCCGCCGCGAGGTAGCGGCCGCCTCCGCCATCGGCACCCAGGAAATCGAAGAGCAGAAAGCCCGCCTGGAAACCGTCTTGCGGGAGCTGTCCGAGGGCGTGCTGGTTTGCGATGGTGCCGCCCGCATCCTGCTTTACAATCCGGCGGCGATGCGGCTGTTGCCCAACCGCGAACTGCTGGGGCTGGGTCGCTCGCTCTACGATCTGTGGACCCGGGCGCCGATCGAGAGCACGCTGCAACTGCTGAATTACCGCCAACGGAACACCGGCGCCGACATCCCGGACGCCGACGCCGAATTCGTCTGCGCCACCGTNNTTCCGCGACGTGACCCAGCAAGTAGACCGCTCCCTGATCAAAACCCGCACCGAAGATTTGCGTCGGCCGTTGGCCAACCTGCGCGCGGCGGCGGAAAACATCATCAACTTCGACATGGCCCGGGCGCAGCGCGAGGCGTTCCAACGGATCATCGTCGAAGAAAGCGAACGCCTCAGCCAACGCCTGCAGGAACTGACTCTCGATCTGCGCAAGCTGTACGCTAACCGCTGGCCGATGAACGACGTTTACTCCGCCGATCTCATCGGCAGCGTCGTCAACCACTTGCAGCAGCACTTTGGCCTCCAAGTCAAGATGGTGGGCATGCCGTTGTGGCTGAACGTGGACAACCACTCGATCATGCTGTTGCTCGAATATTTGATCGCGCAACTGCACGCCCACAAAATCGGCGATGCCTTCGAAATCGAATGCCTGCTGGGCAACCGCCGGGTCTATCTGGACATCGTCTGGCCAGGCAAACCGATACCCGCCGATCAACTGGAAAGCTGGCTGGGCGAACACGTACAGGATCTGGTGGGCGCAACCACGGTCGGCGAAGTCTTGCGGCGGCACAACAGCGACCTGTGGAGCCAATCCCACCGCCGGCCCGGCCACGCCCTGTTGCGCTTGCCGCTGCCGGCATCCGCGCGCCAGTGGAAGGAGCCGACCGAGAATCCACCGGAGCGCCCGGAATTTTACGATTTTTCTTTGGGCGACGAGCATCGAGCCGAGTGGGGCGATCTGGTCAACTACCCGCTGACGGCGCTCGCCTACGTGGTGTTCGATACCGAAACCACGGGCTTGTCGCCATCAAAAGGCGACGAGATCATCCAGATCGCCGGCGTGCGCATCGTCAACCGCCGCCTGCTGGCAGGAGAGAAATTCGACCAACTGGTCAATCCCGGCAAGCCGATTCCCAAGGCCACCATCCGCTTCCACGGCATCACCGACGACATGGTCAGGGACCAACCCGGCGCCGACGTGATTCTGCCGCAATTCCATGCCTTCGTCGGAGGCGACCGGACCGTGTTGGTCGCCCACAACGCGGC
>DEHU01000266.1:0-4995 GCA_002352125.1 Competibacteraceae bacterium UBA2792 | reverse complement strand
GTGTTTCTCAAGCTGCTGGATTTGCTGGAGGCGCAAGGCATCAAAACCCTTGGCCAAGCGCTGGAAGCCTCCGACAAAATGGTGGAAATTCGTAAAACTCAAGCTAATTTTTAGCTTCTGGCCCCCGGCCAGATCGTGGCGGCGACATCCGCGCCTTTCCTCGCCTGCGCCATCGAGGCCATTTTCGACTTATGCGGCAACAATCCAAGGAATACATCGTTATCCTGTTCGTGGCCGGCGCGCTGGCATTGAATTATCCGTTTCTGTATCTGTTCGACCGCGCCTGGCTGCCGTTTGGTATCCCGTTGCTGTACCTCTATCTCTACCTCGTCTGGTTCGTCGTCATCGCGCTGCTGATCGCCATCGTCGAGCACTCGGAAATCCATGTCCCAGACCGGAGCGAGCCGCCGCCCGAAAACGTTTCCCAGCCAGAAGCCGCCGCCGCTCAGCAAAGCGGCACCGATAGTGGCGACCGGCGGAGTCGGTCCTGATGCTGAATGACGGCGTTATCATCGCCAGCGCGCTGGCTTACATGGGGATTCTGTTCGGTATCGCCTACTACGGCGACCAGCGCGCCGACGCCGGCCGCTCTATCATCGCCAATCCCTACATTTACACTTTATCTCTAGCGATCTATTGCACCGCCTGGACCTTTTACGGCAGCGTCGGCCTGGCGGCGACCAGCGGTGTGGATTTTTTGCCAGTTTACCTCGGCCCCACCCTCATGGCGGTGCTGTTTTGGTTCGTGCTGCGGCGCATCGTGCGCATCACCAAGGTCCATCGCATCACCTCCATCGCCGACTTCGTCGCATCCCGCTACGGCAAAAGCGGCCTGCTGGCCGGGATGGTGACGGTCATCGTGGTGCTGGGCATCCTGCCCTACATTTCTATCCAGTTGAAAGCCATCGCCACCAGCTTCGGCCTGTTGCGCCAGTATCCGACGGTGACGATGGCGACCGCCACGACCCAGCATCCGGTATGGGCCGATACCACCTTCTACGTGGCTCTAGTGCTCATCGTGTTCGCCATCCTGTTCGGAACCCGCCACATCGACAACACCGAACGCCACGAAGGCATGGTAGCGGCGGTCGCGTTCGAGTCCCTGTTCAAGCTGGTGGTGTTCGTCGCGATCGGAATGGTTGTCACGTTTGGCGTGTTCGGTGGGCCCGGCGACCTGTTCCAGCAAGCGGCTGCGCATCCGGATTTGGCGGCGCTGATGCGCTTCGAGGTGATACCGGGTGGCTACGGCGGCTGGCTGTCGCTGACTTTTCTATCGATGATGGCCTTTCTGTTTCTGCCTCGGCAATTTCAGGTACTGGTGGTCGAAAACGTCAACGAAACCCACATTCGCAAGGCGATCTGGCTGTTTCCGCTGTATTTGTTCATCATCAACCTGTTCGTGCTGCCGATCGCTTTGGGCGGGCGGCTGATCTTCGCCGAGGGCAGCGTAGACGCCGACATGTTCGTGCTGGCGTTGCCGATGGCCGAGCACAAACCCGACTTGGCCTTGTTGGCTTTTTTGGGCGGGCTGTCCGCCGCCACCAGCATGATCCTGTTCGAGACCGTCACCCTGTCCACGATGGTCTGCAACGATCTGGTGATGCCGCTCCTGCTGCGCGCCAACCCCCGCTGGCTGGCCGGTCGCGCCGATCTGTCCGGCTTGTTGCTCGGCATTCGCCGCGTCGGCATCGCGGTCATCATTCTGCTGGGTTACCTGTACTTCCGGTTCGTCGGCGAGTCTTACGCCCTGGTCGCCAGCGGCCTGGTTTCCTTCGCCGCTGCCGCCCAGTTCGCGCCGCCGATCCTGATCGGCCTGTACTGGAAACGGGCGACCCGGCGGGGCGCTCTGATCGGCCTGAGCGGCGGTTTCCTGGTGTGGGCCTACACCCTGCTGCTGCCGGCTATGGCGCGTTCCGGCTGGATCGGCACCAGTTTCGTCGAGCATGGACCGTTCGGGTTAGATTTGCTCAAACCTTACGCCCTGTTCGGCCTCGACAACCTGGACCCTTACATGCACGCCGTGTTCTGGAGCATGCTGCTCAACATCGGCGGGTTGGTATCCGGCTCGCTGCTGAGCCGACCGGACGCCATCGAACAGGTCCAGGGCAGCCAGTTCGTCAACGTGCTCGAACGCGAGCGCCACGACGGTGACGCGCTGTTGTGGCGGGGTGTGGTGGAAACCGCCGAGCTGTACGACCTGCTGGCCCGCTTTCTCGGCCCGCAGCGCGCCAGCGAAGCGTTTGACCGCTACGCCCAGCAGCACGAAGGCTATCCGCTTCAAGCCGACTCGCGGCTGATTCACTACACCGAGCGACTGCTGGCAGGCGCGATCGGCGCAGCCTCGGCCCGGGTGATGATCTCGTCGATCGTGATGGGCGAAGTGCTGAGCATCGAGGAGGTCATGACCATTCTCGACGAGAGCACTCAGGTCATCGAATACAGCCGCCGGCTAGAACAGAAATCGCGGGAACTGGAAGCGGCGAGCGCCGAACTGCGCGAGGCCAACAACCGGCTCCGGGAATTGGATCGGTTAAAGGACGAATTCATCTCCACCGTCACCCACGAACTGCGCACACCGCTGACCTCGATCCGGGCTTTTTCGGAAATCCTGCTGACCAACCCCGACATGGAGGTGGAGCAGCGCAGCAAATTCCTGGGTATCATCGTCAAGGAAAGCGAGCGGCTGACCCGGCTGATCAACCAGGTGCTGGACATGGCCAAGATCGATTCCGGCCGAATCGAATGGCGAATGGAAGAGATCGATCTGCGGGCATTGATCGAGAACGCCATCGCCTCCACTAGCCAACTGTTCCACGATAAGGCGGCGACGTTGCACGCGGAATTAGGCGATCAGCCGGTAACCGTGGTCGGCGATCACGACCGGCTGATCCAGGTGGTCATCAACTTGCTGTCGAATGCCGTGAAATTCTGTCCCGAGCAAGATGGTGAAGTCACCGTCCAACTGTATCCGCTGGCGAGCCATTGGCGCATCGCGGTGATCGACAACGGCCCGGGTATCGCTCGCGATCAACACCAGTTGATTTTCGAGAAGTTTCACCAAGTCACGGACACCCACGCCGGCAAACCGAAAGGGACGGGGCTGGGGTTGCCGATCAGCCAGAAAATCGTCGAACACCACGGCGGGAGCATCTGGGTGGAAAGCGAGCCGGGACAGGGCGCTATCTTCGTCGTCGATTTACCGGGGAAATCGCACGGCGAAGGAATGCACGATCCAGACGGTTCTTGATACTTCAGCTCCCGGTTCTACTCCGCCTTTCCTGCGGGCGGGCCAGCCAAGTCGATCACCTTGCCGTTTTCGCGCACGCTCGGGTTGAGCGTTTCGCCGACCCGGCGGGTGGTTGTTCCACGATCGGACACGCTTCGCGCTGCAAGTCGATCCGAGTTTGAACCCGGCTGCTCAGTTGCAGCAATTTGTACCCCAAGCGATAGCGGCCGGTTTCGCTGCGTTCGACTAAGCCATGTTCGATGAGGGATGCCAAGATGCGGAAAGCCGTCGAGGGATGCAGGCCGGTGGTATTGGACAGAATTTTGAGACTGACCGGCTCGTCGTGGATCGCGATGGTTTCCAGCAAACGGCTTACTCGGGCAATCACCTGAATCGAAAAGGTCGGTTTGTCGGCCATTCTGTATCCCGAATATGCGGTAACTCGTTCATGCAGCTTGAATTGCGATCACTATATTGCATTGCACAATAAATTTCCATAACTTGATTCGGGTATCGGTTCTGAGGATCGGCTGGGAATGAAAACGTATCTCGATCTGTTGCAGCGAGTGTTGGATGCAGGCGTCCGCAAGCAGGACCGGACTGGAACCGGGACTTTGAGCGTGTTCGCCGCACAATTACGCTTCGATTTGCGGGCGGGCTTTCCGCTGGTGACGACCAAGAAATTGCATCTGCGCTCGATCGTGCACGAGTTGCTGTGGTTCCTGCGCGGCGACACCAACCTGCGGTATCTACACGAGCACGGGGTGACGATCTGGGACGAATGGGCCGACGAACACGACGATCTGGGGCCGATCTACGGCAAACAGTGGCGCGACTGGGAGGCGACGGATGGCCGCCACATCGACCAGCTCGCCAACGCCATCGATTTGCTGCGGCGCGACCCCGATTCGCGGCGCATCGTGGTATCGGCGTGGAACGTGGGTGAGTTGGAACGGATGCGGCTGCTCCCCTGCCACCTGCTGTTTCAGTTCTACGTCGCCAACGGCGAACTGTCTTGCCAGTTGTACCAGCGTAGCGCCGATCTGTTTCTCGGCGTGCCGTTCAACATCGCCAGCTACGCGCTGTTGACCCATCTAATTGCACAACAAGCCGATTTGGCGGTAGGCGAGTTCATCTGGACTGGCGGCGACTGCCATCTGTATTTAAATCATCTGGAGCAAGCCCGCCTGCAACTGGGCCGCGAACCCTATCCACTGCCGCGATTGGCGATTCGCCGTCGCCTCGAATCGCTGGCGGATTATCGCTACGAAGATTTCGAGATTTTGGGTTATCAGGCCCATCCGGCGATCAAGGCGCCGGTAGCGGTTTAGGGTATTTGACTAGTTACCTTGAAAATTCGGATATCAACCCCCGAATTTTCAAGGTAACAGCATGGCCGCTTAAGGGGCTTGCCGGATTGTCCGGCCAGATGGGCTAAAGTGACGGCGGTGTTTTGATATTGGCGACGTTTATGCCGAAGGAATCGACATGTGGATTAACAGACGGGTTTTTCTTTTCTGTGCGCTGGCAGTAGCTAGTTTCAGCCATGCTGCCCAAGACGATTCGAAACCGCCTGCCTGGCAAGTGGAGGGTTTCTGGACTGCCTTAAACGATGAAGACCCAAAAGTGTTGATTACTGCAATCCAGCATACCAAGAACATTCGTGATCTGTTTGCTTCCCTAGGCGAGAAAAAGAAGAAAATAACCTCCCGACTAGCTGAACTGTCGCGCACCCCTAACTCGCCTGTCCGCAAAGCGGCGGTCGAGGC
>DEHU01000088.1:172-6116 GCA_002352125.1 Competibacteraceae bacterium UBA2792 | reverse complement strand
TCGGTTTTCCGGTCCAGCGGCTGTTGCCAGCCGCTCAAATCCAGGCAGTCGGTCCTTTCGTGTTTTTCGATCATATGGGGCCAGCCCGATTCGAGCGCGAGGGCACGGCGGGCGACGTGCGGCCGCATCCGCACATNNGGCGCGATCAACCTGATGGCGGCCGGGCGCGGCATCGTTCACTCGGAACGGGTGCCGGCCGATGTTCGCACCGGTCAAGTCGCGGTACAGGGTATCCAAATCTGGTTGGCGCTGCCGGCCGAACGCGAGGAGATGGAACCGGCATTCCAGCATTATCCGGCGGAAGCGTTGCCGGCGTTCGCGGCCGATGGCGTGTCGCTGCGGCTGCTGATCGGCGCGGCGTTCGGTTTGGAATCGCCAGTTATCGCGTATTCGCCGACCCTCCAGGCCGACGCGGAACTGGCGGCAGGCGCGATACTGGAGTTGCCGCGGGATTACCCGGAATGCGGGGTTTATCTGGCGGAGGGGGAGTTGGCGGTGGAAGGCGAGCCGTTGGCAGCCGGTCAACTGGCGGTGCTGGCGCCGGACCGGACGGTGCGCCTGCAAGCGCGAACGCCAGTCCGGTTGATGTTGCTAGGCGGTGCGCCGTTGGACGGCAAGCGATTCATTTATTGGAACTTCGTGGCGCGTTCGCGGGAACGCATCGAGCGAGCCAAGGCCGATTGGGCAGAGGGGCGATTCACGCCGGTTCCGGGCGAAACCGAATTCATCCCCGCGCCGTGGCGCTAGCGGTATTCAACCCAACATTTCCGGGCGCAATTCGCTGCGGATGAACACGATGCCGCCGTTGCGAGTGGAGATGGGCGCGTGCCGCGAGCCGGGTAGTGCCGCGTGATAGTCGCCCCGGCTGTAGGCGCGGTCCCCGATCAGCATGTCGCCTTCCAGTAGCAGGCATTCTTCCAAAATGCTGTGGTCGTGCGGAGGCAGCAGGGTGCCGGGTGCCAGCCGCAGCAGGAAAGATTGAAAACCGGCCTCCCGGTCCACCATGAGCACCTTGATTTCCGTGCCGGGCACCAGCATCCGCCATTCGCCTTCTTCCGCGCGCACGGTCACGGTCGCGGGCGGACCCGCCTCGTCCAACGCCGCTTCGATGGCATCCCAGACCGACGCGCGGGGTTCCACCTCCGGCAAGGTGGCCGCCAGCGGAGTCAGACGCCGTTCCCAGGCGGCAACTTGCCGCTGCAATTCGGGGTTTCGGGCCAGGTTCGCCTCGAACTCGGCCAGTTCCGGCCCGCTCAGCGTGCCGAGCACGTAATCGCCCGCCAGGCTTTCGGCTTCGTTCCGGTTCATGATTCCAGGCACCCCTTCAGTTGCAGCAAACCCCGTCGTACCCAGCTTTTGACCGTGCCGAGCGGCGTTTTTAACCGCGCCGCCAGCTCCTCGTGGCTGAGACCGTGAAAGAAGGCGAGCCCGATTGCCTGGGATTGGTCAGCAGACAGGCGTCGTAAACACTCCTGAATGGCGTGGGCCAAGTGATCGACCGATTGCGAGGGTTGGGGATCGGGAATCTGCAAAGCTTCTTCGGCCAGCGGTTCGGCGTTGATTTCCGCTGCCCGCCGCCGCCGTTGACGCAACAACTCGATGGCCCGGTGGCGGGCTATCGCCATGAGCCAGACCAGAACCGGCGCCCGGCCGGGCTGGTATTGCCCGGCGGTACGCCAAACGGCCAGGTAGGTTTCCTGCAAAACGTCTTCCGCCGCCTCTTGTTGGCGCAGCAACGTCAGCGTGATCGCATACAGGCGGCTTCGGGTGAGCCGGTACAGTTCCGCGAACGCTTGGCGGTCGCCGCGAGCGGTGGCCGCCAGCAGGTCGGCCAGCGGATCGGATTGAGGGGATGAGGATTGGCCAGCCAGGTCCACGGCGCTTCGCCTGCTCCCAGTGATGTTATGCCGGGATTCTAGCTGGCTGCATCGCACGCGGCAACGTTGCTCGGCCGGCTGGAAAGAGAGTGCGCTGCTCGCGTGCATGGCCTTGTTTCTGGAGCGTAGTCAACGAGTGACGATGTCTTTGCGCACCGGTCCCAGCAGCGCCAGCAATTCCTGTTGCTCTTTCGTCGGCACCTTGTACTTGTCCAGACTCTTGATGAGATCCTCGACCAAGGCGTTGAAATCGTGGTCGCCGACGCCCATGCCGGCATGAGCCGTCTTCATGTCTTGTCCGGTGTAGGTACAGGGGCCGCCGGCGCCGGCGCAAATTTGCTCGGCCAGCAGACGCTTGAGGCGCGGCACGTTGGCGTTGGCGAAGAAGCGGTTGATGCGTTGATCGGCTGCGACGTTGGCGACGAAGTCGTCCACTACGGCGTTGATCGCCGGCTGTCCGCCCAGCCGCTCGTACAGAGTCGGAGCGTTGGTGTGGGTCGGTGGCGAGTGGGTAAAGCAGGCGGTCAACGCCAGAGCGCCCGCGATGGGCAACAGCCGATGAAAGCGAACGGTAGCAAACATGACGGTATCCTCCTCAGATTAAATCGGATTGGGTTGTGGTAAAGATCGATGAACGCCGGGAAGCGAAACGGGCGAGGCTAGCGTTGCTGTCGCCACGCCGTGCGCCACCGGAGAAAGCAAGTTGATGTTCAGACCGCGCTCCATGCACCAAACCAGCGCGAGCAGGGCGACGGCGGCCGAACCGACCGGCAGCGCCAATCGCCGATACAGCCAGGTTTGGCGCAGGACGAACGCCAGCGGCAGCGCGATGGCGACGATGGCCAGTTGCCCGGTTTCGACCCCCAAGTTGAAGCCGGCCAGCGCCAGCGCCAAGGCGTTGTTGGGCAGACCTAAATCCCGCAGCACGCTGGCGAAGCCGAAGCCGTGGATCAAACCCAGTCCAAAGGCTAGGGACCAGCGGCGGGTCGTCACCAGCGGGAACAAGTTGTTGAGTGCCGCCAGCACGATGGTGAGCGCGATTGCGGTTTCCACCAGCCGGCTGGGCAAATCGACCACGCCCAGCACTGCGAGGGTCAGCGTCAGCGAGTGGGCCACCGTGAAAGCGGTGACGATGCCGGCGGTTTCCAGCAACACCGTCCGCAGCGCCGTCGCCGGCCGCCAGCGGCCGTTTTCCCGCCACAGCACCGCCGGCAACAGCAAGGCCAACAGGAACAGGATGTGGTCGAAGCCGATCCAGATGTGCCAAACCCCTTCTTTCCAGTAGCTCGCGAATTGTTGCCAACCGCTGGCGGGCGCCGCGTTCAGCAGGTGTTGCGGTTGTTCCGGCGACAGCACGACGGTTTCGGTTCCGGCCGGCGCGTCCACCCGCAGCAGGCCCCGGTGCGAAGGGTCGAGATCGAAAAAGAGGCGATAGTCGAGCACCTGCGCGCCGGGCGCCGGACAATTCAGAGCGAAATCGAGCACGGCGTAAACACCGTCGCCGTGTTCGACGACTTGCAGCGGGCCGGATCGCGCGGCGCAGTTCGCATCGCCGGCGCGCAGCGTCAGATGCGCCAGCGCGTAAGCGATCACCACGCTTTCGCGGGCACGCACTTCGCCCCAGGTGATCGCGCCATCGCCGTTGCCGTCCAAGCCGATGGCGTATTCCAGATCGCGCAGCGCGATGTCCCAGCGCGCGGTCCAACCGCCGTCGCGCGGCGTCAGGCTCAGATAGCTGTCGCTGGGTTTGTGGGCGAAGGCGACTGGCGCCAGTCCCAGCAGCAGCGCCAGCGCGAACCACGGTTTTCGATTCATGACGAAAGCTCCCGCAACCGCTGACTCAATTCGGCCAGACGCCGATCTTCCAGCTTGACGCGAGCCATCCAGTCCAGCACCTCGTGCGCCGCGGCCGGTTGGCCGGCCGCGAGCGCCGCTTCCAACAACAATCTGGCATCCCGGGGTTCGCGCTGTCTTTGCGCCCAGTTGCGTTGCGCGAGTTGCAGCGCCTCGACCGGTTGTTGGCGCAAGTCGAGTTTTAGCCGGGCTTCGGTGGCGATGTGGGTCTCGTCGCCGCGCTCGCGAGCGGCGGCAAACCGCGCTTCCAGTATGCCGGCGTGACGTTGCCAGGCGGGATCGTCCAATCGCCGCTCCGCCAGCGCCAATCGCAGCAGCAGGTTGTCGGCGCGTTGCTCGTCCCGGAGCAGTGCACGCGCTTCGGCCGGGCGGTTCTGGTCGAGCAGAAAGTCGGCGTAGACGCCGAGCAGATAGACGTTGCGCCGCCCCAAGGCCAACGCATCGCGAAAATGCGTTTCCGCCGCCTGGGCGTCGCCGCGCTGTTCGGCGAGCTCCGCCAGCACCGTCGTGACCCACAACCGTTCCTCCGCATCCATTTCGGGAGCGTTCTCCAGAGCGCGGCGCAGGCTGGCGTAAGCGAACTCGACCTGACCGTTGCGGCCGAGCGCGCCGTTCAGGCAAGCGTTGAGCAGCAGCGAACTCGCCAGCCGCCGCAAGGCGAGACAGCTTTGCAACGCCGCCGCCGGTTCGCCCTGGACCTGTTCGATCACCGCGCGGGTGAGCCAGGCTTGCGCGTGGCGGGGATCGGTCGCCAGCACTTGCCGCAGGTCGGCCAGGGCACCGTCGAAGTCGTGCCGGTTTTGGCGTAACACAGCGCGTAGCAGCAGCACCTCGGGCGGCGGTGGGTTTTGGTTCCACCAAGGCGCCAGCGCCGCTTGAGCATAGCCGTAGTAGCGGGGATCGGCTTCGGCGCGGCCGAGTTCGATGTTGCGGCGGGCGACCCGGAGCGCTAGTTCCAGATCGTCCGGCCGCCCGCTCAACTGGCGGCGCAGTTCTTGTAGTTCCCGGACCTTGGCATCGGCCGCCACGAGCGGCAGCTTCTCCAAGACCCGATCGGGATCGGTGGGAGTGAACGGCGTCGCCAGCACCGGGCCGGCGACGCTCAGCAGCATGCCGAGCAGCAGGCGCCAGCACCGCCGCCCGGTCGCGCTATCGACTCCAACGCGAATGGCATGGAAAGCGAGGAGTGGATTCATGAGCGATCTCGCGCGGTGGGCGGGCCGTCAATCCACCGGGCAATTACCGCTCGCGCAACCCGGCTCGCCCGGATCGGCGTGGCGGCTGCTGCGGCCGGAATGCGCCAATCCCAGATAGGGGAAACTCTCCCGGTAGGGTACGTCGTTGGCGTTGACGCCGTCGCCGATGCTGTTGTGCGGGAAGCCCGAGAACTTGTCGCCCGCCAAGACGCCGACCACGATGCGGGCCGAAATGTCGAGCACGTCGTCCGAGACCCGCCGGCCGTTGGGAAAACCCGCCGCATCGCCGGCCAGCAGGCCCAGCCGGCTGCGCTTCCCGGCGGCGGTCGGCGCGATGCCCGTGTTGAGTCGAAGCAAGTCGGCGACCGGCCCGGCCGGCGTGCCGGGCGCGGCGATGGGCGCCATGTACGTCACCAGCGGTAGTAGATCGTTGCGCGGCGGAGTCGGAATCGGCAGCGCGTCGCCATAGATGGCGTTCAGCACCCGCGCCAATAGCGGGTCCAGGGCGTAGTTGGCGAACTGGGTGTCGTCTTTGGGTTGACTCATGCTGAACTTGTCCTTGTCGCNNAGCGGATTGCCCATGCGCTGGATTTGCACTACCCGGTCCGACACCACCGCCGGCTCGCCAGGGCGCCGGTACACTTTGGTTTGCGGCCGGGAGGTGGTGCCCCAAGTGCCGATGGTGGCCTGCGGATCGCTGGCGGCGTGGAGCTTGCCGTCGCGGGTCAGCAAAGTGATTGGCACCTCGATGGCGATGGCGTTGACGTTGAAGCCAGCCACGTCGTCGGCAGCGAAATTGCGGGTGTCGTCGGCGTCCTGTTCCTTCGTGAGCACGGCAGGGATGCCGGTGCCGTTGGGCAAGGTCCGGAAATTCAACGAGTCGAAGGCGGCGCCCAGATCGATCCAGAACGGATCGTCCGCCGTGCCGGCGAACACGCTGATTCCCTTACCGATCTGATAAATACCTTGTTCGGCCAAGCCCGCATAATCCGGCATGGTGCGCGGCCCGACGTTGGT
>DEHU01000088.1:0-156 GCA_002352125.1 Competibacteraceae bacterium UBA2792 | reverse complement strand
GCCGGTGAACGCGCCGGGCGCGCGGATTTCGGTGTTGAAACGGAACTCGAAGCGCAAATCTTCCTTGGCGTCGTGATCGTTATCGACGCGGATGGCGTACACAATTTCCGGATCGAACGGGAAGTAGTTTGGCCCGTTGCTGGGTTCCAGCAGCGG
>DEHU01000151.1:220-4583 GCA_002352125.1 Competibacteraceae bacterium UBA2792 | reverse complement strand
AAACTTAATTTACGGAGTATTTACCACCGGATACACCGGGCGGTGCCATCGTCTATTGCGCCACCCGTAAGCAAACCGAGGCGGTGGCGAAGTTTCTGCGCAAGAAAGGGTTGATGGCGGAACACTTCCACTCCGGGTTGCAACCGGAAGCCAAAAAGAGCGTGCAGGCCCGCTTCATCGGCGGCGCATTGCGGGTGATTGTCGCGACCAACGCTTTCGGTATGGGCATCGACAAGCAGGATGTGCGGCTGGTGATCCACGCCGACATTCCNNGAGCGGCAATTCGGCATGTCGGCCCGCTCGCGGCTGACGCAACGGGAAATTCAGGCCATCCTGAAATCGCTCAGAAACCTGGATCGCAAGAAGCGGCTGGGCGGGGAAGTCGTCGCCACTGCCGGGGAGATTCTCGCCGAAGACGAGAACGCAGCGTTCGCGCGGGATTCCGCCACCGACGACACGCGCGTGCGCACCGCCATCGCTTGGCTGGAAGAAGCTACCCTGCTTACCCGCGAGGAAAACCAGGTTCAGGTATTTCCTTCCTCGCTACGCGTCGGCTCGGCGGAAGAGGCCCAAAGAAAATTGGACAAAACGCCCATGATCCCGGAGTACCGGAATCAGTTGTTGTCGCTAGTGAACGCACTCATCGCGGCGGACGCCGATCAAGGTATTTCGACGGATGAACTGATGGGGCTGTCGGGTCTGAGTGCTGCAAAGATTCGTGCCGCGCTCCACGACTTAGAACGCCTGGGCATCGCCAGCAACGACACCGCCCTGACCGCTTTTGTCCACGCTGGGGTGGAACGAGCGTCGCGGAAGCGTTTGGAGGACGCTGAAACGCTCGAAGAGGCGTTGCTCGACGAGCTAAGACAGTCGGCGCCGGACCTCGGAAAAGGCGACGCCGCCGTGTTGCATCTACGCCATGCGACCCAACAACTCAAGGATGCAGGCCAACCTAACGCGCTGCCCGAACAACTCTGGCGGATCATCAAAAGTCTCTCTTTCGACGGTCGGAACGAAGAAGGTGGCGTGGGCAGTTTGCACTTGCGTCGGCTGGATGCGGAAACAGTGCAGGTTACGCTCCGGCGGGAATGGTCGGCAGTGAATAAGACCGCTCGATTGCGCCGTGCGGCGGCCAGGCGGCTGTTGGAACATTTGCTCGGCTGTTTACCAACGGGGACGCGAGGCACGGATCTGCTCGCCGAGACAACTCTAGGTAAGTTGATGGCTGCGCTCGAAGCGGATATCACTCTCAAAGCGGAAATCAAAGACCCGCCCAAACTGCTAGACCGGGCGTTGCTATGGCTGCACGAGCAGGAGGTGGTCCGCCTCAACAAAGGGTTGGCGGTTTTTCGCCCAGCGATGACTATCCGGCTCGGGCAGGAAAAGCGTGGCTTCCTGAAAGCGGACTTCGTACCGCTGAAACTTCATTACGACGAACAGGTAGTGCAGATTCACGTCATGGCGGAGTACGTCCAGCGGGGTCTCAAGGCCATGGCGGAGGCGCTACGCCTGGCGATGGATTACTTCAGACTGCAACGCGACGAGTTTCTAAGCCGCTGGCTACCGGAGCGGGAGAAAGATCTGGGCCGGCAGACGACGCCAGAATCCTGGCTGGCCATCGTGGAATCCCTCGGCAATTCGGTACAGCAAAGGATCGTTGCCGATGACCGGGAACAGACCAACGTATTGGTGTTGGCCGGCCCCGGATCGGGCAAGACCCGCGTGCTGGTGCACCGCATCGCCTATCTGGTGCGGGTCAGGCGGGAAAACCCGCACGGTATTCTGGCGCTTGCCTACAACCGTCATGCGGCGGTGGAAATCCGGCGCCGTCTTGCCGACCTGATCGGCGACGATGCCAGAGGCGTTACCGCTCTCACCTGTCACGCGCTGGCCATGCGGCTGACCGGCGCGAGCTTCGCAAAACGTGACACCCCATTGGATGATGCCGCATGTAATGCGGTGCTGGAACAAGCGACGGCGCTGCTCAAAGGCGATGGTTTACTGCCAGAGGAAGCCGACGAGCAACGCCAGCGGCTCCTAGCTGGATTTCGCTGGATCTTGGTAGACGAGTATCAGGATATCGACCGATACCAGTATGAATTGATTTCGGCGTTGGCCGGTCGCACTCTCCTGGACGAAGATGGCCGGATTAGCCTGTTTGCGGTCGGCGATGATGACCAGAATCTCTACGCTTTCAAAGGAGCATCGATCGAATTTATCCGCCGCTTCGAGGCCGATTACGCGGCCAAGCCTTCTTATCTGATCGAGAACTACCGTTCCACCGCCCACATCATCGCCGCAGCCAACCGCCTGATCGACCCCGCGCACAACCGCATGAAGGCCGGACATCCAATCACCATCAACCGCGTTCGAGCGAAAGCTCCCGCCGGCGGCGACTGGCAAAATCTGGACCCGGTCACTTGGGGCCGGGTTCAAGTATTACCGGCCGGCAACAGTACCGTGACCCAAGCGGTAGCGGTCATGACTGAGCTGCGGCGTTTGGCTGAACTGGCGCCGGACTGGAATTGGGACCGGATTGCGGTCATCGCGCGCAAATGGGAAATTCTGGAGCCGCTACGCAGCTACTGCGAACTTCACAGCATTCCGGTGCAGATGGCAGATGAAGAGGCGCCGCCTATCTGGTATTTGCGAGAAACACAAACTCTGCTTGAATGGTTGCGAGCCAGAGAAAGGAAGCTGATCGATGCGGATACCATCAGACAATGGCTCGACGGAAAAGGCTCCGGTTACTGGTGGGATGCACTGCGGGAAGCGGTGGATGAGTATTTCTTAGAAACCGGCGGCACAGAGTTGTCGAACGATCATTTTACGGAATGGCTGGCCGAATGGGGCCGCGAAGCGCGCCGTCGCCAGGCCGGACTTCTGTTGCTCACCGCCCATCGGGCCAAAGGTCTGGAATTCGATCACGTTGCGGTGCTGGACGGTGGTTGGGAAAAAACGGGTTACAACGAAGATCGGGATGCATCGCGCCGGCTGTATTACGTCGCCATGACTCGCGCCCGAAAAACTCTCCTCTTGGCTCGCCTCGATCCGGGTAATACCTTGCTGGATTCCTTGCCTAAAAATCCAGGAATGATGTGGCGTTCACCGGCTTTTCTACCGCAACCTGATCCAGCTCTGGGTCGTTGCTATCGACGCCTGACCTTGCGAGAGGTGGACATCGGCTTCGCCGGTCGCCATGCGCCGAGAGACAGCGTGCACCGGGCCATTGCGGCGCTCTCCGCGGGCGATAGCCTTTCCTGGCGGCAAGAAA
This sequence comes from Competibacteraceae bacterium UBA2792, assembly GCA_002352125.1. Classification (GTDB taxonomy): domain Bacteria; phylum Pseudomonadota; class Gammaproteobacteria; order Competibacterales; family Competibacteraceae; genus Competibacter_A. The sequence goes on along the minus strand of DEHU01000151.1, from coordinate 1,309 downwards.
AAGAGCGTTGGTTGCTGGTGAACGACCAAGGCCATACCGTCGGGCGGCTTGCTTACGCTTTTCACCCGCCCGCAAACATGAGGTGTGTCGAGGCGCGAGTAATAGCCGTCATCACCCGCCTGAAAAAGGATAACGCTGATCCTACGTACCTCAACTCGGTGCGCTGTGATCGCTGGGAGGTGGTGCTGCCGGAACTGGTTTTTGAACCTTGACCGGTCAATCTGTCACATTGAGGACTATCGCTAGCGTATATCCGAGCAACGTTTTCTTGAAAACCGTTAACCGCCCAAGGCCGAGCAGAACGGGGTCGATGCCTAGCACTGGTGGCATCCAAACCCGCTTGATGATAACCTTATACGCTACAACGAAACCGATCCCGAAGGAGTCGTTTCCGGCTTCCATCCAACCTTAATCTAACGCGGGCAGTGGTATACCGGCCCCGCCCTACGGCTTCTCAACCCCAACGCAGCTAATATCAGAGGGGAGTTAATCGATGGCAATCGCTCATGATGGTAAAAACCGGACCAGCAACACCAAGTTGTTGAAATGGGTGGAGGAGATCGCCGCCCTGACCCAGCCCGACAAGATCGAATGGGCCGATGGCTCACAAGAAGAGTACGACCGGCTTTGTCAGTTGATGGTGGATGGCGGCACGTTCACCCGCCTGAACCCGGAGAAGCGGCCCAACTCCTACCTCGCCCGCTCCCATCCATCCGACGTGGCGCGCGTCGAAGACCGCACCTTCATCTGCTCGGAAAACAAAGAAGACGCTGGTCCGACCAACAATTGGGCGCCACCCGCCGAAATGCGCGCGCAGCTCAAGGAGCAGTTCGCCGGCTGCATGCGTGGCCGCACCATGTACGTCATTCCCTTCAGCATGGGGCCGATCGGCAGCCCNNAGAAGGTGCTCGACACGCTGGGCAGCGACGGCTTCTATATCCCGTGCGTGCATTCGGTCGGCGCGCCGCTGGCCCCCGGCCAGAAGGACGTGCCTTGGCCGTGCGAGCCGGACATCAGCCGCAAGGCCATCGTCCATTATCCTGAAACCCGCGAGATTTGGTCCTATGGGTCGGGTTACGGCGGCAACGC
>DEHU01000151.1:0-184 GCA_002352125.1 Competibacteraceae bacterium UBA2792 | reverse complement strand
TCGGCGACGACATCGCCTGGATCAAGCCGCGTCCTGACGGCACCCTGCGCGCCATCAACCCCGAAGCCGGATTCTTCGGCGTCGCTCCCGGCACCTCCTACGATTCCAACCCCATGGCGATGGAATCGATCAAGGCCAACTCCATCTTCACCAATGTCGTACTGACCGACGACGGCGACGTGTG
>DEHU01000032.1 GCA_002352125.1 Competibacteraceae bacterium UBA2792 | reverse complement strand
GCCTTGCGCGATCTCGGCGGCGGCCGCGTTGACTTGGGCGGTGGATTGGGTGACCTGGCCGACGATCCGGTGCAATTCAGTGCTCATGTCTTGCAGGGCACGCGACAATTGGCCGATCTCGTCGGTGGCTGTCGCGTCGATGCGGACAGTTAGATCGCCTGTCGCGAGCTCCTCGGCAAGATGAACTCCTCGCTCCAGGGAGCGGACGATACGCCATCCCAACAGGGTCAAAAACACCACGAGAACCACGCCGACCGTGCCGATAGCTGCCACCATCAAAAGCGACGCCCGCCGGAGTTGGCGCTGTTGAATCTCCGCGCCCGCTGCCTTGATCTTTTTGAGTTCCTCGTGCAATTTCGCAAGGTTCGGCTCGATCTCGCGAGCGGTTTTGCGCAGGTTTTCGATCTGGGCGTTGGCCGCTTTCATCTTTTCCGCTAGCGCCAAAAACTTATCGCGATAAACCGCCAGTTGTTGCCCGATCTCGGCTCCAGTAGCAGCGGCGAGCTTTTCCTCGTCCAGCATAGTGAAGAAGTTTGAGATTTCTTGATTGAACTGCTCCAGATATTTATCATCCTGCCGCAGTAAAAAGTCTTTTTCGTGTCGGCGTGCTTGCAGTAGCGCGCCTTGCAATCGGAGATTGTCGGCTGATTTGATGGCGGTCTCGATCCCGTGCGCTGCCTTGCGTGACTCGCCCTGCAAGCCGCTGTCGGCATTCAATCCGACCTCGGTATATAAACCCATCACCCGCTGAAATTTGTTCTGGTATTCGTTCAACAGCTTTTGTATTTCATCGACCATTGCGCGCTGCCGGTCTTCGGAAAGCAGCGCCCGCAACCGGTCAATTTCATTAGCCAGATTCGCCATGATTTTGTCGTGCTCTTCCGCATCGTCAGCTTTGAGGTACAGTAAAAAATCCTTTTCTTTCCGGCGTGCTTGCAAAGCATCGATGTGAATACCATCGATCTGATCGGCGATTTCGGCCACGCGCCGTTCTTTGGCCATGGCATCCTGCTGGATCAACTGGCTGTAGGCATAAATAAACCCGACGCCGATAAAGCCGGCCACAATAAACGCGCCCAATGCCAACAATTGATAGGCAATCTTGATATTTTTCATTGCCATGCCCCCCTTTGTAATCTGTTGTCGATCTGTTTTACCTTCTTTGCAACTCCTTTCCCAGCGGGAGAGGGAAGTGCCTAAAACCCACCCGATTCCCCACAAGTCAGCCAGAGGGGATAAACGCCTGTTTGGCGGCGGCGATCCCGAGAGCGAAGGCGTAGACTTTCTGCATACCCTCCCAGATGGCCTTGGGGCCGGGAGGGCCATCTCCCTTCCGGCCGAGGAAGCCACCGAAACCGGCGATGAGTCGGGTCATGTGGCCCAGAGGTGGCGGAGTGTCCGGGGGCTTGGTGCGACGAGCGACGATCCAGGCGGCCTGCCATTCCTCCGGGTCGAAGACCACCTCGCACGAGAGGTTTGGGCATTCCCGACCCCAGGTGACCACATGCAAGATGCGCCAAGCGATGATCAAATAGATCACCAGAGCACGCTCCAGCCGTTCCAGCGTCCCCAGTTGCAGGCTCTCGACCCGGCAACCCGATTTCAAAATGCGGAAGAAAATCTCCACCAACCAGCGGCGACGATACCAGTCGATCAACTCCACGACCGTCTCCAGCGTTTCGGCGGGGCGGTTGGTCGACAAGCGCCAAACGATGGCCTGTTCCCCCGCCGGCGGGCGTTCCTCTCGCGCCAGGATCGCCGTGACCGTCACGGCCGGGGCACCCTTTCGAGCAGGCAGCGTCACCGTGTCCCGGTAGAGCGTTTGGCGCACCGGCCGCGCGGGCCGACCTGGCGTGGCGGGCAAGGTGAATTCCACCTCCCCCAAGGCCTGGGTCTGCTCCACCCGATGCCACACCTTCTCGCCGGCGGCGGTGTTCCGGTTATGTGTGGCCCGCACCAGCCAATCCGCCGGATGCCCCCGCCGCGCCGAAGCGTCCATCAGCGCTCGCAAATCCCCTTCTCGATCGGCGACAGACACCAACCGCGTCTCCGGCGTTTGCTCCGCCAGATCGGCCACGATCTCGTAGCCTTCCACCCAGCGCATGCTTTCCTTGACCGCCACCTCACCCTTGGGCTTTCGCGTCCACATCCAGGCATCCACCACCCCCAGCGCCAACCCTTGCGGCGTCACCACCAGGGTCGGATGCACGTACAACCCATGTTGGGCTTCATAGCTCAGCCGACCTAGCCCCGCAATCCCCGGCTGCGAGGTGAAGTCCAATTCCGTCGTGTCCTGAAGGCACAGCACCACCGCTTGCCCCCGCATTCGCTCCACCGTCCGCTGCGTATGCACTTCCAGCATCTCCCGCCACTCCAGCGCCGGGTTATCCAGCAACCGGTAGGCCGCCTTGGTCTCCGCCCAGCCCCCGCTCGCTACCGGAATACTGTCCGTCGGACACGCCGAGAGGTCTTCCACCAGCCGAATCAGCCGCTTCGTCCGCCGGGCATCCCCAAGTGCCACTCCCCCAGTTCCCATTCCACCCAACTCATCTATAATCCTCAAATACTCAATAGATTACAACACCTTGGAATTGTGGGGAATCGGGTGGCCTAAAACCAGTTTAAATCCTCCCATTCCTCGAAAGTGGAGGTGGTCGCTGATGCTTTTTTCTCGACCGGGGGTAGACCCAACAGTGACACTGTTGGCGAATTCGTAGCGCGCTCAGGCGGCCTGGATAGATGGTTTGAGGGCGGCAAACCGCGAACAGCGGGTGGGCGCTAGGGGAATGCCATTCCACCAGTCTCCGAGTCGGACTAGGTTCACGGCCGCGGCCGTGATGAGATGCTGTAAATGGGTTTTGGCCATGCCGATATAGCGCGAACGGCGTAACCCACACCGCCGGATCGCTTGTCCATGGGCGCTTTCGATACCGGCCCGCGCCGCGTACCGCTCCCGGAATGGTTCGGTGGTTTGTCGCTTCCGAGCGGCTTGAAGGACTTCGTGTTGTTCTCGGGTCTGTAACCCAATAATCCGAGGCTCGACTTTGGCGTGGGTACACCGTGCCCGAAACGGGCAGGGCGTGCAGTCCCGGCGCGCAAAACGGGCTTCCCACACCACCCCGTTTTTCGGATAGGGGTTCCGAAGCCAGGAAATGCTTTGCTTGCCGGACGGGCAGGTGACCACCTGCCCGTCCCAGTCCACGGCAAAGTGCGCTTTGTCGAAGCCCGTGCCGGCGCGAGCCTGCCAACTGGGATCCTCCGCCACGGGTCCGGTGATCGTCACTTGATAGTTCCTTTGACTATCGAGCAGGACTTGGGCATCGGTATAACCTTTGTCGACCCAGTGCTCCGTTGGCAGCCGATCCCGTTTCGCCAAGGACGCGTGCACGACGGCAACCATATGATCGTCGGGGGTGCTAGCCGGCGTGGTCTCGACATTGACGATCAGATGCGGCGTTTCTGGATCGCAAGTCTCGGTGAGGTGAACCTTGTAACCCACCCACTCCATGGAACGCTTGGTGCTATACCGCGCTTCGGCGTCGTAGGGGGAAGCGATCAGCTCGGCCGGGGCCGGCATCTCTTCGGCGGTTCGCCAGCGGAGCCGCCCGTCGTGCTCGACATACTGCTCCGTCCAGACTTGGCGGAGAATTTTGACGGCCGGCACCGCCGGTAACCAAGGCTGGTCGGCAGCGGCCGCGATCGCGTTAAGGAGGTGCTGCCCGTCCGCGCCGATGACCGCCGCCAGCTCCTGGCGGGCCGCCTCGGCCTTGGGAAATTGGTAGTTCTCGACGCGATGACCGTAGCGCTCGTACCACGCCCCGGGCGCTTGCGTCCGGAGCCATTCCGGGGCGACGACCGCCAAGCTGTTGAGGGCGGCTCGCAGCGTCTCGCCGACCCGCTCCAGCCGATTCAGCACCCGTACCGCCGCAAGCACATGGGTCGAATCCGTCCGTTGGCGGCCCCGCGCCTTGATGAGGCCCAGATCCTGAAGGCGTGCCAACAGGGCATCGCGCAACATCGCTTCGTCTTTGCCATCCAATAACCGCGCGCGGAATTCGCACAGCACGCTGAAATCGAAGCCCGGATCGGTCAGCTCCAGACCGAGCACATACTTCCAGTCGATCCGTCCCCGCACCGCATCGGCCGCCTGGCGGTCCGAGAGACCCTCGACAAACTGCAACACCGTGATCAACCCCAACCGGGCCGGCGCTTCGGCAGGCTGGCCCCGCGCCGGAAACAACCCCGCAAACTGGCGGTCTTGATAGATCGCTCCGAGATGGTCGCCGATCTGCAGGCAGAGCGTGCCCTTGGGAAAAGCGGCCTGGGCCACGCGCCGGGTTTCTTCCGGAACGGGAAAATGCTCTTGTGGATGAAGGGACATCGTGAGCCCTCCGGAGGCGCCGATTATAGAGGGGAACTCGATGGATGATGGTCCTCACGCAAAGCCGCAGCAAGATCGGCCTGTGGGATTCGCCAACAGTGTCAATGTTGGGTCTACCCCAAGCTGCTATGGATTGCCGAATGGCACATCCGCGACGAAACCTATCAGGCTGGCCTGGCCTGTTTGGTCGATGCGATCCACGCGCAGCCCTTCACGAAAATCGTAAGCGTCCGACCTGACCATC
>DEHU01000289.1 GCA_002352125.1 Competibacteraceae bacterium UBA2792 | reverse complement strand
ATCGCGGGTGCGGGAATGGGCGATGGTCACGGTGCAATGTTCCCGCAACAGTAGTGCTGCCATCGGCTTGCCCACGATGTTGGAGCGACCCAGCACCACCGCCCGTTTGCCGGCCAGTTCGCCGATTTGATCTTTGAGCAGCATCAAGCAGCCGAGCGGAGTACAGGGCACCATGCCGGTTCCGCCCACCGCCAGTAATCCGGCGTTCCAGGGATGGAAACCGTCCACGTCTTTCTCGACCGCAATCGCTTCGATCACCGCATCTGGGTCGATCTGCTTTGGCAAGGGTAGCTGCACCAGAATGCCATCGACTGCCGGATCCCGATTCAATTCGCCGATGCGAGCCAGCAGTTCGGCCTGGGTTGCAGTCGCCGGCAACCGATGCTCGAACGAATTCATGCCCGCTTCCCGCGCTTGCAGGCCCTTGTTGCGGACGTAGATTTGGCTGGCGGGGTCCTCGCCCACCAGTACCACCGCCAAGCCGGGAGTCAGCGCGTAATCGGATCGAAGTTGGGCAGTTTGCGCAGCGATGGCAGCGCGCAAGCGGGCAGCATAACGTTTGCCGTCGATGATGGTGGCCGTGGCCATGAAAAATCCTCGTAAATAAAATCAATCGCGGATGGTATCTCAATTCCATGCAGAATTCGGCCGATCAAGCCATCTTCTGCCAAAAAGCACGCCATCTTGACGAGCACATGGAACTTTCCTTAAAAATAATAACCAATGTTATTATTTTTAAGGTTATCAATAATGGCTCTGATTTTTTCTCACTTCGAGCACTGCATCGATGTTGTGCGGGCCCAGCATCCCGATATGCCTCGCCAACCCGTAGTGCTCATGCGGCTTGCCCATCACGTCTTTCGCGCATTGCACGAGCGGCTCGACCGTTTTTTCGCCACACACGATTTGTCCACCTCGGCTTGGGCTGTGCTGATGATGATCTACAGCTCGCCGAATCGGGCCATCACGCCATCCGAAATTAGCGCGGCGGTGGTGCAATCGCGGACGCACATGACGCGTGTCGCCGACGATCTGGTCGCAGCCGGGTTGATCGAGCGCTCGCACGATGCGGTAGATCGCCGCCGTATCGAACTACGCCTCACCGAGCAAGGAGCAGAACGAATCAAACAAGTGCTGCCTCTAGCCTGGGCCGAATACCAAACGACGCTCGCCATCTTCTCGGCCGATGAAACTGCCGTGCTGGAAACGCTGCTACGTCGCTGGCTCGGCCATTTGGAAAACAAGGATCGACCGACGTGCAAGACGATGCTCGCCCTCGATCCCACACGGCGGCGGATCGGTTCCCGCATCAGGAGAGAAAGCAAATGAGCGCGCCGCCTACCAGTCCTAGCAACCCACCATCGAACGCATCGAACGGCAGGCGTGGCCGCGCGCTGTCGTTTTTCTTCCTGCTGTTCTCAGCGATCGCCATCGGCGTAGGCGGTTATTGGTTCGTTCACGGGCGCTGGTACGTGACCACCGATAACGCCTACGTTGGAGGCAACATCGTCCAGATCACCCCGCAGATTTCCGGCACGGTCGTGAGCGTCTCGGCCGACGACACCGACTTGGTCGAGCAGGGTCAGCCACTGGTGCAGCTCGATTCCGCCGATGCCCGAATACAACTGCAACTGGCCCAGGCGAATCTGGCCGACGCGGTGCGGTCGGTGCGCGGCCTCTACGCGAACGACAGCCAATCGCAAGCCTTGATCGCACAGCGCGCGGCCGATCTGGAGCGCGCCCGTACCGAGGTCGAACGCATGGAAGCCGAGGTACGCCGCGCTCAGCAGGAATACGCTCGGCGTGAGTCCCTTTTCCACCAGAAATACATTTCTGCCGAAACCTTGCAGACGGCACGAACCGCGCTGGAGGCCGCCATCGCGCAACGCGACGGTGTCCGGGCGGCCGTCGAGCAGGCCCGCGCCGCGATCCGCCAGGCCCGCGAACAACGCACCGGCACCGAGGTGTTGGTAGACAATACCTCGATCGAAACCCATCCGCGCGTGGTAGCGGCGGCGGCAAAAGTCAAAGAAGCTTATCTGGAACTCGCCCGCACCACCATCGTCGCACCGGTGCGCGGATACGTGGCCAAGCGGAGCGTGCAGGTTGGCGCCCGTGTCGCGCCGGGAACGGCGTTGATGGCGGTCATCCCGCTCGGCCAACTGTGGGTAGATGCCAATTTCAAGGAAAGCGAACTGGAAAACGTCCGGATCGACCAGCCGGCCGAGCTCACCGCCGACCTGTACGGCAGCGACGTAAAATACACCGGTCGGGTCATCGGACTCGCGCCGGGCACCGGCGGTGCGTTCGCCCTGCTGCCAGCACAGAACGCCACCGGTAACTGGATCAAAATCGTGCAGCGGGTACCGACGCGAATCGCGCTCGATCCCGAAATCTTGGCGGAACACCCGCTGCGAGTCGGTCTGTCGATGCGAGTGAGGATAGATATCCACCAACGCGACGGCGTCGTACTGGCGACTGAGCCAAACAGCCAAGAACGGTACGCCACCTCGGTCTTCGACACGCAAGCCAGCGAAGCCGACGCCCTGATCACGCGGATCATCGAGGCGAACCGGCACGGCGCAAAGTCGTGAACACAACTCCGAGGTCCGATCTTCCGCCACCCACCATGCGGGGCGGTATGCTGGCGCTGGCGACGTTCGCGTTGGGCTTGGGTTCGTTCATGAACATCCTCGACCTGACCATCACCAACGTATCGGTGCCCAGCATTGCCGGTGATTTGGGCGTGAGCTTCACCCAGGGAACCTGGGCGATCACCTCCTACGCGGTGGCCGAAGCCATCATGTTACCCCTGACCGGTTGGCTGGCGCAGCGGTTCGGGGCAGTGCGGATGTTTATCAGCGCGACGCTGCTGTTCACGCTGGCCTCGGCGCTGTGTGGGTTGGCGTTCACCTTTCCGATGTTACTCGCCTCTCGCGTGATGCAGGGCGTGGTAGGCGCCTCGATGATTCCGCTGTCGCAGACCTTGCTGACCAGCGTTTACCCGCCGCAACGGCGTGGCCTCGCGCTCGGGCTGTGGTCGATGACGACCATACTCGGTCCCATCGCTGGGCCGCTGGCCGGCGGCTGGTTAACCGAAAATTTGTCCTGGCATTGGATTTTCCTGATCAACCTGCCGGTGGGTTTTATCGTGGCCGTTCTGGTCGCTACGCTGTTTCGCGATCACGAAACGCCACGTCGCCGCTTGCCGGTCGATTTCGTTGGGCTTGGCCTGCTGGTGCTCGGAATCGGCGCGCTGCAAATCCTGCTCGACAAGGGTAACGAACTCGACTGGTTCGACTCGCCGTTCATCGTCGGACTCGCTTGCCTCTCGGGCATCATGCTGGCTTTCTTCGTGGTCTGGGAGTTAACCGATGCCCATCCGGTGGTCGATCTTCGCTTGTTCGGACGGCGCAACTTCGCCATCGGCGTGACCTGCCTGATGCTGGGCACGGTCGCCTTCTTCGGTACTGTAGTGGTATTACCGCTCTGGCTGCAAAGCTACCAAGGTTACACGCCGCTTTGGGCCGGCAAAGTGGTCGCATTCGGCGGCATGCTGGCGCTCCTGCTCGGTCCTGTGGTCGGGGCCAACATTCACCGCATCGACGCCCGCGCGGTCGCGACCTTCGGCTTCAGCACGTTCGCCCTGGTGGCGTTCTGGAGCGCACGCTTCACGCCGGATGTCGATTTCTGGACGCTGGCGTTGACGCGGCTGTTCATGGGCATAGGCATCAGTTGTTTCTTCCTACCCTTGATCACGATCAATCTCTCAGGACTCGCGCCGAGCCAGATCGCCGCTGCCACCGGCTTGCAAAATTTCATGCGCAACCTGGGCTCCAGCTTCGGCACGGCGATCATGACTTCCCTGTGGGATCACAAGGGCATCGAACACCATGCTCGGTTGATCGAGCACGTGACCGCCTACAACCCGTTGGCAACGAGCTATCTGAACCAGTTGCAGGCGACCGGCCTGACCATCGACCAAGCCCTGGCACAACTCGACCGTACTCTCACCACCCAAGCCTATCTGCTTTCCACCAACGCCGTGCTTTGCATCAGCGGCATGTTGATGATCGCTCTAATCGGTTTGATCTGGTGGGCGAAACCACCATTCACCGTGCGCGCCGTCGCGGAGTGATGCGAGTCGAAAATTCCTCGTCAAGCCGGCGATGGTCTTGCAGACTCTTTGTGAACACCCGGTTTCTCAAAGAGTTCTTCGCTTCCCGAAAGCTCTGGGTGACAGGTAGTGTAAGGCCGGGCGCCGCCTGCGCGCGCTGTAATAGGTTTCAATGTACTCGAACACATCGGCCTTGGCCTCTTCCCGGGTCCGATAGCGGCAACCGTTGACCTGCTCGACCTTGAGCGAGCGGAAGAAATTTTCCATGGCGGCGTTGTCGTAGCAATCACCCTGCCGACCCATGCCGCACAGGAACGGTCTCCAAGAGCGCCCGGCAGTCGCCCGAAGCGTATTGGCTGCCCAGATCGGAATGGATCATCACGCACGCCGGATTTCGGCCTGCAAGGCCCTGCCGCCCTCGCTCAAGCGGTGCCGGGTTACTCAGCCATGCAGCAGGCTCTCGCCGATCCCCAATTCCTTCGCCACCATTGGAACCTCTGGTTTCCATCATAAGCGAGGTGTCCACGGCATGGGGGTAGAATCACAAACTCATTGCCATCCCGGCGATCCACTCCCCTCAATTCTCCCATAGCGCGATTGCCCTGCCACCGGCGCGCATATCCTTGCCTTACCGGTTACTTCCCCGTATCTTTGCGCGCTTGTTTCACTACTCCCTCATAGGAGGGCGCAGGCCGTGTCGAGTAAGGACCAGCAAATCATGTTCGTTTTCCCCGGACAAGGCTCCCAATACGTTGGTATGGGTAGCGATCTCATCCGGGATTTTCCGGTGGCAAAACGGCTCTACGAACAGGCCAACGACATCGTGGGTTACGATCTCGTCAAACTGTGCCTGGAGGGGCCGGAGGAAGAACTGAGGCTGACCCGCCACACGCAGCCCGCTTTGCTCGTTCACTCGCTGTCCTGCCTGGAAATCTTCCGCGAATTGACCGGCGATCAAGTCACACCGATTCTGACCGGCGGCCACAGCCTTGGCGAATACTGCGCTCTGGTCGCTGCTGGGGCACTGGATTTCGAAACCGCCCTGCGCTTAGTGCAAAAGCGCGGCGACTGCATGGGCACCTACGGCGCTGGTGAAATGCTAGCCTTCCCGCTGCATCTCGACAATGTTCAGCCGCTGGCCGAAAAACATTACTGCGTCGTCGCCGCCCGTAACTTGCCCGATCAAACCGTGATCGGCGGTCTTGGCGAGGATCTCGACCAGTTGACCGAGGAAGCCCACACACACTTCCCACGCAAGCGGCCTACCCGGCTCAAGACCGAAGGTGCGTTTCACACCTTTTATATGATCACTGCCGCCATGCACTTCCGCCCGGTGCTGGATGCTGCCACGATGAGCGCTCCTACCGTCCGCATTCTGTCCAACTGCACCGGCGCTTACCACGATCCCGATCCCGTCGCGATCAAGACCCGGCTATTCTTCCAACTATTCCATCCGGTTAATTGGGTCGACAACCTGGAAATCGCTTTCCGTGACGGCATCAATACCATCGTCGAATTTGGCGGAGGTCTGGGCAGCGGCCCGGCGCCTGAGGACAAGCGGCCCAACCTGGAGAGCATGATCAAGAAAGCGCTGCGCGGTTCGGATTTCAGCGCTCACTATCACGCCGCCATCAACAGCCAAACCCTGCGAGAAACCGCGGAGGCACTGCGCCCATGAGACATCGAGCGACCTTACAAAGCCAGCGCGCCCGGCGCGCGCTCAGCCAGGAAGCGATGAAGCGCTCCCACCGCCGTTGCGATCTGATCCGGCTCACTCCGGAAGACGAATCCGGGATATCCACCCCGCGCTCGACCGACGAGGTGGAGCAGACCGACGAACCGATGGCCGTCGTGCCACATTCTTGATCCAAGACCGCGAGCTAAAAATTCCCATTTATCGTGAAAATGCTCGCGGTATTGTCCCTGCAATTTCGCAATAAAAATTGTCGGCTATCGCGTTTGGCTGGATTTCGTCTACCCTTATGCGAAAGCATTTAGCAAGAAGCCTGGCTAAGTGCGGGATGGACGAGCGTTATCCCCGTCAACGTCCACCACAAACCCAAGCCGTTTTCCCCGTACAAATTCAAAAATTATTAGCCCGCGCTTCCCATACGCGGGCCGGCGGGAAGCGTTTGACCGTCAATTTGTCATCCAACCCGAACACCAAGAGGTAAGGTTCATGCTCTCCGAGAAACATCTCGAAATTCTGCGGGAACGTCGCGCCAAAGTTCTGGCCGGCGGCGGCGAGGACAAGCTTCAGGAACGGCACACCAAGGGTCTATTGGGCGCGCGCGAGCGGCTGCTGGCGCTGTTTCAGCCGGATACCTTCCAGGAAATCGCCACCCATGCCAAGCACGCTGGCAAGCATTTCGGCTTGGCCGACAAAGAATTGCCCTCGGACGGCGTCATCGTCGGCACCGGCTTCGTGGACGGTAGGCCGGTGGCGGCGTTCAGCCAGGACTTCACGGTCATGGGTGGTACGCTTGGCAAGATGCACGCTAGGAAGATCGTCCAATCGATGCAGCTTGCGCTGAAAATCGGCGCTCCCGTCGTTGCATTTAAAGACTCTGCGGGCGCCCGCATCCAAGAAGCGGTGGATGCTTTGTCCGGCTACGGCGAGGTGTTCTATCACAACGTGCTGCTGTCGGGCGTGGTGCCGCAGATCGCCATCATCGCCGGTCCCTGCGCCGGTGGCGCGTCGTATTCGCCGGCGCTGATGGACTACATCATCATGACCAAGCACAACGCCTACATGTTCATCACCGGCCCAGAGGTGATCAAGGCGGTCACCGGACGCACCACCAGTCTGGACGAGGTCGGCAGCGCCGAGATGCACGCCACGGTCAGCGGCAATGTCCACTTCGTCGCCGAGGATGACCGTCACGCGGTCCAAATCGCCAAGGCGTTGCTGAGCTATCTGCCGTCCAACAACACTGAAGATCCGCCGCATCGGCCCTATCCCGATCTTGATCTTTCTCCGGACGAAGGCATCAACGCTTTGATTCCGGAAACCTCCGCCGAACCGATGGATGTCAAACTCGTCATCAATCGCTTGGTGGATAACGGCCAATTCCTGGAAGTCCATGCCGGCTGGGCGGGCAAC
>DEHU01000098.1:14912-15177 GCA_002352125.1 Competibacteraceae bacterium UBA2792 | reverse complement strand
CTGTCATTTCACAAGACCCGTCCCGCACCATGCCACTGCCTGGGCCTCGACAATACCGGTCTCCGCCACCCTGGTCCCGCTCGTGAACCCTGACCCTGGCGCCCCGAAGGCGCTGACCGCCTATCGACCCTTCTGGGCGCGCCGCTTCGGCCCCGCACCCTTCCTGCCGACCTGCCGTGAGGAAATGGCTGCGCTGGGCTGGGACCGCTGCGACATCGTCATCGTCAGCGGCGACGCCTATGTCGACCACCCGAGCTTCGGCATG
>DEHU01000098.1:0-14768 GCA_002352125.1 Competibacteraceae bacterium UBA2792 | reverse complement strand
TACGACTACTGGCAGGACAAGGTCAGGCGCAGCCTCCTGGTCGACGCCAAGGCGGACCTGCTGCTGTACGGCAACGCCGAGCGGGCCATCGTCGAAATCGCTCACCGCGTTGCTGCCGGTGAGCAGCCTAAAACCATCCGTGACGTGCGTGGCACTGCTTTTATCAATAAAGGCTGGCCGGACGGTTGGCAGGAAACCGACGCCACCGAAGTGGATCGGCCCCGCTCCGCGCCGCACGACCGGGCTAAAATGGCCGTTCGTCTGCCGGCCTACGAACAGGTCCGCGACGATCCGGTACTGTACGCCCACGCCTCGCGGCGGCTGCATCTGGAAACCAATCCCGGCAATGCTTACGCCTTGGTTCAACGTCACGGCGACCGCGATGTGTGGCTGAACCCGCCGCCGATACCGTTGACCACCTCGGAATTGGACGCCGTGTTCGATCTGCCCTATGCCCGCCTTCCCCATCCGAGCTACGGCGGCGCACGGATTCCCGCCTACGAAATGATCCGCTTTTCGGTCAACATNNATCATGCGCGGCTGTTTCGGCGGTTGCACTTTTTGTTCGATCACCGAACACGAAGGGCGCATCATCCAATCCCGGTCGGAAAGCTCGATCCTGCGCGAGATCGAGGAGATCCGCGACCGGACGCCCGGTTTTACCGGGGTCATCTCCGATCTTGGCGGGCCGACTGCCAACATGTACCGGTTGGCCTGCAAGTCGCGGGAAATCGAGCGGAATTGCCGCAAATTGTCCTGCGTCTTCCCAGACGTCTGCCCGAATCTCGATACCGATCATTCCGCTCTAATCGGTTTGTACCGCAAGGCGCGGGAACTGCCCGGCGTCAAGAAAATCCTGATCGCCTCCGGAGTACGTTACGACCTGGCGATCCGCGATCCTGCCTACGTGCGCGAACTGGTGAGCCATCACGTCGGTGGCTATCTGAAGATTGCCCCTGAACACACTGAACCGGGTCCGCTATCGAAGATGATGAAACCCGGTCTCAGCGCTTATGATCGCTTCAAGGAATTATTCGAGAAATTTTCGAAAGAAGCCGGCAAGGAGCAATATCTGATTCCTTATTTCATCGCCGCCCACCCCGGTACCACCGACGAGGATATGCTGAATCTCGCTCTATGGCTGAAGCGCAACGGTTTTCGGGCCGACCAAGTGCAGGCTTTTCTGCCCAGCCCGATGGCCTTAGCCACCGCTATGTACCATACCGGTCGCAATCCGCTGAAAGGTATCCACCGCGACCGAGGCGAAACGGTCACCTCGCCCAAGGGCTTGAAGCAACGGCGGTTACACAAGGCGTTTTTGCGTTATCACGATCCCGAGAACTGGCCGTTGTTGCGCGAAACACTCCGTCGCATGGGCCGCGCCGATCTGATCGGCAGCGGCAAGCGGCATTTGATTCCCCTCTGGCAACCGTCCGGCACCGGACTTGGCGGCGGCGAAGGTGCCCGCGCCGGCCGCAAGCACGGCCCGCAACGCTTGTTGACCCAACATACCGGTTTGCCGCCGCGCACCGATGGCGGGCGAACGGCGCGTGGTCCTTCTCCAGCCAACCCGCCGGCCGACCGCCGACCGCAGCGCGCATTTACCCAAGGCAGTCCGTGCGGCGCCGGCAAACGACGGGGGCGATCTTAATAACCCCGTCCACCATCTTGGTTGCGGCATGGGTGGCACGGATCGCCTGATCTCCTTAGCGGACCCGATCTCAACGACCCCGTCGGCCGTTTTGGTTGCGACCCCTCGGATTCGTGCGCTGAGTCGGTGCCGTCAAGATCGCTTCGAGCTGTTCGACGCTCAAATACTGCGGTTCATAAACCAGCCCCTGGTTTTCTATATTGCGGACAAACGCACGCAAATGGTTGTTTGACCCGGCCAGCAGATTTTCGTAACTCTGCTGCAAATCAGTATGATTCGTCTCGGCGATAGCCCGCTGCAAATCGAGAATATCGATTTCCTCGATCGCGGCGCCCACGTACAACGCCTCCAGGGCGGACTGCCGACCACGAGCGACCAATTGCTCATACAGAGCCTGTAAATCGGTATTGTTGAAAACTCCCACCTCCGGACTCGCAGGATCGGCCAACCGGTACTGATCGAGCAAAGCCAGCATCGCATCCATGTGTCGTTGCTCGGATTTGGCGATATTGGCCAACACGGGTTGTGCCCAGATATCGTTCAGGGTCAAGTAAACATCCCGTGCCAACTTTTCCTCTTCGCGCATGAAGGTCAGAGTCTGAATTTCCCCGGTGCTGAGTTCGGCCGTTTGCGCCCAGGCATTGCCGACCACAATCGTCAGAATCAATGCCAGCCATGAACGAACGACACCACAACGATAATCCATCAATTTGAAAATCATCGATTTCTCCCATACCCATTGGATTTTTGTCACGATTCAGCATACATCGCTGAATGGTGTCCGGCATTGCGATTTCGCAACCCCCCAGACTTGCCCGAAGGAATGAGAGCAGGTTATACGGTAGGGAAAATTTTCATGGGGAACAGGTAATGCGGGAATTGGAAGAACTATTGGTCGTGATGGCGCGATTGCGCGATCCCGACAACGGTTGTCCGTGGGATCGGGAACAAACCTACGCCACCATCGTGCCTCACACCATCGAGGAAGCCTACGAAGTTGCCGACGCCATCGCCCGCGAGGACTGGGACGAATTGAAAGCAGAGCTGGGCGATTTGCTGTTTCAGGTCGTGTTCTACGCCCAGATCGCCTGCGAGGAAGGCCGATTCGGTTTCGCCGACGTGGCGGGCGGCATCGTCGAAAAGATGACCCGCCGCCACCCGCATGTCTTCGGCGACGAACGGTATGCCGATGCCGCCGCGCAAATGGCGGCTTGGGAGCGGATCAAAGCCGCCGAAAAGCCCCAGCAACCCGCCGGTACGCTGGACGGCGTGCCGCTGGCGCTGCCGGCGCTGACCCGTGCGGTCAAGCTACAAAAGAAAGCCAGCAAGGTCGGTTTCGATTGGGGCGCGGTGGAGCCAATCTTGGCCAAGATTCAGGAGGAAATCGCCGAAATTCGCCACGAAATCATGGCCCAATCGTCGCCGGAACGGCTGGCCGACGAGCTGGGCGACGTGCTGTTCGCCGTCGCCAATCTGGCCCGCCATCTCCAGCTCGATCCAGAGGCGGCGCTGCGCGGGACCAACGGTAAATTCGAGCGGCGGTTTCGGCGAATCGAAGCATGGCTGGCGGAAACCGGCCGGGTGCCCGCGCAATCGACGTTGGCGGAAATGGACGCCTTGTGGGAACGCGCCAAGATCGAAGAACGCGATCCTCGCTTTGGCGTTTGAGCGACCCACAATCGCTTTTTTCCTCGTGTATGCGCGGTCCAAAACCACGATGCGGATTGCCAAACGCACTCCCGCGTCGCTACTCTATCCGGTAAGACGGTTCCCCCAGCGGGATTAAAAGGGAACGCGGTAAAGCCGGCTCGGCCGGCCGAATCCGCGGCTGTCCCCGCAACTGTGAGCGGCGAGCCGGCGTTCGTACAAGGCCACTGGGCAACTGGGAAGGCCGAACGCCCGGCACCGACCCGCCAGCCAGGAGACCTGCCGTCCCAGGCGTCGCCTAGCCGTCGAACGGGAGCTTTCGACGGGACGGTCCTCCGTTTTGGCGATGCGGGAAACCGAGCGCTCGCCAGCGGCAGGCCGATGCTTTTCTTCGCAAAAGCGTTTTCCGCTCTTCCAGCAGGCCGGTCAACCGACCGGCGATCGCATGTTTCCAGCAAACAATGGACCGGCTTCCGTAGCCGGTTCGACGATAACTCCAATAGGAAACGCGATCGCCATGAACGTCTCTTTCATCGACTGTCATCGTTTTGCCCCATCGCTCGCCGCGCTCGGTCTACTGGCCGGCTTCGGCAGCAGCGCAGCAGCGCAGGAGCCACTCCCGGAGCTGGTGGTCACCGCAACCCGAATCCCGATCCCAGCCGAACAATCCGGCAGCGCGATCACGGTGCTGACCGAGCAAGAATTGGAACAACGGCAAATTCACGTGGTAGCCGACGCCTTGCGCGATGTGCCCGGTGCGACGGTCAGCCGCAGCGGCGGCCCCGGCGCCCTGACCGAAGTCTATTTGCGCGGTGCCGAATCCAACCAGACGCTGGTATTGATCGATGGGGTGGAAGTCAACAATCCCGATGGTGGCGCTTTCGATTTCAGCAACCTGCTGGACCTGGAGGTCGAACGGATCGAAATATTGCGCGGTCCGCAAAGCGTGCTGTGGGGCAGCTCCGCCATCGGTGGCGTCATCAATATCGTCACCCGCCGTGCCGAACAACCGTGGCAAGCCAGCGCCCGCCTCGAAGCCGGCAGTTTCGCCACCCGGCAAGCCGCCGGTAGCGTGGGTGGACGCGGCGACCGCTACGATGCCCTACTCAGCGGAACGTGGTTCGATACCAACGGCTGGTCCGCCGGCAGCGCTTGGCGCGGCAACAGCGAGGACGATGCCACCACCATCGGCACGTTGCTGCTCAAAGGCAGCGCCCGCCCGCACGACGATCTGGAATTGAGCGTGATGGAACGCTATACCCACACCCGTTCGGACTTCGACGCTTTCCTCGGCGGGAGTATCCGCCCGGTGGTCGACAGCAATGACCAGGCCGACAGTCGGCAAAACCTGTTACGCCTGCAAGGCCGTTTCACCCTGTTTGGCGGTGCTTGGGAACATTTGCTCGGCGCTTCCCGCTACGACCTCGACAGCAAAATCGACAGTACCGGGTTCGAGGCGTTCGACAGCACCGGTCATTCCAATCAATTCGACTATCAAAGCAACTATTTCCTCTCGACGCCTGGCGCCGAGCAGACCTTGACTGTTCTGGTCAAGGATAAGCAGGACGAAGCGCGCAACACCTATTTCGCCAGCAATTCGATCCACAATACGGGCCTCGCCTTGCAGTATGGTTTGGGCTTGAAAGAACGCTTGTTCCTGACCGTCGGTGCGCGGCACGATTTCAATGATCGCTTCGACGATGCCGATACTTATCGGCTAACCGCTGCTTATCTCTGGCCGGCTACCGGCGCCCGCCTGCACACCAGTTACGGCACGGCGGTCAAAAACCCGACCCTGACCGAACTGTTCGGCTTTTCCGGCGACTTTCAAGGCAATCCCGATCTGCAACCGGAAGAGAGTCGCGGTTTCGATATCGGTTGGGAGCAAGCTCTATTCGATCAACGGCTGCGATTCGACGTGACCGGCTTCCACAACCGTATCGATAACACCATCGTCGGCGCTGGACGCACGGTGATCAACCTGCCCGGCGAAAGTCGTGCCCGTGGCATCGAACTGAGCGTCAATGCCGAGCTGACCCCCAAGCTCAATGGAACCTTGGCCTACACCTATACCGACGCCGAGGATTCCGAAGGCCAGGCTATACCGCGCCGGCCGCGTCACCTCGCCAGTCTCAATCTCAACTATCGGGCTACCGACCGCACCAACCTCAATCTGGCGGTCCGCTATAGCGGTTCCTTCACCGATACCGCTTTCGATTCGGAAACCTTTGCCACGACCCCGGTAACGCTCGACGGTTACACCGTGGTGAATCTGGCAGCCAGCTATCAATGGAACGACCGTTGGCAATGGTACGGGCGGATCGAAAATCTGTTCGACGAACGCTATGAAGATGTACTCGGCTACAGCGGCACCGAGCGCGGGCTTTATCTCGGCGCGCGCTACCGCTTTTGAACATGGCCATGCGTGCGAGCGGCAATAGGCGATTGGTGTGCCTGCTGGGCCTGATCCTGCTCGGATCGCCGATGTTGGCGTTGGCGGCGTTGCCGCGAGCCGCCTCGTTGACCGTGTGCGCCGATCAATATCTGTTGGGATTGGCCGATCCTGCACAGATCGTCGCCGTTTCGCCTGATGCCGCCGACCCGAATCAATCCCTGTTCGCCGCCGAAGCGGTCCGCTACCCGGCCCATCGCGGCGATAGCGAGGAATTGGTGGCATTGCAGGCCGAATTGGTGCTGACTGATCGCTGGCTACCTCTGCGTACCAGCGAGCGCTTGGAACGTCTCGGCATCCGGGTGATCCAGCTCCCGTTGCCCGACAGTTGGGCCGAGATCGCGGCAACGACCCGCACCGTCGCTGCCGCACTCGGGCGTCCCGCACAAGGAGAGGCGCGAGTGGCCGAGATGGAGGCGCAACTGGAACGCCTGGCGGCCCACCGCCACCTTGTTCGACCGCCGCTCGCCGCTTATTTTCTGCCCGATGGCGGTAGCGCTGGCGCAGGCACTTTTATCGACGCCGTGTTGCAAGCGGCCGGCACGCGCAATCTGGCAACCACCTTGGGTCTACAGGGTTGGGGAACCTTCAAACTGGAGCAGTTGGCGCTCGCCGAACCCGATCTGATCGTCATGGGCTTTTTCGACCAGGGTGGCGATACCTTGCGGATGGCGTTCGCGCGACATCCCGTCTTCCGTCACCTGTTGACCCGATTGCCGGCGATTGCCGTACCGGACCGCTACTGGATCTGTAGCGGCTGGTTCTTGGCCGAAGCCGCCGATTACATTGCCGAACGCTTGCCGGTATCGGAGAACGTCCCATGACTGCTTCGACCGATAGCCAGCGTTATCGACAGATCAGCCTCGGTTTGGTCGTGTTGCTGGTCGGGCTGACGGTCGCCGGCTTGTTGTTGGGCAGTCTGCCGTTGAATCCGTGGCAAACCCTGCTGCACTTGCTCGACGGCGATCCACGACTGGCGGTCATCGTGCTGGAAATCCGCTTGCCGAGAGTGTTGCTGGGTTTGCTGGTCGGCGCGTCGTTAGGTCTCAGCGGCGCCGCCCTGCAAGGCTTGTTGCGCAACCCGCTGGCCGAGCCGGGGATTCTCGGCGTTTCGGCCAGTGCCGGACTGGGTGCAGTGCTGGCCTTGTATTTTGGACTCGCTCGCGTCACGGTTTGGGCACTGCCGGGCTGCGCACTGCTCGGTGCGCTGCTGGCCACCTTGATTCTGGCGTTGCTGGCGGCGCGCGATTCCAATCCCTTATCCTTGATTTTGGCGGGGGTGGCGGTGTCGAGTCTGGCGATAGCCTTGACATCGCTGGCCTTGAATCTGGCACCCAATCCGTTGGCGTTGAGCGAAATGGTGTTGTGGTTGCTCGGTTCGTTGCGCGATCGAGGTTTGTCCGACGTTGCCCTGGCGATACCGTTCATGGCCGTCGGTTGGGCGCTGTTGTTGAGCGCCGGTCGGGAACTGGACGCGCTGACCTTGGGCGAAGATGCTGCCCGCAGTCTCGGCGTCGGAATCGGTTGGCTGCACGCGCGCGTAATCGGCGGTACGGCGCTGACCGTAGGCGCCGCCACGGCGGTTACCGGCACCGTCGGCTTCGTTGGCCTGATTGCACCCCACCTGCTTCGGCCCTGGCTCGGCTATCAGCCGAGTCGAATCCTGCTACCAGCGGCTTTGACCGGCGCTGCGTTGCTGGCGGCAGCAGATTTGGCGGTACGGTTGATCCCAACCCGTCAGGAATTGATGCTGGGGGTAGTGACCGCGTTGCTCGGCGTACCGTTTTTTGTCCATCTGTTGCTTTACACGCGCCGGACAGCGCCATGATATTGTTGGAAGCCGATCAAATCCGCGTCGCCCTGGCCGGGCGGCCAGTGGTGAACGGAGTCGGGCTGCGGGTCGCCGCCGGCCAGATGCTGGCGCTGCTTGGCCCAAATGGCGCTGGCAAGACCACTCTCCTGGCGGCATTGGCTGGCTTGCGGCCATTTCAAGGCGAAATACGGATTCAGGGACGCTCGTTGGCGCGGTTGAACCGGCGGGAACGGGCTCGCGTCTTGGCCTATCTACCTCAGGGCCAGACGGCTCACTGGCCGTTAACCGTGCGCCGTCTGGTCGAGTTGGGACGCTTGCCGCATCAGGCGCCCTGGCATTCGCCCGCAGCGGCCGACCGCTTGGCAGTCGCGTCCGCACTGGAACGCACCGGCATCGCAGCACTGGCCGAACGCCCGTTCGACACCCTATCGGGCGGCGAGCGGGCACGAACCCTATTGGCGCGGGTGCTGGCGGTGGAAGCACCGTTGGTCTTGGCCGATGAGCCGGTTGCTTCGCTCGATCCTTACCATCAATTACGAGTGATGGAATTATTACGCGATCATGCCGATACTGGCGCGGCGGTCATCATCGTTTTGCATGACTTGACCCTGGCCGCTCGATTCTGCGACGAACTGGTGTTGTTGCGGGATGGGAGGCTCGTCGCCAGCGGTACGCCTCGGTCCGTGCTCACCACGCACCACTTGGCCGATACCTATCGTGTGACGGCTTTGCAAGGCGAATACGAGAGTCAGCGTTACGTACTGCCATGGCAGCGATATTCTCGCGATCGAGAGTACCCTGGATGAACGCTGGCAGCGCATGGCACGATGTCGAATCGGCTCGTCTGGGGCTCGCAACCTGTTTGTCGGTCAGCATGCATCTTGGCCTGCTCTCTCTGCCGGTCGCGTGGCAACCGACCTTCAAACCTCCGACCGTATTGCAGATGACGCTGGTAACTCCAGTACCTGCCTCGCCAACACAGCAATCCCGGGAATCCATTACGCCCGAGTCGCAGCCCGCGTCCGCTGCGTCCGCTGTACCTCCCGCATCTGTCGAGCCGATACGCGAACCCGCGTTGCCATCGTCGCCACCCATCCCACAAACCAAACCAGATTTGCGCGAACGCCGCGATACGACACCACCGCGTCCGGTGCGCGTGGCCAAACCGAAGCGGCCCAAACAAGCCACGCCGCCTCCAACGGTAACCAAAGCCACCGCCAATGCCTCAACGGTTCATCCGGCACGCCCACGCCCAGCGCGCACGGCAGCCGCATTGCCCACACCGAACAACCCAGATTCGGCTAAAGGCGGGAAACAGACGGACGGCGGCGAAAAAGCGCCAGGTAACAATCTTAAAAGCTCGGTGACGTCTTCAGTTCATCAGCCCCCGCCCTCTCCCGCGACGGAAACCCGCTTGCAACCCATGCCGGGCAATCCACCGCCGCGTTATCCGCCGCTGGCGCGCCAGCGTGGTATCGAAGGACAGGTATTGCTACGGCTCACGGTCAACGAAATGGGGCGCGTGGAAACGATCGATATCGCAGAAAGCAGCGGCAACGAATCGTTGGATCGGGAAGCGCGACAGACCGTGTCGCGCTGGCGTTTTTATCCGTCCAATGGAAGGGGAGTCGTGACCCAGCGGATTCGCTTTCGACTACGAAACTAAGCGTATCGGCCGCTTACTGCCACAAGATAGATGGTCATGGCCTAGTTTGAAATTAGCAACCCGAAGCGGCGGCGGATTCAAGCCAGCACCGGCAACATTCGGCATAGCCACTCCCGTTGGCCGGCCCGCAAAGGCCCGGCGACGGTGCAGCCATCGACGGTCAGTTCCAGTTCCAGCGGTTCCGGGCACCCGTAAACCACCGGCGAGAAAGCCACCGTTGCGCGGGGATAGCGGCCGGTTTCGGCGATATCCACTTTCAGGCGCTGACCTTGGATTTCCGCTGTGATTCGAGCCACACCGTAATCGCCAGCCTCATAACGTCGCGTTTCCAGGTCGTCCACCGCGTAGTCGAACGACGCCGGCCGGTCGCGACAGAATAGGTGCAGTTCGATGGCGCTCAAATCCACGAAGCTGTTGCGCAGCGGCCCGGCACAATACGGCAGCACCGCGCCGTCCCGAGCGAACAGCGGCAATTCATCCAATGCGGCGGCATAGGACAAAACCCGGTTTCCTGCCACCCAATCGCCTCGGTTCAGGTCGAACCACCAGCCCGGCGGCAAGCGTATGGAGCGCTCCTGCATGATGGTGCCATCGCGGAGCATTTCCGGTCCTTGCCCTTCGCCGTAAAGAATCGGTGCGACCAGCAATGCATCGCCGACCAGATATTGATCGTCCAGATCGATATATTCCGGCCCGGAATAGTGATACAGCAACGGGCGGATGACCGGATCGCCGTCGCGCCAGTGGGCGAAGAAGCACTGATACAGATACGGCAGCAGCCGATAGCGAGCGCGGATCGCGCCGCGCATGGCGGCCAGCGGTGCCGGCCCGAACTGCCACGGTTCCTGGGGTTGAGAGTGGCGAATAGAATGGTTGCGGAAAAACGGGAACAGGCAGCATGCCTGATGCCAGCGCACCAGCAGTTCGGCGCTGGTGTCGCCCATGAAGCCGCCCACGTCAGGACCGTTGAATGCCACCCCGGACAAGCTCAAATTGAGCGAACACGGCAACGCCATCCGCAAGTGTTTCCAATTGCTGGCGTTGTCGCCGGTCCACACCGCGCTGTAACGCTGGGTTCCGGCGCAGGCGCTGCGGGTCAACAGGAACGGGCGCCCATCGGGATCGAGCCGGTCGCAAGCGTGCCGGCTGGCCATCGCCATGAAATGGGCGTACTGGTTGTGATGGCGGTCGTGAGGAATCGCGCCATGATCGAAACGCATCTCTTCGGTCCGGCTGTAGCCGGTGGCCGGGTCGTTCATATCCAGCCAAGCGCCGTCTACCGCACTGTCGCGCAGAAAATCCACCAACCAGTCGGCCCACCACTCGCGGACGCTTTCTAAGGTGAAATCGGGAAATACCGTGTCGCCTGGCCAGACCTTGCCGACGTAATCGCGACCGCTGGCGGTTCGGCAAAACGCCTGCCGTTCCCGGCCGCTGTCGTACACCGCATAGCCCGGCTCGCGCTTCACGCCGGGGTCCACGATCGTCACGGCGCGGATGCCGGCCTTTTTCAAGTCGCGGTTCAGGGTGGCCGGATCGGGAAAATCCGCGCGATTCCAGGTGAACAGCCGGTACTCGTCCATGTAATCGATGTCGTACCACAGGGCGCTCACCGGCACGGCGGCGGCGGCAAATCGCGCCGCCAGCTCCCGAAACTCCGCCGCGCGCCGATAGCCCCAGCGGCACTGGTGGTAGCCCAGCGCCCACAACGGCGGCAGCGGTGCCCGGCCGGTCAGCATGGCATAGCGTCGAACGACGTCGGCCAAGCCCGGTCCGGCCAGCAGGTAAAGGTCGGTCGTACCCCCGAAGGCTTGATACCAGAACTCGCCTGGTTTGATCTTGCCGACATCCATGATCGCGCGGCCGGGGTTATCGAAGAACAGCCCCAAAAACCGCTCGCCGCTTTTGAGGATCGCCAAGGGAATGGCAACGTAGGTGGGGTCGTAGTCGTCGCGATCGTAGGTATGCCGAAACACCGCCACCACATCCACGGTCAGGCAATCGGCGCTGTCGCCGAGCTTGTTGAGGCGCTTGGTGCGTTCGCCGAAACCGTAGCAACCGTCCGTGCTGGCCAGATCGAAATTCAGCAGCAAGTTTTCGCCGCAACAGCCGATACCGTTCGCGACGGTTGCCAGGGCGAAGCCAGCCAGTTCCAACCGCAATTGCACAGCGCCCAACTCGATTTGCCCGGCGCTCGCCCCGAACGCTACCGTTTCGCCGGTCTGTCTCGGCGCTACGGCTTTTCCGGTTCGATGCTCCGGTAACACGGCATCCGAATACTGGCGCAGGTCGGCGGCCCGGACATTTTCGAAACGCAGCCTTAAACAGCCGGTGGCGATATCGGCGCAGGTGATCCGCAGGTGGATGCTCGATCCGATTAGCTCGACAGCAGTATCGCCGATTGCCAATTGTTCGGGATAATCGAAATTGAGCGGATGGATTTTCTGGCCAAAAAACATGCCGTTATTCTCCATGCAAGCGATGTGGTGAGCCTGTTTCATAGGCGAACTTGACCGTGGCCTTGCGCTCCAGTTTGCCCCAGCCCACCAGCACGCCTCGCAAGGAAGCCAGAGTGCTCTTGATGGCCACGTAATACATCAACTGCCGGTAGAAGAAGCGTTGCCAGAACAGCCCGGCGAGCAGCCACTTGTTTTCTCCCCGTTCCATCGCAAAGGCTAGCGTCGCCGCCAGATAGTCCACCGTGACGAACAGGGCGTAATAAAACAGCACACGCCCCAGCGCATCGGTGGAATACTCGACCGGGTGTTGCCAGCGATCGAAAGCCGCCGACGCCAGCGAACCGACGAGCAACAGATCCATCACCGGCGAAATCAACGGAAAAAATACTTGGAAGATAAATATATTGGGTAAAGCGACGAAACCCAGTGCGCCATAGCGTGGCCGGAACAAAACGTCGGCGTGCTTCCAGGCCGCCTGCATGGTGCCAAACATCCACCGGAAACGCTGGCGGATGAAGCCGCGGACGGTATCGGGTGCTTCGGTGAGAGCTACCGCTTCGTCCTCGTACACGATAACGTAGCCCAGCCTGCGGATAGCCAAGGTCAGATCGGCGTCTTCCGCCAGCGTCAGGTCGCTAAAGCCGCCCGCCTGCATGATCGGTTCGCGCCGCCACGCTCCCACCGCTCCTGGCACGACCGTGATGCAGTTGAGCACGTCGAAGGCGCGCCGGTCCAGATTTTGGCTGGTGATGTATTCCAGCGCCTGCCAGCAGGTCAGCACGTTGGTGCGATTGCCTACCTTGGCGTTGCCGGCCACGGCACCGACCCGGGGATCGGCAAAATGGCGGACCAGCTTGGTGATGGTGTCGCGGGCAAAAACCGTATCGGCATCCAGAGCCACCACGATCTCGGCCTGGGTCTGGGTCAGACCGAAGTTAAGCGCCGCCGGTTTGCCGCCGTTGGGCTTGGTATACACCCGCACCCGGGGTTCGTCGGCGAACGCGTCGAGAGCCAAGCGATAGGTGGCATCGGTGGAGCCATCGTCCACTACGACGATTTCGAAGCGATCGGGATGATCGCAGGCCAATAGCGAGGCGATGGTTTGCGCGATGACTTTCTCCTCGTTGTAGGCGGGTATCACGACCGCTACCGAAGGGGAATATGCCGCATCGAAGACGAGGCGACGCTTGCGCCAACGCTGATAAACGGCGAGTGTGCCGATGAACAGCAGACGAGCGATTCTCAGCACGATACCGATTAGAAACAACCAGTGGATGGTGACCGTTGTCAGGTTGAGCACGCCGAAAGCGGTCCGGTCCAACCAGGTTTGCCACCGGCTTTCCGGAGCCACCGGCGGCATCACCTCATCCCGGCTACGACCCAGCAGGTCGGATATGGTGACGAACTGGAAGCCGCGACCGCGCAGAGCCTCGACGAGCTTGGGAATGGCTTGCACCGTCTGGCTGCGGTCGCCGCCGGCATCGTGCAACAGGACCACGTTGCCCTCGCCTCGCTCCGCTTCGTCCACGGTACGACGCACGATTTCGTCTACCCCTGGGCGCTTCCAGTCGTCCGGGTCGATTTGCATGCCCACGGCAAGATAGCCTAGTTTGCTAGCCAGTTCGATGGGGCGTACCTGATCGATCGTCTCTGGCTCGGAGTCCTCCGCGTAGGGCGGACGGAACAGCAGCGAACGCCGTCCCACCGCGCTGGCCAACAGGCGCTGGGTCGCGGACAGTTCGAGTTCGAGCTGAGTGGGCGAAATGACCGAGATATTGGGGTGGGTAAAGGTGTGGTTACCGAGTTCGTGGCCTTCATCGACGATGCGGCGCAAGAGTTCCGGGTGCAATTCGCCGTTGGCGCCAATGATGAAGAAGGTGGCGTGTGCTCCCGCTTGGCGCAGGGCGTCGAGAATCTGGGGTGTGTACTCAGAGTCGGGGCCATCGTCGAAGGTCAGGGCTATTTTGCGTTCCGCGTTGCCCTGGCGAGTAATCACGTAGGGGGAAGGGAAGACAGCGAGATGTTCGGCCGCGATCAGGTTGCGTTTTGGATCGAATTCGATGGTGCGGCTTCCCGAATGGGGCTGGGCGGTAATGCGCAGAATTTCGCCGCGCCCCTCGTAGTCCAGCCCATAAGCGAAGCGGATATCCGCCAATCGAGCAGCTTGTGCTGCATCCAGCGGATCGTGCTTGCCGAATACTTGCCACAGCGATGGATCTTCGCCGCCCAGGCGCCATAGGGCGAAACCGCGCGGTTGCAGCGAACGGGCGACGGCCAGTTGGTTGAACGCCGTCACCGCATCCAGTAGCCAAACATGGTGGATGCGGTCGTCGTCGTCCGCGTAGTCGAAGGTGGGATTGAGAGAGGCCGGGTCGAGATGAATATTGCCTTCCGACTCCTGGGCGGTGAGCACGGCTTCCTCGAAAGTCATTTCTTCGGCGTGGTGGCTGCCATCGAGCCAGTCGTAGCCATAGTTGCCGATGGCCACGATCATTTTCTCGGCGGGCACGTCGCGCTGGCGCTGGCGCAAGATTTTGGCGAACCAGGGCAGGCTGGCGATGGGGCCGGCTGCGCCGGTCGACCAGTGTTCGTCGTAGGCCATCAGGATCAGGTAATCGGCGTTGCGGGCCAGCTCGGCGTACTGGAAGGCCGGATCGCTGGCCGGCACGTTGACCGACAATTGCAGGTTTTTGGGGTGCAGCGTTGCGTACAGCTCGGCGATAAAGCGCCGAAAGTCGGGCTGCGACTTAGCCGGGATGGTTTCGAAGTCGATGCTGATGCCGGCGAAGCCGTGACGATCCACGTAAGCCACTAATTGTTCGATGGCACGGGCGCGCGCCGCCGGGCTGGCAACCATGCGGCCCAGCTTGTCCCCCTCCCATTCCTGGCCGTTCCAGTTGTTGACCAGGGGCATGATCCGCAAATCGGCTCGACGGGCGCGAATATATTGAGTGACCTGCGCCTCCCTGTTGGGGTCATCTTCCCGAATCGAGCCATCTTCCCCGGCGAGATGCAGCCATTCGGGGATGATCATGTCCAAATTGTCGAGATTCTCCTTGAGCGAACTCATGCTGGCGTCG
>DEHU01000194.1 GCA_002352125.1 Competibacteraceae bacterium UBA2792 | reverse complement strand
ATCGGCATGTGGCCGAAGCGACCCCAGTAACGGGAATCCTGTTCGTTTTGAGAGGAAGAAAGCCCTACATCGTCGGCCACAACGATGACCAGCCCACCGACCACCCCGGCCAGCGATTGAGTCATGAACGCGTCGGAGGCGACATTCATGCCGACGTGCTTCATGGCAGCCAGAGCGCGCGATCCAGCCAGCGAGGCACCGATAGCGACTTCTACCGCCACTTTCTCGTTGACGGACCATTCGGAGTAGATATCTGGATAAAGCGCGATATTTTCGAGGATTTCGGTGGCGGGCGTGCCGGGATAAGCGGCGGCGACTCGGACTCCGGCCTCCCAAGCGGCGCGTGCCACCGCTTCGTTGCCGGATAGCAGATGGCGGCTTTCGGCCTGGGCGTGTACCACGGCATTCATGATGGTGCGGACCTCGTTTCCAACGGATAGGTGGTTTTGCGGCGGATTTAGGCTAGGGAAGCCGTTCCGGTTCTCATGATGGATCAAAATTCTAGCGATTATACCCAGCGGTAACTAGGGAATCTGCCACCAGAAATTATTTTGATTTAGGTGCGGCTTTGCGTTCGGGCCGGTTTTGTCGCTCGCGATCCAGTTGTTGCTGCAGGCGTTGTTGGGTTTCCAAAGCCGCTTTTAATTCGCCACGCAGATTTTCGGCAGCGCGCAAGGCTTCAAGATGGCGGGCTTCGCTTTCCTGTAATCCGATTTTTAGCCGTTGCAATTCGGTCGATAGGCCATGTTGGCGTTCGTTGGCAACGGCCAGGGTTTCGCGAATCGACGCATTTTCGCGTTCCTGGGTTTCCACGCGAACGTGCCAAGCGTTTTCTCTGTTTTTCCAGTCAAGCCGTTCGGTTGCGAACGCTTGGCGCTCGGTAGTCCACTCCGAACGGCTTTGTTCGAGAATTTGGGTCAGCCGGGTTTCGTTCGCCTCGCTGCGTTGGTGTTCGGCTTCGAGCCGTTGCCGCGCTTCGGTTTCTTGCCGCTTCATGTCGGTGCGGGCCTGCTGGAGCGCAGTTTCCAGTTGTTCGACCCGCGCTTCGGTCTCGATACGGATTTGCGCGACGGTTTCGATGGCGGTCCGGGCGCGTTGTTCGGCAGCTTGAATGGTGGTTTCAGCGGCGGTTCGGCGTTCTTGTTCCACCAACAGACGGTCGGCGAGTTCGCGGGTGGCTGTCTGCGCGGCTTCGAGTTTGCGATTTAAGCCATTTAATTCGGCTTGAATTCGGCCTTGTTCGGCGATAGCGGCATCGCGTGCCCGTTCGGCGGTTTCGGCCGCTTGTGTGGCGGCGATCCTTTGCTCCTCGAACACCGCTTCGGCGTGTTGCACAGCTATTTTCCAGAACGTATCCAGTGCCGCCGCGACCGCTTCGGGAACAGTCGGAAGCAGCATGATCTTTGGCGTCTCGGCCAGTTGTTGCTGCCAACTTTTCAGGTGTTCGCTGATGGTGGTGTTACTGCCTGTACCGAGCAGTTCGCGCACGCGTTGGATAGTGGGGTTCAGGCCGCGCCCGAGTAGTGTTTCGGCGGCATTCTGAACGTCTTCGAAGCTGATTCCAGTGCGGGCCATGACGGAAAACCTAACGTTGATTGAAAGATGCGTTTAATGATAGTACATAAAATAATTACATAATACGTATTTTACGCGTATTCTTTGGAATAAAATTCAAGATTATTACTATAATCATGAATTACGTTTTTGTCGTTGAGCCAGCATTTTTTGCGGATGATCCATGAGCGTATGAGCCATATACTGTTATTTGAAACGGTCGGTCGTACCACATCCATCGATGCGAGTAGTCCATGACATGCAGGTCCGGCCCCGGCACCGGTGCGCGGGCTGTTCGTCTTTGCCGAGGCACGCAGCTATAGCTATTCAAACAACGTGTGTTTTACGCTCGCACTCAAAACCCGAAGCTGGAGTTGACCTTATGAGCCTTGCGACCCCAGTCCCAACCGTTCTCCACCAGAACGAAGAAAACGCCCCACAGCCGTCTTCCGGCCCACCACTGCCCCTGGAACGCCTACGGGTGCCGGAAGCGCTCGATGGTCGCGCTGGCAACAACCGCGCCGGGCCGGACGTGGTCTGCCAACTGGCCGCCGGCAACGACCTGGAAGCCATTCAAGCTTGGCTGGCCGAATTTCACGACTCGCCGCAAACCNNTACCGCAAGGAAGCCGAGCGCCTGCTGCTGTGGGCGCTGCTGGAATGCGGTAAGCCATTGTCCAGTCTCACCCGCGAAGACTGCATTCTTTACGAAAATTTCCTGACCGACCCCCAACCCCGCGACCGCTGGTGCGGGCAAAAAGCGCCCCGTTTCAGCTCCCGCTGGCGGCCATTTCTCGGCCCGCTCAACCCAGCCAGCCGCAAGGTTGCCTTGCTGATCGTCAACTCCCTGTTCGGCTATCTGGTCAAGGCCGGCTATCTTGCTGGCAACCCGCTGGCGCTGGCTCGGCGCCGAAATCGCGGCCATCAGCCCATGCGCCAGGTTGAGCGGTTTCTCGAACACGATCAATGGCAAGCTCTGTTGGCCACAGTCGATGAGCTGCCCCGTGACAGCGAGCGCGACCGCCAGCACCACGCCCGCGCTAAGTACCTGACCGCCATCCTCTATCTGCTCGGACCACGGGTCAGCGAAGTCGCCGGCCACGCCATGAGCAGCTTCGTCCAGGTTCGCGGGCGTTGGTGGTGGCATGTGATCGGCAAGGGTCGCAAGGAAGCCCAGGTTCCGGTCAACCAGGATATGCTGCAAGCCTTGCGCGACTACCGGCGCTTTTACGGCTTGCCGCCTTTACCCGCGCCGGACGAGACTACTCCGCTGGTGCTGAACCTCAAGGGAACCGGCGGCATCGGCGACAACATGATCTACCGCATCGTCAAGGATCTGGTCGCTAAGGCAGCGGCCCGGCTGGAAGTGGACGATCCCTATCAAGCCGACAAGTTGCGTCGCGCCTCCACCCACTGGTTCCGCCATACCAGCATCACTCACCAAGCCGATGCTGGCATCGACATTCAATTTTTGCAACGCAACGCCCGTCACGCCCGCATCGACACCACCGGTCTGTATCTGCACGCCGAAGAAAAGGAATGGCACGAAACCATGGAGCGGCATCGGCTCAAGGAATAACCGGCGCGGCGTAGCACTGCATTTTCCCCTCGGCTCCATAGCGAGCCATGAACTCCGCCATCGACGGGCATTTTTGAAACTGCGCCCGGTCGATCCCTATCGCGTAACTCCTTTATTGGAATGCGCCAACTATCTACCAGACAGGCTCGCCTAGCGAACTTGCTGAACTGCGTAGCTAATCAAGAGGAATAAAGTTTCGTCCTCATCATTTTCGCGGTTGCGCGACGGGTCAAGGGGTCGGTAGTATGCAAATTTAGACAGGATCGTAATCTGCGGGGCCGCCCGCGCAAGGAATGCAACCAGCCGCCGTTATTTGAGGAATGAAGCATGACTGTGACCCACCACCCCTCCGCCGAGGGTCTTTACGACCCCCGCAACGAACACGACTCCTGCGGTATCGGCTTCGTCGTCGATATCAAGAACCGCAAGAGCCACCGACCGATCCGCCAAGGCCTAGAAATCCTGGCTAACCTCAGCCATCGCGGCGCGGTGGGCGCCGATCCACTCGCCGGCGATGGGGCTGGCATCCTACTGCAAATCCCCGATGCCTTTTTGCGGGCTGAATGCGCCAGTCTCGGCATCGATTTGCCGGAGTTTGGCGATTACGCAGTCGGCATGATATTCCTGCCGCGCGATCCGAACGCCCGCGCCCAGAGCGAGGCTGCTCTCGAAGCCTGCATGGCTGCCGAAGGCCAAACGGTACTGGGCTGGCGCGATGTCCCGACCGACAACTCCTGTCTCGGCCACAGCGTTCGTCCCACCGAACCGGTGATTCGCCAAGTTTTTATCAAACGCGGCGCCAACTGCCCAGACGGCGATGCCTTCGAGCGCAAGCTGTTCGTCACCCGCAAGCAAACCCATCACGCTATCTGGAACCGGGATTTGCCGGGTCGCCAGCAATTCTATGTCGCCTCGCTGTCATCCCGCACCATCGTCTACAAGGGCATGATCCTGGCCCGCAACATCGGTGTTTATTATCTGGAACTGCGCGATCCGCGCTTGGAATCGGCGCTAGCGTTGGTCCACCAGCGGTTTTCGACCAACACTTTCCCCTCCTGGTCGCTGGCGCACCCGTTCCGCTATCTATGCCATAACGGCGAGATCAATACCCTGCGNNATGATGCTGATGGTGCCGGAAGCTTGGTCCGACAACCCCCTCATGGATCCCAAGCGACGCGCTTTTTACGAATACCACGCCGCGTTGATGGAACCGTGGGACGGGCCGGCCGCCATCGCCTTCACCGACGGNNCCGGCAAGATGCTGCTGATCGACTTGGAACAGGGTCGTATCATCGACGACGACGAAATCAAGGATCAACTGGCATCTGCCTACCCGTACCAAACTTGGCTGGATGCCACGCAGATTCACCTCAAGGATCTGCCGGCCGAAGTCGGGCCGATGACGCCCGATCCGCCCACTTTGCTGCGTCGGCAACAAGCCTTCGGTTACACCCAAGAAGACGTTCGCGCCTTCCTGG
>DEHU01000142.1 GCA_002352125.1 Competibacteraceae bacterium UBA2792 | reverse complement strand
CTACTACTCCACCAACAAAACGAGCTGGACCCACATCAACGGCACTCTCGCCAAACTGGTGGCCGGCGATTTCGACGGCGACGGCAAAGACGACCTCGCCGGCCTCAACGCCAGCGGCGCCATCTACTACTCCACCAACAAAACGAGCTGGATCCGCATCAACGGCAGCCTCACCCGGCTGACAAGCGGCAACTACAACGGCGACCTGTACGACGACCTCGCTGGCCTCAACAGCGCCGGTAACATCTACTACTCAACCGGCCTCAACGCCTGGATTCGCATACCTGGTCAGTTGAGCCGGCTCGCTGGAGACATGGAATGAATCCGGCAACACTGTTGGCGACAACCAATTGTCCTGACTCAGAATGGTAATGTTATCCCACCCGCAAAGCGGCGATCACCGATCCGGTCTCCGGCCAGACACCACGCCACAGGTGGAACGATTCCGCCGCCTGTTCCACCAGCATTCCCAAGCCGTCCAATGATCGGACGGCACCACGCTCCAGACCCCAGCGCACGAATGCGGTCGGTTCGCTGCCGTACATCAGGTCGTAGCACCAACCATCCGCCGCCAATATGCCATCCGGCAATGGCGGCACAGCATCCTCTAAGCCGGCCGATGTAGCGTTGACGATCAAGTCAAACCGCCGCCCGCCTAGCTCGGTAAACCCACAACCGGACACCCGGCCCAGATCGCTAAAACGCAGCGCCAACTCCAGCGCCTTGTCGGCAGTGCGGTTGGCGATCACCAGTTGGGCGGGGCGCTCCAATAACAACGGTTGCAAAATACCCCGCGTCGCGCCCCCTGCGCCCAGCAGCAAAATGCGCTGGCCCGTCAAACGATAACCGTGATTGACCGTCAAATCCCGTATCAATCCAGGCCCGTCGGTGTTATCGCCGCGCACGCCACCCGACTCGAAAATCAGCGTATTGACCGCACCAGCCCGCTCGGCGCGCACGCTCGGCAGGTCGGCAAACACCCAAGCGTCCTGCTTGAACGGTACGGTGACGTTCAAACCCTTGCCACCCGCTTCCCGAAACGCCCGCGCGGCGGCAGCGAAACCACCCTTCTCGACCAGAATGGCGCGATATTCGAGATGTTGGCCGGTCTGAGCAGCGAACAAGGCGTGGATGCGCGGCGATTTGCTGTGGGCGATGGGGTTGCCCATCACGGCGTATCGGTCGGGCTGGGTCGTCATGCTTTCTCCCGTTCCTGGCCGCTCAACGGCGCTCGCAAACGTCGTTCGAATTCCGATGGCGGCACGTATTGCAACAGAGCTTCGCCGTTGTCGCCTAGCAACAGATCGAGCCCTACTTCTGGATATAACCAATGCGTTCCGTCTTCGACTTTAATCCGTTCTGCCGGCTCGCCGAACCGTTTACGCACCAGATCCGCATCGAACTTGACCACCGGCATGTAGGTGATGGCTGCGACCGTCGCCCCCAATCCCAAATCCCGGTCAGCCTCCACGACCGTATAACGCCGAACGCCTTCTGCGGTGAGCGTGCCCTCGCCGGCATGGATTTGCATTGTCTTCAGCATTTCCTCGGGCAATTGCGCCGACAACACCAATCGGGCGTTCAAGCCACCGACCACGGTGTCTCGAAAATAGGACTCCAAGCTCAAACGATCCTGCTTGTCCCGGAATAATCCCAACTCGTAGCGTCGGCCCAACTTCGCGATCGCGTCCCGCACCGTGCTCTCGCCCAGAGTCAGCCCGAACACGGTGATGGTGGCGCCATCTTGGCTGCGCGTCACTTGCCAGGGCAGATCCTGGCCGGGCGCGGAGGATTGGCCACCGGGCGGGCGCATCACGGCGAGAAAGAACACGCTCATTCCCACCAGTCCCACTCCCGCCAGGAACCAGAATTTCCAGCCTCTCATGGTGCCTGCCGCAGCCAGCCGGCCACCCGTCCGGCGAAATAGGTCAGAATCGCATCTGCCCCAGCCCGCTTGATCGACAGCAGCGACTCCATCACCACCGCCCGCTCGTCCAGCCAGCCGTTGCGGGCAGCGGCCACCAGCATGGCGTACTCGCCGCTGACCTGGTAGACGAAAGCGGGTACGGCAAACTGATCTTTGACCCGGCGCACGATATCCAGATAAGGCATTCCCGGCTTGATCATCACGATATCGGCACCCTCCTCCAGATCCAGCGCCACCTCGCGCAACGCCTCGTCGCAGTTGGCCGGATCCATCTGATAGCTGTANNCCGTCCATCATGTCCGACGGCGCGACGATATCGGCGCCGGCCTCGGCATGTGACAACGCTTGCCGCGTCAACACGCTCACGGTTTCGTCGTTCAGCACGTAACCCGAATCGTCTACCAAGCCGTCTTGACCGTGGCTGGTGAACGGGTCCAGCGCCACGTCGGTGATCACACCCAGCTCGGGGAGATGGGTCTTGAGCGCCCGCACCGCCCGCTGCGCCAAACCTTCTGGATTATAAGCTTCGGCGGCATCGAGCGATTTCGCTTCCGGTGGCGTCACCGGGAACAAGGCCACCGCCGGCACGCCCAATTTCGCCAGCGTTTCGGCTTCGCGTAGCAATTCGTCGATGGTCACTCGCTCCACGCCCGGCATCGACGCTACCTGCTCGCGCCGCTTCTCTCCCTCGATCACGAACAGCGGTTGGATGAGATCGTCGGCAGTCAGCACAGTTTCTCGCACCAAGCGGCGCGAAAATTCATCATGCCGCAGCCGCCTTGGACGGGCACCGGGAAACTGGCCGGTAACAATTTGGGGTAATCTAGGCACGGAATACTCCTCGGCGGCGAACGGTCGGATCAACGTTTGCGCAAGCGGCCACATTCGTAGCCGTGGCATTATAGTTTACGGTACGGTGATGTTGGTCGTCGGTAACGACGCCAAAAATCTCACGTCGAAGGATCCAACGGATTTCGACAACAGGAATCTGACCATGAACGCACCTCCCTACGAGCAAGACCGTCATGCCTGGACAACCCATACCGCCGCGCTCCTGCGCCAAGGCCGGCTAGGCGAATTGGATGTCGTACATTTGATCGAGGAACTCGATAGCATGGGCGCCAGCGAACGGCGGGAACTTTACAGTCGACTGAAGATTCTCTTGCTGCATTTGCTGAAATGGCGCTATCAACCCGAACGTCAGTCGGACAGTTGGGGATTCACCATCGACGAGCAACGCGACCAAATCGCCTACCTGCTTCGGCAAAGCCCCTCGCTCAAACCCACCGTGCCAACCGTGATCGAAGAGGCCTATCCCGCCGCCCGCCGACTCGCCGCCCGCGAAACGCGCCTACCCTTGACAACGTTTCCAGAACGATCCCCGTTGACGATGCAACAGATTCTCGATCCGGATTATTGGCCGGACGACACGTCGGGCATTTCATGAACGATCTACTACATCACGAATCCACCATCCGCCTGGGCTGCTTTCTTGGCGTCCTGCTAGCGATGATGTGGTGGGAATGGCGGCAGCCGCGCCGGATGCCGAGCCTGCCGCGCACCCGACGCTGGCCGGCCAATCTCGGTATCGTCGTGGTGGATAGCGCGGCACTGCGGTTGGTGTTTCCGGTACTGGCGGTCAGTGCGGCGGGATTAGCGGAAACGAAGGGCTGGGGTCTATGCCACTGGCTGCACGCACCGTTCTGGCTGGCATTCGTCATCTCCATGCTGCTGCTGGATTTAACGATCTATGCTCAGCATGTCGCATTTCACAAAATACCGCTACTGTGGCGACTGCATCGGATGCACCATACCGACCTGGATTTCGACGTAACCACCGCCCTGCGCTTCCATCCGCTGGAAATCGTGTTGTCCATGCTGATCAAACTGGCGGTGGTTATCCTTCTGGGTGCGCCGCCCGTAGCGGTGATGCTTTTCGAGGTGACTCTGAACGCCACCGCGATGTTCAATCACGGCAACGTTTGCCTGCCTCTCAAGCTCGACCACGCCTTGCGGTGGATGCTGGTCACGCCCGACATGCATCGCGTCCACCACTCGATACGCCCGGAAGAAACCGACAGCAATTTCGGGTTTAACCTACCCTGGTGGGACCGGTTGTTCGGTACCTATCGGGATCAGCCGCGCGATGGTCATGTCGGCATGACCATCGGATTGGAGTACTTTCGCGATTGGCGGGCTACGGGATTGTACGGCCTGTTGCTACAACCGTTTCTGGCTCCAGAAAAGACTCCGGCCGAGCGACAGCCCTGAATCGAACTCAGGCGAATTCCAGCCGAAACCCGGCTTTC
This sequence comes from Competibacteraceae bacterium UBA2792, assembly GCA_002352125.1. Lineage (GTDB taxonomy): Bacteria > Pseudomonadota > Gammaproteobacteria > Competibacterales > Competibacteraceae > Competibacter_A. Next base: position 9,016 of record DEHU01000142.1, on the reverse strand, counting down.
CGAAGGAAGCGCGCCTCACCTTCCAAATCGGCCCGAGTCAACGGATGTTCGTCCAGCCAACCATCGGGAAACCGCAACTCCATCCGTTGCTGGTTCGTCGAGAGCGCCACCGCCGGTAACGGTTGGCGGGTGCGCGCCCGGTTCAGCATCACCGCCAGCCTCAGCAGCACGCACAACCGCCGCGCCAAAGGTGCCACGTCGCGCGGCAGATACGAAAAGGCTTCCGCTGGAAACGACCGGCGATGATATTGGACCAACGCCGCCAACAAGCTCTGGTCGCTCTGCGAGAAACCCGGCAAATCGGCATGTTGCAGGATATAGGCGCCATGCTTGTGGTAATGGTGATAAGCCAGCAACATGCCGATCTCGTGCAAGCGGGCCGCCCATTCCAGGACGTGTGCGAACTCCTCGGCTTCCAGATTCCAGCCGTCGCGCACTTGGACCAACAACGCCTGCGCCGTCGCGTTGACCCGTTCGGCCTGCGCTTGGTCCAAGCCGTAGCGGCCGATCACGGCGGCGATGGTGCGATCGCGCACGTCTTCGTGGCGGATGCGGCCCAACAGATCGTAAATCACGCCTTCCCGCAGCGCGCCGTCCGACACCTCCATCTTCTCCACGTTCAGGGCTTCGCACAACCCGTGCAGCACCACAAAACCGCCCGGAAAAACCTTGGCCCGAGCCGGTTCCAGTTGCCAGCGCGACGCCACCGTCGCAAGCTGACCGGCATCCAGCAATGCTGCCCGCAAACGCCGTAGCGCCTCCAAGGTGATGCCCTCCTGGCTCCAGCCTTCCCGCGTCACCACATCCTGAATCGCTTTGATCGAACCCGACGCGCCGGTCACCACCTGCCAACCCAGCTCCAAGTATTCCTCGCACACCGGTTCCAGCCGCAATTGCACCCGCAGCTCCGCTTCGCGCAACCGGGCTTCGGTGATCTTTCCATCATCGAAACAGGCCCGGCTTAGGCTGACGCAGCCCATCTTGAGGCTGGTGAGATGCAACGGCTCGAACTTCTCGCCGACGATCAGCTCGGTGCTGCCGCCGCCGATGTCCACCACCAGCCGCCGGCCCGGCACGTCGGCAACGCTGTGCGCCACGCCAAGATAGATCAACCGGGCCTCTTCCTGGCCGCTGACGATCTCGACATCGTGGCCAAGAACTTCCTCGGCTCGAACCAAAAACCGTGCGCTATTGCGCGCTTGGCGTAAGGTATTAGTGCCGACGATCCGCAATTGCGACGGCGGAATGTGCCGCACTCGCTGACCGAAGCGCGCCAGGCAATCCAACGCCCGGCGCTGCGATTCCTCCGACAGGTGGTTTTTCTCGTCCAGACCAGCACCCAGTTGCACCATTTCCCGCAACCGGTCCAAAACCTGAACATGATCGTTGACGATCCGGGCAACGATCATGTGAAAGCTGTTCGAACCCAAATCGATGGCGGCAACGATCTCGGACGTCATGGCGAGCCTCCCGATCAGTCTTGCTTGAGGCTGCGTAACTGCCCGGCGGTCAAAACCCAGTGCAACACCCCTTTGCCGACGGCGATGCGCCCCGAAAACTCGAACAAAGCCACTCCGCCCTTGCGGAACGCGATCGGTGCACGAGGAATGTCGGCCAGCAACAAACCCGACAACAAACCGAATTGAGGCTCGTGACCTACCGCCACCACGGTATTAGCCGGACATTGTGCCAGCCATTCGACGACGGCTTCCGGAGGATAGCTATAATCCAGTTCGGGGCGTTCTACGATGGGGATATCGCCATACGCGCGAGCGATAATTTCGGCGGTTTCCCGTGCGCGCAACAGTGGACTGCACGCCAAAACATCGATCCGTCCCAGTTGCGAACGCAGGCGGTTGGCGCCCTTGCGCATTTTTTTGCGTCCGATTTCGGTCAGAGGCCGCTGGGCATCGGAACCGCCGGCCGCAGCGAAGGCTTCGGCATCCTCGGCAATGGCATGGCGAACCAGCAATAGTTTCATCGGCGAATCCTCAATGCAGATTGCGCCAGTTTACCACCGGGAACCGGTTTCGTTGCGCGCGAAAGCGGTGGATGGCTCGACCCGCAACTCGGCGGGAAATTCGCAGACGAACAGGCTGCCCTTTCCCAGTTCGCTGCTGATCCGCAACTGGCCGCCATGATTGTTCAGAACGTGCTTGACGATGGACAGTCCCAGGCCGGTGCCGCCGCTGCCGCGCGAACGATCGCGGTTGACGCGATAAAACCGCTCGCTCAGCCGAGGGATATGCTGGGGGGCGATGCCTTCGCCATCGTCTTCCACCGCCAAGCGAATACCGCCCTCGTCCGCGTACCAGCGAATCTCGATTTTCCCGCCCGCCGGAGTATAGCGCACCGCGTTGAACACGACGTTGGAAAAGGCGCTGCGCAGTTCTTTCCCGCAACCGAGAATCCATAATCCCGGTTCGGCCATCAGATTGATTCGGTGGCCCTGATCGCCGCTGAGCGCGATGGCGTCGTCGGCGATGTCGACCAGCATCGCGGGCACCGCGACCGGTTTACCCGGCGTTCGGTCTTTCTGCGCTTCCAGCCGGGCCAGCATCAACAGGTCTTCGATGATATGCAGCATCCGGCCAGCTTGTTGCCGCATCCCGCGCAGCGGCTGCCGCCATGCCTCCAGGGCTGGACTATCGCTGTCGAGCAAGGTCTCCAGATAACCGATCACCACCGTCAGCGGTGTGCGCAGCTCGTGGGAAACGTTGGCGATAAAATCCTGCCGCATTTGCTCCAGCCGCCGCACTCTGGTGATGTCGGTCGCCAGCAACAAACGCCGTTTCTTGCCGTAAGGAACGATCCGGGCATTCAGCGCCAATCCATCGCCTACCGGCGAAGGAAACTCCACGCTGTCGCCCTGGTGCTGCCGGGTCAGGAATGCCACGAATCCGGGATGCCGCAGCAGGTTGGTCACCGGCAAACCGATGTCTCGCCCCGGCACCAATCCCAACAAGCGTTGGGACGCTTCGTTGCACCACACCATTTTGTCGTCGTCGCCCAGGATGACGGCGGCATCCGGCAACGCGGCGGTGGCCTGCTGAAATTGCTCCAACAAGCGGCCAAGCTTGCGTTTACGCTTGCGATTTCGTCGGCGTAACCGGTCGATCCGGGAAACGACGCCCTCCCAAATCAACCCGGCTCGCGGTGGGTCGACATCCTTATCGTCCTGCAGCCAACGATCAAATCGATACAGTTGCCACAACTGCCAAGCCAAGCAACCCGCAACCGCGATCAACAGCGCCAGCAGAACGCGTCCTGCAAACCACCCAAGCAGCGCCGCTCCCAAAACGATCAGGCCCAAGCGCCGGCATAACGCCCACCAAGATCGCGACAACGTTCAGACTCTGGTCGAAAACCGGTAACCGGCACCGCGTACCGTTTGAATCAACGCGTCGTAGCCATGCGGTTCCAACACTTTTCGCAGACGGCGAATGTGGACGTCCACGGTGCGCTCCTCGACGTAGACGTTGCTTCCCCAGACTCGATCCAGCAACTGGCCACGACTGTACACCCGTTCCGGGTGGGACATAAAAAACTCCAGCAGGCGATACTCGGTCGGTCCCATGTCCAGCAGCGTTTCGCCGGCGCTGACCCGATGGCTGGCCAAATCTACAGACAGGCCGTTGGCGCGGAGCATTTCGTCCTCCGCCGCCGGCCCACCCCGGCGCAACACCGCCCGGATACGGGCCACCAGCTCCCGGGGAGAGAAAGGCTTGATGATGTAGTCGTCGGCACCGCTTTCTAGACCTTGTACCGTGTCCTCCTCTTCGGCCCGAGCGGTTAGCATGATAACCGGCAGCTCGCGGGTCAGCTCCTCCCGTTTCAACCGGCGCGCGAAATCGATGCCGCTGATGCCCGGCAACATCCAGTCCAACAAAATGAGATCGGGCAAACGCTCGGCGATGCGGGTTTGCGCTTGCCGGGCATCACCGGCTTCCCGCACCTCGAAACCGGCTCCGGTGAGGGAAAAGATCACCATTTCCCGAATCGGCTGTTCGTCTTCCACGATTAAAATGCGTTTCGCGTTCATGGATCCTCTTGAATTTGGCTGTCCCGTCCCAAGATTAATCCAGGCTTTCGCCACGAGTGTTTTATTTAAGGCAATTTGATGACGAACACGTTACAAGGCGATCAGCCAAAATAGCCGATAGCTATCGGCATATTTGATCGATTCAATTTCCACAATCGAAAGAAATTCCCTAAGCTGCAAACCACGTCGTCACACACTGTCATCATCACTCACCAGGAGATCGTACATGAGCGTTTTAGTGACCCAACCGGCCCCCGACTTCACCGCCGCCGCCGTCCTGCCCGACGGCTCGATCAAGGAAGATTTCAAGTTGTCCGATCTACGCGGCAAGTACGTGGTGCTGTTCTTCTACCCGCTCGATTTCACTTTCGTGTGTCCGTCCGAAATCATTGCTCACGACCATCGCGTTTCCAAGTTTAAGGAGCTGGGTGTGGAAGTGGTCGGCGTGTCGATCGACTCGCAGTTCTCGCACTACGCGTGGCGCAATACGCCGGTCGACAAAGGCGGCATCGGCCCAGTCCAGTTCCCGCTGGTGGCCGACGTCAAGCATGAAATCACCCGGGCTTACGGTATCGAGCACCCGGCCGGCGTAGCGCTGCGCGGCTCGTTCTTGATCGACAAGGCCGGCATCGTGCAGGCGCAGATCGTCAACAATCTGCCGCTGGGCCGCGAAGTGGACGAAATGGTCCGTCTGGTCGAGGCGCTGCAATTCACCGAGCAGTACGGCGAAGTCTGCCCAGCCGGTTGGAAAAAGGGCCAAAAAGGCATGAAGCCCACCGCCGAAGGCGTGGCCTCCTACCTGGCCGAAAACGCTGGCGCGCTGTAAGCGCCGCCCGTCATCACCGGGCTTTTTCGCCGCGCCCTCGCCCGCAAGCGGGCGAGGGGCCGCGGATCACTGCGGCTTGCAGTGCCCGTACGCCAGCGTCTTTCCGAGCGGCCGCTCGCGTTCTGGCATTGATCGTTTACTTCGAGAAACCTTAGGGGAGATTCGACGATGAGTACCAAACACGCCCGTTTGTTGATACTTGGCTCCGGTCCGGCCGGTTACACCGCTGCCGTCTACGCCGCCCGGGCCAACTTGAAACCGCTGTTGATCACCGGCTTGCAGATGGGTGGCCAGTTGACCACTACCACCGAGGTAGATAATTGGCCGGGTGACGTGGAAGGGCTGATGGGGCCCGATTTGATGGAACGGATGCGCAAGCACGCCGAGCGTTTTCACACCGAAATCGTCTTCGATCAGATTCATACCGTCAAATTGCAAGAGCGGCCCTTTCGCTTGATCGGCGATTCCGGGGAGTACACCTGCGACGCGCTGATCATCTCCACCGGCGCCAGTGCCCAATACCTCGGCCTACCCTCGGAACAAACCTTCATGGGTAAAGGCGTATCCGGTTGCGCTACGTGCGACGGCTTCTTCTACCGCAACCAAAAAGTCGCGGTGATCGGCGGCGGTAACACGGCGGTCGAGGAAGCGCTTTACCTCGCCAACATCGCCAGCGAAGTGACGCTGGTGCATCGCCGCCAGCAGTTCCGCGCCGAAAAGATCATGGTGGACAAGCTGATGGAAAAGGTGCACAGCGGCAAAGTCCGGCTGGAACTGGACAGCGTGCTGGACGAGGTGCTGGGCGACGACAGCGGTGTCACCGGCATCCGGGTCCGCAACGCCAAGACCGGCGAACACAAAAATCTGACGTTGCAGGGCGTGTTCGTCGCCATCGGCCACAAGCCGAACACCGACATCTTCGCCGGTCAGTTAGACATGCGCAACGGCTACATCCTGGTAAAGGGCGGCAGCGAAGGCGGGGCCACAGCGACCAGCATCCCCGGCGTGTTCGCGGCCGGCGATGTAGCCGATCACGTCTACCGGCAAGCGGTCACTTCTGCCGGCACCGGTTGCATGGCAGCGCTGGATGCCGACAAATATCTGGATCAGGCCGGGTAACACCGCCGACAAGCCCCGCCTCTCTCGCCAATTTGCGACGAGAGAGGCGGGAGCAAAGTTAGTTTTCAACTGATTAGGGCACGAGAAACCGCGTAAAAACGCCTTTCGGTTCCTCCGTTTCCAATTCTTGTCCGGCCGGTCGCCTGCCATCGAAATTTTATCAAACCACCTCAAGAGCTCCTTCGAGCCGGGCAAGGTATCGCGAGCACGTTCGCCCCTTCGCACAACTTCATCGCCGCCCCCTCTCCTTCCGAGAGCGAGGGGTGTAAAATTCCCGCAATTTCCGTTGTGCCAAGAAAACGAACCCGCATCCCAACCACACCAAGGAGAATCGCGATGCCCAAACCCGTGCGCCCCCGCCGCAGCGTACTTTACATGCCCGGCTCCAACGCCCGCGCCTTGGACAAGGCCCGCACTCTACCCGCCGACGGCTACATTTTCGATCTGGAAGACTCCGTTGCCCCAGACGCCAAAGAAACCGCTCGCGAACAAACTTGTGCGGCGGTCAAGGCCGGCGGCTACGGGATGCGAGAGCTGACGATCCGCGTCAACGGCCTATCCACGCCCTGGGGCCACGACGACGTGGCGGCCGCCGCGCGATCCGGCGCCCACGCCATCGTGATTCCCAAGGTGGAAAGCGCCGACGTCGTTCGTCAGGTGGAAAACATCATGAACGGTGCCGGTGCACCGGACGGCATGGCTATCTGGTGCATGATGGAAACGCCGCGCGGCATGTTGGAGGCACCGGCTATCACCGTCGCCAGCCCACGCCTCGCCTGCCTGGTCATGGGTACCTCCGATCTGGCCAAGGATCTCAATTGCGCTCACACTCGCGAACGGCTGCCGATGCTTACTTCGCTCGGTCTGTGCCTGCTGGCGGCCCGCGCCAGCGGCCTGGCTATCCTCGACGGCGTGTATCTCGACCTAAACGACGACGAAGGATTCGAGCACTCCTGCAAGCAGGGCGCCGAGTTTGGCTTCGACGGCAAGACTTTGATTCACCCCAAGACCGTGGCCGTCGCCAACCGCGTGTTCGCGCCTTCGGCGGATGCGGTCGCGTGGTCGCGCAAAATCATCGCGGCCCACGCTGAGGCGGTAGCACAAGGCAAAGGCGTGGTAGTGGTGGACGGCAAGCTCATCGAGAACTTGCACGTCGAAAGCGCCCGGCGGTTGGTCGCGCTGGCCGACGCCATCGCCGCGCTGGAAACCGCCAACGCCTAAGCTACTCGTTCGCTCGCGAAGACCGGTGGCGGTACGCCGCCGGTCTCGCCTCAACCCTTCTCCCCTCGCGGAATTGCGGAGTCCACATCATCGCCATGTTCGATCCTCTTTGCGGACTGCCGCGCTGTCGTTTCTTGCCGCTCACTCTATCGCTGCTGGTCATCCTAGGTTTGGCCGCCTGCGAGAAACTCGAACCCGATCCCACGATTCGCCTCGTCGGCTCTACTATGGGCACCAGCTACGAACTCAAGCTGGTGCCGGCACCCGGACAAACCGCTCCCGCCGACCTCAAGACCCAAGCCGACGAACTATTGGCCCAGATCAACAAGCAAATGTCCACCTACGACCCGGATTCGGAGCTATCGCGCTTCAACCGCAATCCCAGCGCCGACTGGATAGCGGTATCCCCCGAACTGTTAGAAGTGGTCGCCGAAGGGTTGCGGATCAGCGAACTCACCGGCGGCGCTTACGATATCACCATCGGACCGTTGGTCAATTTGTGGGGTTTTGGGCCAGAACCGCGCCGGGATCAGGCTCCAGCCGATCAGGCCATCGCGCAAGCGCGCGAACGAGTCGGCTATTGGCGGCTGCACGCCCGCGCGGAACCGCCAGCGCTGAAAAAAGACCGTCCCGATCTTTACGTGGATTTGTCGTCGCTCGCGAAAGGTTACGGGGTTGATCGATTGGCCGAACTGGTCGAAGCGAACGGGATCCACAATTACCTGGTTTCCATCAGCGGCGATCTGCGCGCCAAGGGCCACAACGGCAAAGGACAGCCCTGGACCGTCGCCATCGAGCGGCCGGTGCCCGGCCAACGATCGGTCGAGCGTCTGATCCAGATCAGCGGCCACGGCGTTTCCACGGCGGGTGACTACCGCAATTTCTTCGAACAAAACGGCCAGCGCTACTCGCATATCATCAATCCGCATACCGGCCGCCCCGTACCGCAAACGCTGGTGTCGGTGACGGTCATCAGCGATCTCGACATGGAAGCCGACGCCGCCGATACCGCGTTGATGGCCGCCGGGCTAGACCTGGGATTTCGGCTGGCCACCGAGCACCATTTGGCCGCATTCTTCATCTTGGCCGGCCCGGATGGAAAAAGCTTTCAGGAGCGCTACACGCCAGAGTTCGAGCCTTTTTTGCTGCCCCAGCAGCCATGATTCCGCGTGATCGGCCGCAACCCAGAATGACCACCCCAGCTCTCGCCATCCGCAATCTGCGAAAAACCTACGCCAACGGCCTGGAAGCGGTGCGCGGGATCGATCTCGACATCGCGGAAGGCGAATTTTTCGCCCTGCTCGGCCCCAACGGCGCTGGCAANNCCCAACGGCGCCGGCAAATCCACTACCATCGGTATCGTCTGCTCGCTGGTACGGAAAACCGGTGGTAGCGTTCGGGTCTTCGGCCACGACCTTGACGCCGATCTGACCGCAGCCAAACGCTGCATCGGTCTGGTGCCCCAAGAGTTCAACTTTAACCAGTTCGAGCCGGTGGCCGAGATCGTCGTCAACCAAGCCGGTTACTACGGCATTCCTCGCTCTTTGGCTTACCGGCGCGCGGAAACTTATCTCCGCCAGCTCGGCCTTTGGGAAAAGCGCCGAGAGATGGCCCGCCAGTTGTCCGGCGGCATGAAGCGGCGNNGAAATCCGCCGCTCGATGTGGGACTTCCTGCGTGGAATCAACGCCCAAGGCACCACCATCATTCTCACGACCCACTATTTGGAAGAAGCGGAAAACCTGTGCCGGCATATCGCCATCATCGACGGGGGCGAAATCGTCGAAAATACCCGGATGCAAACCCTGCT
>DEHU01000041.1:4783-16207 GCA_002352125.1 Competibacteraceae bacterium UBA2792 | reverse complement strand
TGACGGTAGAAGTAGCGGTCACGATCCCGGTCGAAGCCAAGCAAGCCCTGCTGAGCCAGCCGGTCGACGATTTCGGTGGCGCGAGGCAGCGGCAAATCCTGATGCTGGGCCAAGTCGGCGACGGTGAAATGATTGAGGCTGTGAGCGGCGGCACGGGCCAGCGTTAGATCGGCTTCGTCGATGTCCGCCGCGCTCAAGTGGCGCAGTGCGTCGCCGTCGCCGGAGAAACCGTGCGCCGCCGCGCCCGANNAACTGGGCCGCGCCGGTGTCCGCTACCCACAGCGAGGCGCCGGTCGCCTCGGTTTGATAAACGCGCAACGTTTGCAAATCCGGCAAGATGGCTTGCAGCAACCGCAGCCGATGACCGTCGGTGACCGCGATGAAACCGCCCTGACCGGCGGGCTGGCGGTGGAGAATCTCCGGCTTGTGGCGTTTTGGCACCAAAAACAGCGTGCCCCGGGTGCTGGCGGGAATCCGGGTGAGCAACTGGCCGGCGGTGAGGCGATCCAGCTCGAACAGCGGTCGAGCCTGGCGATGCACCGCCTGCACTTGGAGAAAGCCCTTGATCCAGCGTTCCGGCAATTTGACCTTGTGCTCGACCGCCTCGCCCCGCTGCGACCGGAGCTTGATCGACTGTTCGCCCATTTCGAAATGAGCCGGCTTACCGGGCCGCAGTTGGGCCAGATGATTGAGAAAAGCACCGTTGAAATCGACGTTGGTGGTGCCGCTGCGATTGAATGCACCATCCGCGAAGGCATTTTCGGTGAAATCGGCACGAGCGTAGACGCTGGCGCAACTGGAGAAACATTCCAGCCGCAGCAGCCGATGCCCCGAGGTGATGACCGGGTCCAGCAAACGCCACAGATCGGGCCGGTAGAAGCGCGATTCCACCGTCTGCCGCAACCCGAGCAGCATATTGCGAAAGATCAACGGTCGGGCGATCTGGCCGGAGAAGATGGCGGGCGCGGTGGCGCTGGTCTGCCGGTCATCGGTCAGTTCGGTGGACGCCATGAAGACCAGCACGAGGCTGGTCTGGGCGTCGATGAGGCTAGGCTGGCGGTAGCGGGTGACGAAGTCCATAGAAGTGACCGTTCGGTTGAGTTGCCAGATCGAATACTTCCCTCGTTTCCCAATTTGTTCCACGGGTTACGACATCGTCAATCCGGTAGCCAGCCCCTTGTTTCGGGCCGATTGAACCTTTTTCTCGCCACCGGGAAATAAACGTCCAGGAAAGGAATGTTTCGCTTTATTGCTTTCCTCCGAAGGGATTGTCCCTTCCCAGTATGTATCGACTCGCGAATTGTAGGAGAAGAGGTGATGAGTGCTGTAGGAATATCGATTTGCGCGAGAGCGGACGACCACGGCCAAGGCAATCCGCCTTCCCTGCTTCGACCCCAGCATCCATCGAAACCGGAAGCGTCACGCTCGGCTCCTTAGCGTAGGAATCCGCAGCGTGAATTGTCTATGCTCGATTATCGAGAAACATCGATCTATCCCAACTCGGGGAGTTAACGTATGGCTGCAACCGTGATACTCAAATCGGGTCATCGCATGTATACGGTAAGCAAAAGCGTGGGTTATAAAGGCCGCCGAGGCGGGATGTGCCCCAACCAACTGGACGACGTGCTGCTGGTGCAATATCTGTTGCGGGAGAAATTCAAGGATCGCGGCGACGCGCCCCTCGGGCCGCCCCTGCAAGTAGACGGTGTGTTCGGCCCCAAAACGCACTACGCGATCCTGTATTTTCAATGGCTGCTAACCCAAGCTGGCGCACGTAAAGAGATCGTTACCGGCACCATCGAACCGATCTTGGCCACCACCCGGATCGACATCGACAACCCGCTGCTGCATCTGAGCGGACTCAAGGACTTGGCCGAGACGCCGGGCGTTCCTCCAGCATTGCAGAAGGCATTGAAGGCCAACACGATCAACTCGACCGATTCGGTCAGCGGCAACGCACTGCCGAAGGTCAGGTAAAGGGAACGTACAATAAGCGCATCCCTCTCCCCAGGCTCCGCTCATGGCCCGCAAGAAACTGCCCATCGGTATCCAAACCTTTCGCGAGATTCGCGAAGACAGCGACTACTACTACGTCGACAAGACCGGTTTCGCCCTGCAACTGATCCAGTCCGGCAAGTATTATTTCCTCTCCCGCCCGCGCCGTTTCGGCAAGTCGTTGTTCCTCGACACCCTGGCCGAATTGTTCGCCGGTAACGAGCCACTGTTTCGGGGCCTGTTCGTCCACGACCGATGGGACTGGGCGAAACGCTACCCGATCATCCGTTTCAGCTTCGGTGGCGGGGTGGTGCAAAGTCTGGAAGACCTGGAGCGCAAGATTCGGGAACAACTCCATATCAATCAGGCTGCCTTGGGCCTGAGTTGCACCGAACCGGGGATCGAAGGCTGTTTCGCGGAACTGATTCGCCAAGCTCACGCCGCCACCGCCCAGCGCGTGGTCGTGCTGGTCGACGAGTACGACAAACCGATTTTGGACAACCTGACTCGTCCCGACACGGCCCGGATCGTCCGTGACGGACTGCGGAACTTGTATTCGGTGATCAAGGATTCGGACGCCCACATCCGCTTCGCTTTCCTCACCGGGGTCAGCAAGTTCAGCAAGGTGAGCTTGTTCTCGGGGTTGAACAACCTGAACGACATTACCGTAGACGCCAGCTATTCCGCGATCTGCGGCTACACCGACGCCGATCTCGATACCGTGTTCGCCCCGGAGCTGGCCGGGCTGGATCGCGAGCGGATTCGCCGCTGGTACAACGGCTATAACTGGACCGGCGAGGCGGTTTACAACCCCTTCGACGTGCTGTTGCTGTTCGAAAAACGCCAGTTTCGGCCCTGGTGGTTCGAGACCGGCACGCCGACCTTTCTGATCGACTTGCTCACCGAGCGCCAGACCTGGCTGCCAGCCCTCGGTCAACTGGAAACCGACGCCGCGCTGCTGTCGACCTTCGACGTGGACCGGATTTCGACGGAAGCGCTGCTGTTCCAAACCGGCTATCTGACCATCGACCTGGAGGAAGAGATCAGCGGCAGCTACTTCTACCGGCTGCGCTATCCGAACCACGAGGTCTACCAAAGCTTGAACATCGCGCTGCTGGCGGCCTGGACCCCCGAGAACCGGGCCGACGTTCAGCATCGCAAATCGCTGTACCGGCTCCTGCTGGCCAACGACTTCGCCGGGCTGGAGCGGCTGTTCACTGCCTTCTTCGCCGGCATCCCCGCCGACTGGCATCGAAATAATCCCATCGCCCGCTACGAAGGTTATTACGCCAGCGTGTTCTATGCCTACTTTGCCGCGCTGGGGCTGGACATGACGCCGGAGGACACCAGTTGCCAGGGTCGTCTGGACCTGGCGGTGCGGTTCAACGGCCAGATTTATCTGTTCGAGTTCAAGGTGGTGGAACTGGTCCCCGAAGGCCAGGCCCTGCGGCAAATCAAGGAGCGGGGTTATGCCGACAAATACCGCGCCGAGGGCCAACCGATCCATCTGATCGGCGTGGAGTTCAGCCGGGAGCAACGCCGGGTGGTGCGGTTCGAGGTGGAGACGCTCGCGCCGTAGCCGCTTGCAGGTTTAGCTAAAAGAAATCGGGTAGATTTTGGTGGTATCGCAGTCAATCAACTTAACTCGATGTAACTTGTCATAAGATGACGCGATTCAAACCGCGTTCCGCTCACCCTATCCTGACGAGTATCTATCCCGATGCGACTTCTTTCACCCGCCGGCCAGCAGATCATCAACGAGCTGGCCCAACGCTATGGCTTCAGTCCGGACGCCGTCTTGAACATGCTCGACGCCGTCATTAACGGTCGGGGCGGGATGGCGCAGTTCAACCACTTTGAATTCGGCGGCGCTGGCCAATGGATGCAGGGCGGGATGACCATGGTGTCCGATATGTTCAACCACGCGCTAAAAAACCGGGTTGACGGCCTGTGCAGCGAGCTTTCTAGTTTGGTGGCGAACCAACCCGACCTGATTCAAGGCGGCAGTTTCCAGTCGCAGAGCCAAGGCGGCGGCTATGGTCAGCAGCAAAGCAATTACGGCGGCAACCCACCGCAGAACAGCGGCGCTTACCAGCAGCAGACCGGCACGGGACCGGTCGGACCGGTCAGCCTGTTCGTGCCGGCCGCACCCGGCCAATCCAGCGACTGGTGGGGCGCGAGCCTGCGCTGGCCGACTAGCACCGGCGCGCAGAACGGCGTGCGCTACGCCTACTTCGCCCAAGCCCAGCGACTGGCGATCGAGGTCGGTGGCCGCGTGACGATCTACGACACGCTCGATCATCAGATCGGAGGGTTCTCGCAGCAGCAGGGCACGGGCGGGTCGCTGACGCTTTCCAGCCAGTACGGCTTGGTGGACGTGGCCCGCCTACCGGTCGTGGAGATGGATGGCGTACCGCAACCTGTGCCTGCCGCGCCGTCGAATACCAGCGATGCACCCGCACCGCCAAGCAGGGACGACATCTTTGCCTTGCTTGAGCGACTGGCCGACCTGCACGCCAAGGGGATCCTCAGCGCCGAGGAGTTCGCCGCCAAGAAGGCAGAGCTGTTGAACCGGATTTAAAGCTTTCTATCCGCCCTGGCGTTACCCGCGCCCATTAGAGATCAGAGTTTTCATCGATCAGAGAGAAGATTGTTGACGGCCTGCCAGCCGATGTTGACCGTGTCGATGTTGCCGTCGGCGACGACACCGCGTTCGCCGGTAGCCTGAACACCGTCACCTTGGACGATGGCGTCGTCGCCGAAGTTGGCCGCTTGATAGTGCTGGGGATGGCCGGCTGCTTCCAGCACTTGCGCCAGCCCGGCGAACAAATCCTGATCGGCCGCCAGCAGCTTCTTGAGTTGCAGTCGCAACGCGCCTTGAGCATCCGCATCCTCGGGAGCAGCAACCACATCTTGAACCGCCGCCGTCGCCGCCGGACTGGCCTCGACCGCCGGCTAGAGCTTGCGCCACGATACCGTGGAGAATCTGCGCGAACAATTTCGGCGGGAGCCGCCCGGCCCGGCCGGGCATGCTGCCCGGCCGAAACGCCTTACATGTGCCCTGAACCTACCGCGGCAGGTGTTTATTTTTGGTGCACATAAGTTCCGGGCGCGTCGCATAACGGCTTGTAGCCCTTGTCCGGAGCACCCATAGGCGGCGGCGCAGTGCTGCCGCTCGAATGCTGCACCAGCCACTGCTGCCACGCGGGCCACCACGAACCTTGCACGACCGGCGTCCGCACCTTCCAGGTTTCGGCATCGAGGGCGCGTTCGCCTTCCTTGCAGGTCGTCATTTGGAAACTGCGGTGCGGGTGGCCTGGCTCGTTGACGATGCCGACATTGTGGCCGCCGCTGGTGAGCACGAAGGTGAGTTCGGCCGCATCGCTTTGCAGGTGCAGCTTGTACACCGAATGCCAGGGGGCGACATGGTCGCCGGCGGCGGCGACCGCGAAGATCGGCACATGGATGTCGCTGATCGCAACCGGCCGCCCCTCGACGCGATACTTGCCCTCGAACAGCTCGTTGTCGCCGTAAAACCGGCGCAGCAGCTCGGAATGCTGGCGATAGGGCATGCGGGTGCTGTCGGCGTTCCAAGCCATGAGATCGAACATCGGCTCACGTTGCCCGAGGTAGTATTCGCGCACCATCTTCGACCAGATCAGGTCGTTCGACTTGAGCAACTGGAAGCCGCCAGCAGCTTGCTTCGGGTCGAGATAGCCTTGCTGCCACATCATGTCCTCGATGAGCGTTACCGTGCCCGGCCCCATGAACACGGCGATTTCCCCGACCTCGGTGAAATCGACCAGGGTGGTGAACAGCGTGATGCTCGCCAGCCGATCATCGCCATCGCGCGCCATCGTCGCCGCGGTGATCGTCAGCAGAATGCCGCCCAGACAGTAGCCCACCGCGTGAATCTTGCGGCCCGGCAGCAACGCCGAGATCGCATCGATCGCCGCCAGGGTGCCGAGCTTGCGGTAGTCTTCCATCCCCAGATCGCGGTCTTCCTGGCCAGGGTTCAACCAGGAGATCACGAATACCGTATGCCCCCGATCCACCAGGTACTTGACCAGCGAGTTGTGGGGCGAGAGGTCCATGATGTAGTACTTCATCATCCACGCCGATTGCATCAGCACCGGTTCGCGCTGCACGCTCTCCGTGGTAGGCGCGTACTGGATCAGCTCCATCAGGTGGTTGCGATAGACGACTTTGCCGGGGGTGACGGCCACGTTCTTGCCGACCTGAAAGGCTTCCGTGCCCGCCGGCGGCTCGCCGTGCGCGAAGCGCCGGACATCGTCGGCGAAGTACTGCGCGCCACGCAGCAGGTTGGCGCCGCCCTCCGCGATCGTCGCTTGGGCGATCTCGGGATTGAAGAACGGGATGTTGGAGGGGGACAGCATGTCGAGCAGTTGGCGCGCGATAAAGGAGACGACCGCCTCGTTGTGCTTGGATACCCCTCGGACGCCGGTCGTGGCGTTGTGCCACCACTGCTGATTCAAGAGGAAACCCTGATAAATAACGTTGAAGGGAAATCGCTGCCAGGCTTCGTGCTCGAATCGACGGTCCTGCGCCAGCGGCTCGATGCAGCGGGCGGCGCCGGGGTCAACGGCGCACGTCGCAGCGTAGCGAGCCAGGCGCAGCGTCTTGCGCGCGGCTTTGTTGCCAAGTTCGATCAGCTTGCCGGGCGAGGTGGCCAGATGCGCCATCCAATCGAAGTAGTCTATGGCGAGCCCGATAGGCGAGATGCCGCCTGTCGCGCGAGCGATGGCCGCGTTCGTCGTGCGATCCACGCCCTCCAACCATTCGGCCTCGTAGAGGGCGCGGTCGCCGATGCGCCGAGCGGGTCGGGCGCCGGCCGTACCTGCCTTGCGCGATGCGGTGGCTGGCTTGCGTGTCTCTGGTTGCGGCGAAGGCGCGGCCGGCCCGCTTGATGCGCTTGGCGCGTTCGCTCTTTGTGCGCCGGCCGGGTTGGTCGAGGATGTCGGGTTCGAGGCTGGATTCATGGTCGTTTCTGGCCGCCTCCCGTTTGCTGGGGACGATGCGGGCGCGTTGGAACGGATGGGCCGTGCGTTTTATGTCCGGCCCGCTCCTGCTGCGGGCAGACACCTGCTAGCTCCGACGGAATCCGCTGACCTGCGTCTCGTTTCTCCAGAGGATTTGCAGCCCTTGCGACCATGCGGGCTTAGCAGGTTCCGGTCCGATCCGGTTGCCATCACGCGTCGATCGACCTTGTGCAACCTTTACGGCGGCCTCTCCTGTCATCGAAATGGTTGATAGACTTGCGAGCCCACTTACGCAGCCCGGCTCGGGTAGCCCGAGCCTTGGTGCATCGCCGCCCGCACCGCCTCCTCCAGAAAGCCAGAGCAGCTCTTGCCCCGTGTGCGGACGTAGTCGCCGATTTGCGCCAGCAACGTCACCCGCCGCGCGTCAGATGGATGTAGACGTGGGGCGAACCCTCGATTCTCCGCAGCGTCCGGCTAGAATTCCTGAATCAATTCCATACTATTCATAGTAGTTATTATAATCCCCGCCGATGTCCAAGCAATACCGTTACCACCGCGCGCGAGGTCGGCCGGCAACAGCCGACGCCAAGGAGTCGCGTTTTGCCGGGTCAAGATTGCAGCAACGACTCGCGCGCAAGCAGGCGAAGGATTTTAGCGCGCCACCCCTACGGTGACAGGCTGGTTTCTTCGCCCAGCAAGCTTTGCAAACGGCGCTGCGATAGCTCTTGCCGACCGGCTTCCACGTCGAGATCGCGCAAGGTGATTTCGACGAAGGACAGGTGAACGTGAGCCGCCTGCCGGGCGGCATCGGGATCGTGTTCCAACACCCCTTTCAGGATGGCCTGATGTTGGGCATGGATGATCGCGTAACTGCTCTCGCGGGTATAAAGCCGTTCCAGCGAACGGCAAATGTTGCTCAGCAGCAAATCGAACAAACCGCGCATGACGTGGATCAGCGCCACGTTGTGGGACGCGTCGGCGATGGCGAGATGAAAACTGGCGTCTACTACCGCATCGTGTTGCGGTTCGCGCGTCCCTTGCTGGATCGCTTCCAGCGCAGCGAAACGGCATCGCAAAATTTCGCAGTCGGTATCGGTGGCGCGCAGCGCGGCGAAATAAGCGGCCACTTCTTCCAAGGCGTGGCGCAACTCCAGCACGTCGAACATCGCCTTAGGATTATTTTTCAATAGCTCGATCAAGGGATTGGTCAGCGCTGGCGCGATGACGTCGACCACGAAATTCCCTCCGCCACGCCGGCTCTGCAACAACCCCCGCGATTTCAGCGTCGTGATCGCTTCCCGCAGCGACGGGCGGGATACGTTCAACTGCTGAGCCAATTCCCGCTCGGGCGGCAATCGTTCGCCCGGCTTGAGGACGCCCTCCAGAATCAACTGCTCGATCTGGCTGACGATGGCATCGGAGACCTTCGGAGGATTTATCGTTTCGAATTGCATGATTTTGCCCAAGCGTTGAACTCAATATCGTCGTTATTGTGCCATGCGGCACTCGTTTTCATGAGTACCCAGACATCGCCCAAAACGCATCGTTCGCAGCATCGATAGGGTCAGCAAAATTTTGGTCAGACCAGCTTACCAAAACGCTTGCAAAGCAAAAAACGGGCTGCTATAAATTGGTCAGACCAGCTTACCAAAACGCTCGCTCATGACGGGACTTGCTCATGGCGGGGCTGGTAGCGGTAACTAAGTAGCGGTAACTAAAATAAAATGAGAGGCCACCGCCTCGTTGTCTCACTTAGAGCAACGATACGTAGGTGGCACGAACCACCAAAATCGGAGAAGGTATTACCATGCCCACCCGTCCCGAGAAGGTGTATTACTTCGGTACCTGTCTGATCGATCTGTGTTATCCCCAGGCCGGCATGGCCGGCATCGAACTCCTGCGGCGCGAAGGCATCCAGGTCATCTATCCCCAACGGCAATCCTGCTGCGGCCAGCCGGCCTACAATTCCGGCTTCCTCGAAGAAACCAGAAAAGTCGCCAGACAACAGCTCAAAGCCTTCCCCAAGGATTACCCCATCGTCATCCCCTCTGGCTCCTGCGGCGGGATGCTGAAACACCACTACCCTAAACTCTTTGCCGATCAACCCGAAGCCGCCGAAGCGCAACGCTTCGCTGGCCGAGTGTTCGAACTCACCGAATTTCTCGTCAAGGTACTGGACATTCGCCTCGAAGACCGGGGCCAACCGGTCAAGATTACCTGGCACTCGTCCTGTAGCGCACTGCGCGAGATGCGGGTAATCGACTACTCCAAGTCGCTCGTGCGCCAGTTGAAGAACGTCGAGCTGATCGAGCTGCAACGGGAACGCGAATGCTGCGGCTTCGGCGGTTCCTTCTCGGTCAAGCAGGCCGATCTGTCCTCGGCGATGGTCACCGACAAAGCGGCGGACATCGAACAAACTGGCGCATCCCTACTGCTTTCAGGGGACTGTGGTTGTCTGATGAACATCGGCGGGGCGCTCAAACACCGCAACAGCCCGATTTCCACCAAGCACATCGCCGAATTCCTGCTGGAGCGCACCCGATGACCCAAACCGCAGTCGATTTTCCCAAGAATTTCAAAAAAGCTCTGAACGACGGTCAACTGCGCCGCAATCTCCGCGCGGCGATGGACACCTTGGGGCAACGGCGCCGGACCCTGTTCTCCGACCCGGAGATGTTCGAGCAATTGCGGGCGCGCGGCGATGCAATTCGCCGGCGGGCGCTGAACAAGCTGCCGGACTTACTGGAACAACTGGAGCGGAAATGCACCGAGAACGGCATCCAGGTGCATTGGGCCGAAACCCCGGCGGAAGCCAACCAAATCTGCCTAGATATCATCCGGCGCCACAACGCGACTCGCGTCATCAAGGGCAAGTCGATGGTGTCGGAGGAGATGCACCTCAATCGCTTTCTCGACGAACGCGGCATCGAGGCGCTGGAAACCGATCTTGGCGAGTACATCATCCAACTGGATCACGAAACGCCGTCGCACATCATCGTCCCGGCCATCCACAAGAACCGCGATCAAATCGCCCGGTTGTTTCACGAAAAAATCCCCAATACGCCCTATACCGAAGTGGTCGAGGAACTCAACGCTATCGCCCGTCAGGTGTTGCGCGAAAAGTTTTTCGCCGGGGAAGTGGGAGTCAGCGGGGTCAATTTCGCGGTTGCCGAAACCGGCACGCTGTGTCTGGTGGAAAACGAAGGCAACGGCCGGATGTGCACCACCGCGCCGCCGGTGCATATCGCGGTGATGGGTCTGGAAAAGGTGGTGGAACGGCTCGAAGACGTGCCGCCGCTGTTGCGCCTGCTGACTGGCTCCGCCACCGGCCAGTTAATCACCACCTATTTCAACATGATCACTTCGCCGCGGAAGGCGGGCGAGAAGGATGGCCCCAGGGAGGTGCATCTGGTTCTGCTCGATAATGGCCGAACCAAGATTTGGGCCGATCCCGAGCTGCGGCAAACCTTGAAGTGCATCCGCTGCGGCACCTGCTTAAACCACTGTCCGGTCTATACCCGGCTCGGCGGCCACGCTTACGGCTACGTCTATCCCGGNNCACGCCGGGACGATGGCGACCGCCTCCACCTTCTGCGGCGCCTGCGAGGAGGTCTGTCCGGTCAAGATTCCCATCGTCGATATCCTGCGCCGCCTCCGCACCGAATCTTATAACCGGGTAGATTCGCCGAACGCCGTCAAGGGTCATGGCCACAAGGTCAACGTGGCGGAGAACCTGACTTGGAAGGGTTGGGCGTTCAGCAACGCGACGCCCTGGGTCAATGCCCTGAACGCCAAGCTGCTGGGCTTGCTAGGTCCGCAACTGCCCAAGCTGCCGGGGCCGGATATCGTGAAAAAATGGACGCAATCCCGCGCGTTACCCCCGTTCGCCGCCAAGAGCCTGCACGCGCTCGCCAAGGAAAAGGGGATTGCCGATGAGTNNCTGCGCGCGGTCGCGCCGCAAGACACCCTTGCCGCGACCGAACCGACCGCACCGCCCGAGATCGAACTCGGCCGCGCCGACAAAGTCGCGCGACTCAAGCGGCTGATGGAAGCCATGCATGCCGAAGTCGTCGTCACCGACAGCCGGAACTGGACGATCACCCTCAAGGATCTGCTGCGCCAGCGCGCGCTAAACAGCCTGCTGTACGCCCCGGCCACCCCTATCGGAACCGCGCTGGCGGCAAACTGGGAAAGCGGTTTGCCGCCGCTGGTCGCCTATGACGAAAACGTCGAGCAGTGCAAGGAACGGCTGTTNNGAACCGCGCCTGATGTCGCTGGCGCCAGCACTGCACATCGCGGTGCTGGAAGCGGCGAAGATTCATGGCTCGCTGGCCGACGCCATCCGCCGGGAAGGTTGGGCAGAAAGAATGCCGACCAATGCCTTGCTGATTTCCGGTCCATCCAAAACCGCCGACATCGAATTGGTCCT
>DEHU01000041.1:263-4767 GCA_002352125.1 Competibacteraceae bacterium UBA2792 | reverse complement strand
CCCAAGGAATTGATCGTGCTGATTCTGGACGATTAGCCCTTTTCGGCTCCGTCGAATTTGACCCCCATTCAACCCGCTCGCGAGAGCGGGAGGGGGAGCGAACGACTCACGCAAAAAAACAACGCGCCGCCTAGTCCGGCGCGCTCACCACCAAAATGAGGCTCAATCACCGATGCAATCGACGGCCCACGACCAGCTTCACCGCGACTTGCAACAGTTCGTTCCGGCGGAACGTCTGATAACGGACCCTCTACGCACTCTTGCTTACGGCACCGACGCCAGCCTATACCGGCTGATTCCCAAGCTGGTGGTGCGGGTGGAAAGCGAGGACGAGATGCGGCGCATTCTGGCGCTGGCGCACCGGCACGGAACGCCGGTGACGTTTCGCGCCGCTGGCACCAGCCTGTCCGGCCAGGCGGTCACCGACTCCGTGTTGCTGCAACTGGGCGACGGCTGGCGCGGCTGGAAAATCGGCCCGGACGCGGCAACCATCACCCTGCAACCCGGCTTGATCGGCGGCCACGCCAACCGTTATCTCGCCCCCTACCGGCGCAAGATCGGGCCGGACCCGGCCTCGATCAACACCTGTCAGATCGGCGGCATCGCCGCCAACAACGCCAGCGGCATGTGTTGCGGCACCGCCCAGAACAGCTATCAGACGCTAAAAAGCATGCGGGTGATGCTCGCCGACGGCGCGGTGCTGGACACCGGCGATCCCGCCAGCCGCGAAGCGTTCCGCGCCAGCCACGGCGCCTTGCTCGACCAGCTCGCCGCACTCGGCCACCGTACCCGCGCCGACGCGACGCTGGCGGAACGCATCCGCCACAAGTTCAAGATCAAGAACACCTGCGGTTATAGCCTTAACGCCCTGGTGGATTACGAAGACCCCTTCGAGATTCTGCAACACCTGATGATCGGTTCCGAGGGCACGCTGGGCTTCATCGCCGAAATCACCTACCACACGGTCGAAGAGCACAGCCACAAGGCCACGGCGCTGATGATCTTCTCCGACATCAAGACCGCCTGCGAAGCCGTGGCGGCGCTGAAAAGCCAGCCGGTGGCGGCGGTGGAATTGATGGACCGCGCGTCGATCCGTTCGGTGGAAAACAAGGCGGGCATGCCGGCCTATTTCAAGGAGCTGCCGGAAACCGCCGCCGCCTTGCTGGTGGAAACGCGAGCGATGGACACGGCGGGCTTGACCGCTCAGGTCGAAGCGATCACCGCCGGCATCGCCGCCATACCCACCCTGCTCCCGTTCCAGTTCACCGGCCGCCCGGAAGAATTCACGCAACTGTGGGCAATCCGTCAGGGACTGTTCCCCTCGGTCGGTTCGGCGCGGGCGACCGGCACCACCGTCATCATCGAAGATGTCGCCGTTCCCGTACCGCAGTTGGCGGCGATGACGCTCGATCTGCAACGCCTGTTCGACCAGCACGGTTACGCCGGCTCCATCATTTTCGGCCACGCGCTCGAAGGTAACCTGCATTTCGTCATTACGCCCGACTTTGCTCAGCCCGCCGAAACCGAACGCTACAAAAATTTCATGGACGACGTGTGCCACATGATCGTGGATCAATACGACGGCTCGCTGAAGGCAGAACACGGTACCGGCCGCAACATCGCCCCGTTCGTCGAACTGGAATGGGGACAGCGAGCCTATCGGTTGATGCGGGAAATCAAGACGCTATTCGATCCGCATAATCTGCTGAATCCCGGCGTCATTCTCAACGAGGATCCGGAAGCGCACCTCAAGCACATCAAACCGATGGCCGCCGTCGATCCGCTGGTAGACAAGTGCATCGAGTGCGGTTTCTGCGAGCCAAATTGTCCATCCCGCGCTTTGACCCTGTCGCCGCGCCAGCGCATCGTCGGCCTGCGCGAAATGGCGCGCTTGCGAGCGGCGGGCGAGGACGGCGGCCGGCTCAAAACCATCGATGAGGCTTATCGGTACCAAGGGATCGACACCTGCGCTGCTGACAGCCTGTGTTCCCTGACCTGCCCGGTCGGTATCAACACCGGCACGATGATGCTGAAGAAACGCGAACAACAACGCGGCACGACAGCGCAATGGATCGGCGACCTGCTGGCGAAGCGATTTAACAGCGTGACCGCCGCCACCCGGTTCGGCCTGGGCGCCGCCAATCTCTCCCACAAAGTCTTCGGCACCTGGCTGCAAGGCAGCGTGACCGGCGCCGCGCGCAAGCTGTCCGGGAACCGGCTTCCCCTATGGAATCGCTACATGCCCACCGCCGGCGCGTTACCTAAACCGGAAGCCAAGACGGCGCCGGACCGTCCGCGCGTCGTCTATTTCCCCAGTTGCGCCAGCCGCACGATGGGGCCTGCCAAGGGCGATCCCGAATCGGACCCCCTGCCGGTGAAAACCGCCGCCCTGCTGCGCAAGGCCGGCTTTGAGGTCATCCTGCCCGAAGATCGATCCTCGCTGTGCTGCGGCCAACCCTTCGCCAGCAAGGGCCTGCCGGAACAGGCCGACGCCAAGCGGGCCGAGGTCGAACAAGCCCTGCGCAAAGCCAGCCGCGACGGACAAGATCCCATCGTCATCGACACCAGCCCCTGTTCGCTACGGCTCAAGCGCAATCAGGAGCAATCCGGGCTGAAGCTGTACGACATCACCGAATTCCTGCACGACTTCGCGCTGGAACGGCTGACGTTGCGCAAGCTGCCGGAAACGGTCGCTTTGCACCCGACGTGCAGCACCACCAACATGGGCTTGCAGGCCAAACTCAAGGCTATCGCCGAAGCGTGCGCCGAGAAAGTCGTCATCCCCGACCGGATTTCCTGTTGCGGCTGGGCCGGGGACAAAGGTTTCACCCACCCGGAGCTGAACGCCAGCGCCTTGCGGGATTTAAAGGCGGCGTTGCCGGATACGTGCCAATCCGGTTATTCCACCAGCCGCACCTGCGAAATCGGCCTATCCCTCCACAGCGGACGTTACTACCGCTCCATCGTTTACCTGGTGGACCGCTGCTCGCGGCCCAATACCAGCTAATTCGCTAGTTTTCTAGCACTTTCAATAATTTCAAGGACGCCCGCACGGGCGGGCTGGGGGCTTTTTGCGCCCGCGATTTGCCCGATCGGGGATTTTCAGGAAGAAAAAAACATGTTGTCGTCAACCACTATCCGAGGAGTCTCCCACCATGCAACCCTGGACCCAGATTTACGCACCGCTGGGTGGCAACTTATGGCTCTCTGCCTTGGTCGCCTCCATTCCGATCATCTTTTTCTTCGGCGCGCTGGCCGTCTTGCGGATGAAAGGCCATATCGCCGGTTTAATCACCGTTGTTCTCGCCGTCGTCATCGCCATCGCCGTCTATCAAATGCCGGCTTCGATGGCGCTGGCTGCGACGGGTTACGGTTTCCTATACGGTTTGTGGCCGATCTCCTGGATCATCGTGGCCGCCGTGTTTCTCTACAAGCTCACGGTCAAAACCGGCCAGTTCGAGATTATCCGTTCCTCGGTCTTGTCCATTACCGGCGACCAGCGCCTGCAAATGGTTCTGGTCGGCTTCTGCTTCGGCGCCTTTCTGGAAGGAGCGGCGGGATTCGGTGCGCCGGTGGCGATCACCGCCGCGCTGTTGGTCGGTCTTGGCTTCAACCCGCTCTATGCCGCTGGCCTGTGTCTGATCGCCAACACCGCACCGGTAGCGTTTGGCGCCCTGGGCATTCCTATCACGGTCGCCGGCAAAGTCACCGGCACCGATCCATTCCTCATCGGTCAGATGGCGGGCCGGCAACTGCCGCTGTTGTCGCTGTTCGTTCCGTTCTGGCTGGTGTTCATCATGGACGGCTGGCGCGGCGTGCGGGAAACCTGGCCGGCGATTTTCGTCGCAGCGGCCGCGTTTGCTCTAACGCAATATTACACCTCCAACCACTGGGCTTACGAACTGCCGGATATTACGTCCGCCCTGGTCAGTTTGGTCGTTCTCACCTTATTTTTGCGCTTCATGTGGCAGCCCCAAGAAAATCTCGCCTTCCAGGGTGCGGGGGGTGGAATCAGCGCCGCAGAACATCGCTCGCAGTCCCAATATAGCCTGGGTCAAATCGTTAAAGCGTGGTCGCCGTTCATCGTCCTGACCATCATGGTGACGATCTGGACCCTACCGGCTTTCAAGGGCTTGTTCGCCAAGGGCGCCCCGCTGGAATCCTGGGTCATCAGTTTTCCCATCCCCGGTTTGGACAAACTGGTGATGAAAGCCACGCCGATCGTCAAAGCGTTGACGCCGTATGATGCCGTTTACAAATTCGACGTGCTGTCGGCCACCGGAACGTCCATTCTGCTAGCGGCCGTGATCAGCGCGTTTATTCTGGGGGTCAACATCAAGACGTTCTTCGCCACGCTCTGGGAAACTTTGGTGGAGCTAGCTCGACCGATTTTCACCATCGGTCTGGTTTTGGGTTTTGCCTTCATCGCCAACTACTCTGGCGCTTCCTCGACGCTGGGTCTGGCTTTCGCGGCGACCGGGGCGCTGTTCCCGTTCTTCTCGCC
>DEHU01000041.1:0-146 GCA_002352125.1 Competibacteraceae bacterium UBA2792 | reverse complement strand
CCTGCAATGGATGATTCCGGTCGTGGCGCGGTAAAGCTCGCGAAACCGGGAAGGCAACCCTCTCCTGCTCGTCGGAGAGGGTTTAACGCACCCCAAAAAACTAACCGCAACATCTCTCGTTGCAGTTAGTACTCCGTAAATTAAGT
>DEHU01000248.1 GCA_002352125.1 Competibacteraceae bacterium UBA2792 | reverse complement strand
TCGATGGCGGTGCCGTCCAAGCCAAGATCGTGGATGCGGGTCAGTTGGACTTGATCCTCGGTTGCCAGCAGCCGGTGCGCCTGTTCCTCGCGGGTATCGCGGTAGCGCAACCGATCCAATTCCAGCGGTTGAGCCATCAGCGGCCGGTGGCGGAACAGACCGCTGGCGATGTCGTGGACCAAGGTTCCCTTGAGCAACTCTTGCAACAGCACTTGCCTGATAGTCTGGCGCGGCTGGCGCAGCGTTTCGCTCAGGATATCCAAAGTTAGTGGACGTTCGATCAACTGCTTGACGATCCGCTTGGCCAACACTTCATCTTCGCTGCCGCTAGGCGCGAGCAGATCGAAAGTGGCGATACCGGCCCAGCCGCTGTCGGTCCAGCCGCTCAAGGCCAAGGTCAGACTGGCGGATTCCATATCCAGCACGTAAAAGGCGGGTAAACCAGCGCCCAGCAGATAAACATCTACGGCCTTGGCATGGGGCAACAAGCGGCCGAGCAGGTTCAATCGTTGGCGGCCCCAAGTGCGTACTACCTGCGGCACCTGGCCTTGATAGGGCGATCCGCTGGCATTCAACACCTGTTCCCAGGGTTCCAGCACCAATCGCGGCGTTTGGCCCGGAACCAGTTCGTAACGCAGCGCGCGCGGTGCTGTTTTCGCCTTGCGCAGCCGCAAGCTCAGCAACACGTTATAGAGATCGACTGGGGCCAGGTGGATTCGTTCGACGGGCAGGGTCGAAGCCGCTTGCACCTGCCCGAAGGCGCGCAGCCAGCGATACGGCACCCGCACGGTCTTGGCGTTACCGGAGGTCGAAGGATAGCCGTGCAGGGCGATGGCGCGGTAGGAACGAATGCCCGCCAGCGCCTCCCGTAGTGCCGGCGTGAAACTCAAATGGGAAGTGCCCGCCACGAAATGCCCAGCTTGGTAGGCATGCCCGGCCTTGAGATGCAGGTGGGCGTAGGTGGATTCATCGCGGGAGAACACTTCGATGTCGATACCGTCCGCACCGACGCTAAATAAGGGGTCCAGCGGTGCCTCTTGCTGGGTCGCTTCGCCATACTTGGCGGCCAGAAAGGCTTTCTGCGCTTCCCAAACTGCTTGGGTAGCGCGCTTGCCCTTGCGTAACAGATAAGCCAGATAGTCGGCCCGGTCGCTGGCTTGACGGCGCAAATCGCTCGCCAGCACCTCGCCAAGAACCAGCAAGCTATCCCGGACTAAATCGGGTTGCCGAATATCGGCCCTGATTTCGACTTCGGGGCGCGTACCGTCCAGCGGTAAATTCAACGGATAGGCGTCGATTTCGCCGGAGGGGGCGGTAAATTCCTGGTAGCGGTGGATCACTTCGGCGCTGGCCATGAGTTTGTCCGATCTTACACAAGGGTATGTTTGAGTTTGACGGTTCGCTGTGGCGGCGCGACACTAGCAAAATTATAGTACTTCAAGGATAGCGGAAGTGGTTTTCTCGATACAACCCGCCTGTCGCGCAACCCGGAGCACGGGTTGGCTAGAGCGCCGCTTGGCAGGAGGTAGAAAGCACGGCCAAGTCCTGTTTTGGGAGCACTTGTCTAATTGATAGCATAGATACCAAGATACGACAAAGTGCTTATGAAACATAAGTTGTCGCGTGCCGATGAATTAGTGATCCGCTTGGAAAACGCAGCGTCGTTGGTCGATCGGCCGGTGGCGTATCGTCCGCCGGTTTGCAGCATCGGGCGCCGCTGAATCGTGCGGCCTCGTAAACTCCGTTTCGGCTGGCTGGATGCGCTGATTCTGGCCGTTGTGTTCGGGCTGATTGGCTATGTGCTGCACCGGGCGCGAAGCCATTTTCATTACGATTGGGACTGGCGGCTGATTCCCGGTTATTTCGCTCGCTACGATGCCGAGCGGGGGCGCTGGATCTTAAACCTGCTGGGACAGGGTTTTCTGGCGACCGTGCGGTTGGCGCTGTGGGGTGGGCTGCTGGCGGCGCTGATCGGTGGGGCGATCGGCGTTTGCCGGGTGGCGCGCAGCCTGTTTTGGCGGTTGCTCGGCCGAACCTATGTCGAGCTGATCCGCAACATGCCCCCGCTGGTGTTCATCTTCATCTTCTATTTTTTCGTCGGCAGCCAGTTGATGCCGGTTCTGGACGTGGAAAACCGGATCGCCCAGGCTGCGCCGGAAACGCTGAACGTGCTGGCCTTTCTGTTCGGACCGCCGGAGTTATTGCCGAATTTCCTGTCCGGACTCATCTGTCTGGCGTTGTTCGAGGGCGCTTACGTCGCCGAGATCGTGCGCGCCGGCATCGAGGCGGTTCCGAAAGGGCAGTGGGAAGGGGCGGCGGCGCTGGGACTGCGTTCCCGGCACGCGCTGACCAAGGTGGTTTTACCGCAAGCGGTGCGCACGGTTGTTCCGCCACTGGCTGGGCAATTCATTTCGCTGGTCAAGGATTCTTCGCTGATCTCGCTGATTTCCATCCAGGAAGTGACATTTGCCGGCATGGAACTGGCCGTGTCGTCGGGCCGGGTGTTCGAGGTCTGGCTGACGGTGGCGGGGCTGTATTTTCTGTTGTGTTTCGGGTTGGCGCGGCTATTTCGGCAATTGGAACATCGGCTGAACCGGCGCGGCCAGCATCCGCATTAAGGATGAAGCCGAACATACGTTTGGCGGTGACGGCGAAGACGATAAAGACTGATGAAGACGCTAAAATTCCTGATATTGTCGTTTGTTCCTCTGTTGGCGCTGGCCGGGACGCTCTACAAATCGGTCGGCCCGGACGGCAGGATTATCTACAGCGACAGGCCGCCGACCGATGGTCGAGTCGAAAAAAAGATGGATTACGCGCCCGATCCCGCCAGTCCATTGCCGGCGTATGTCCTGCGCTTTAAAGAAGAACTGGAAAAACGGCTACGGCAACGTGCCTCGGAAACTCCGCCGTCCGGCAGTGCGGTGCAGTTGTTCACTACGTCCTGGTGCGGTTTCTGCCGCAAGGCCAAGGCATATCTCGCCAAAAAGCAGATCGCCTATACGGAATACGACGTCGAAACGCCCGAAGGCATGGAAGCACTGGTCCGTGCCGGTGGCGGCCAGGGCGTGCCCATCTTGTTTTGGCGGGGCAAGAAAATACACGGCTTTTCCGAGCTCGGCTACGATGCACTGTTTGCCGATCGGCCATGACGAGCGGTTTGGCCCATAATTTTCGAACCGAACGAGTCGGAGAAACGCGATGGAAATTCAGGAGCAATTTCGAGGCAAAGCGCTCGTCATGGAGCCGGCCGGGCGGCTAGACAGCCTGACCTGCCGGGAATTCGAGGCCCGCCTGCTGGCGGCATTGAACGGTAGCGGCACCGTGGTAGTGGATTGCACCAAGCTGGAATACATCAGCAGTGCCGGTTTGCGAGTCCTGTTGGTGGCGGCCAAACAGAACCGGACCACCGGCGGGCGCTTGGCGCTAGCGGCGCTGCGCGACAATCTGCGAGAAGTGTTCGACATCAGCGGATTTTCGGCCATCTTCGCCATCCATCCCACGGTCGAAGCGGCAGTCGCTTCGCTCGCCTAACGCGGTCCGGATAAGCTCGTTTCGCCACAACGAGGTATCGTGCCCCATGCTGCGAATTGGCCAAATCCTCGATGCCTATCGCATCGAATCGATGCTCGGGCGGGGTGCTATGGGTGTGGTTTACCGGGGCACGGACGGTCGCGACGGCGCGGCGGTCGCCATCAAAACCCTGCGTACCGAACTGCTGGTTGGCCCCGAGCGAACCGGAATTCTGGCGCGCTTCCGGCAGGAGGCCGATATCGGCAGACGCTTGCGCCATCCGCGTATCGTCCGGATTCGCGACTACAGCGAGCAGGACGACATCGTGTATTTGGCGATGGATTTCGTCGCCGGCCAAGAGCTCGGGCAGATGCTGGAACGCCAACCAGAGTTACCGCTCGGCATGAGCTTGGCCATCCTGCTGCAATTGCTGAACGCCCTGACTTACGCGCACGGTCGAGGCGTAATCCATCGAGATGTCAAGCCAGCCAACATTCTGGTCCGTTCGGATTACACCATCGCCTTGACCGACTTTGGCATCGCCCACGTCGGCGATTCGGATTTGACCCACACCGGCGATTTGCTGGGATCTCCGCTGTACATGGCACCGGAACAGTTGCGCGGCGAGCCGGTGGATGGCCGCGCCGATTTGTTTGCGGCGGGGGTCGTGCTTTATTACCTGCTGACTCGTCGCAAACCGTTCGTCGCGGATTCGCTGGCGGCGTTGATGCATCGAGTGTTGTACGAGGAGCCACCGCTGCCTTCGGCGGTGAATCGCGAGCTGCCGGCGGCGTTCGATGATGTGTTGCGGCGTGCGCTGGCCAAGGATCGGAGACGACGCTTCACCAGCGCCTTGGAATTTGCGGCGGCACTGCGGCGGGCGCGAACCGTCGTCGCGGAAACGGCGTTCGAGGAGACGGTGGTCGTGTCGAAGCCTTTACGGCCGTCTGTGGCCGCTCCGGACAGCCTTACGGACGAGGCAAAACTGGATTCGTTGACGGATCGAATCGGCGAGCTGGTTCGAGACTGTTCGAACGAACGAGCGACCGCGCGACGGCTCGACGAGGTAGCCGAGGGCTTGGCTGCGTGGTTCGCGCTAGCGGAGCGGTTCGCTGCGTCGCCGGAAGTCGCCGGGTGGCGGGAACGGTTGCGGGAAACGTGTGCCGGAGAACCGCTCGCGACGCTCGTCGATTTGATCGGTCGCGATGCGCCGCTACCCGGTCGCGCCCTGCGCCAAGCGCGGGGCG
Source organism: Competibacteraceae bacterium UBA2792 (assembly GCA_002352125.1). Taxonomy (GTDB): domain Bacteria; phylum Pseudomonadota; class Gammaproteobacteria; order Competibacterales; family Competibacteraceae; genus Competibacter_A. The sequence goes on along the minus strand of DEHU01000248.1, from coordinate 3,675 downwards.
ACTGGTTGGAGCGGGTCCGTCTGTTCGTCCGCTTGCGCGATGCCGCATCCCGCCTCGGCGCGGGGCAAGCGGCCGATTTGGCGTGCGCCGGGCTGGTTCGAGACATGAACGGCGCCTTTTTGAATTACGCCGCCACGCTAAATCGCCTCCTGTTCAGCGACGACAGCCCAGAACTGGCGCGGATTTCCGCCGATTTCATGCGATTGGACTTGTTGCAACTGGCCTTGGAAGAGCTGGGTGCGATGGCCGAGGCGAGCAACGCGCGGCACGCCCTGCTCCTTTTCGCCAGCCAGGTAATGAGCAAGGTTAACGCCATGATTCGCCAATTTCTGGATCGCCGCGATCCGTTAGCGCGGTACGGGGTGGCCAGTCTGCTGGTCGAGGTGGAAGAATTGATCGTGTTGGCGGAACGGCTGTTGGAGAGCGGCGCTGGGGCCACCGTGGAAGAGGCCGCCGGCCCAGGTGGAACGATAGTCGTGGAGTTCATCGACAACGTCCGCAAACTGGTCGGGTTGACCGGCCAGGAATTGTCCGAGCAGGTGCAGGATAGACCGCCATCCCATCGGGAAGGACCGATGACCGACGCCAAGCAAGTGCTGTTCGTCGGCCGGTTGCGGCAATTGGGTTTGCTGTATCGGTTTGCCACCGGCCTGGGGGCAGGGGATCAAATGGCGCTGCTGCACGATTTGGCGGCCGAGATTCACGCGTTCCTGCAACGCCTGACCGACCAATTGCTGAGCGTTTTGCAAGCGTCGGAAGCCGAAGAACGGGACGACGCGTTGGTGGAACGCCTCTGGGTCCGGCTGACCGTCATCGCCGAACTGGCCGAACAGTTTGGCTGGCTGGAATTGCGACAGCATATTCTGATCGCCACTCGCAACCGGGTAGTCGTTGCCTGAATCGGGCGGGGTGCACCGGCTACCCGAACCGTTTTTTCGAGGGTGTGCAGCGCCATGCCTTCGTGGCAAGGCGTTGGTTTTCCACGGTTTTCCGCAGCTTTTGGCGATCAACCGCTTGCGAGCGCAGCCAGCTTCTCGTTCAGCTCTTCTAAGGTAAAAGGCTTGGTCAGATAATCGTCCATGCCCGCTTGCAAGCAACTTTCCTTGGTGCCCGGCATGGCGTCTGCCGTCAAGGCGATGATCGGAACGTGCGTGCCGCGCTCCGCCTCGATTTCGCGAATCTTGGCAGCCACCTCGCGGCCTTCCAAATCCGGCATGTGCAGGTCGAGCAGGATGAGGTCGAACGATTCGCCCATATACCGCGCCAGCGCCGAGCGGCCGTCTTGCGCGGGCGTGACCCGGCATCCCATGTTTTCCAGCATCGTCGTGGCAACCAACTGGTTGACGGGGTTATCTTCGGCCAGAAGGACTTTCAGCCCGTAGGAGAGTGCAGCGCCCTGTTCCGGCGGAGGGAGCCCTTCTTGGCGAGACCGCGATTGAGTATCCACGCCCAAACGAACGGTAAACCAGAACGTGCTGCCTCGATTTGGCTCGCTCTCGACGCCGATTTCGCCGCCCATTCGTTCGGCCAGGCGGCGCGAAATGGTCAAACCCAACCCCGTTCCACCGTATTGCCGGGTGTTGGAGAGGTCCGCCTGGACGAAGGGATCGAATATCGCGGCCAGCTTGTTCTGGGCGATGCCGATTCCGGTATCGCGGACCGCGATTCGCAAAACCGTTTCCCGCTCTTGAATCGAAATCGCATCTACGGTGATCGCCACTTCGCCCTGCGCGGTAAATTTGATGGCGTTGCCGAGCAGGTTGACGAGAATCTGCCGCAACCGGGTCGGATCGCCGACCACGAGTTGGGGTACGTCGTTCGCCGTGATCTGAGATAGCGCCAGCCCTTTCTGGTGCGCTTCAGGCGCCAGCGCCGCCAAAGTCATCGCCACCAATTGCCGCAAATCGAACCTCGTCGCCTCCAGATCGAGTTTGCCGGTTTCGATCTTGGAAAAATCGAGGATGTCGTTGATGATGGCTAACAGAGCCTTCCCTGACGAATAGATCGTCTCGACAAAGTGTCGCTGCTTGAGGTCGAGATCGGAGCTGAGCAGCAGTTCGGTTATGCCCAGTACCCCGTTCATCGGCGTGCGGATTTCGTGGCTCATGTTGGCGAGGAACTGCGATTTGGCCTCGTTGGCCGCCTCGGCTTGCTCCTTGGTGAGCTGAAGCTGCGCGTCGTGCTGCGCGAGTTGGTCGAGCATGTGGTTGAACGACGTGATGAACACGCCAAACTCGGCGATGCCGGGCTGATCGGGAACGCGAATGGACAGGTCGGTGCCGTTGCGGCCGATGCGCTCAACCGTTTCGGTGAGGCGGTTTATCGGATGCGTCACGAACGTTTTGAGCGCGCCCAGCAACAGCGCGATACCGCTGGCGAGGACGAGCAAGCCAGCCCCGGCTTCGATGTAAAACATTCGGCGCAGCTCGCCGCTTACCAGTTCGGCGGGGAACCCGACCACGACGCTGGCAACCCGTGTATCGCGCTGCCCGAAAACCGGAAGTACGGCTAGGCGGTAGAGCCGTTCGCCGAAATCGATACTCGCGGTCGAGTCTTTATCCTGCCGCAAGGCGTCCAGCAAGGCGGATTGCGCAATGCGGTCATTCGTCTTCGCCAACTCGCCGTCGAACAGGATCTGGCCGGCGTCCGTGGCGACGAACGCATGGCTGATACCGGGATATGCCCGGACGACTTCCCGGCATTGTTCTTCGAAACCGGTCAAATCTTCGATGGCAATCCCCAGCGACAAGATGCGTTCCAATTGGAGTTTCAGGCTCTTGCCGATAGCGAGCGAGCGCGATTGCAGCGTTTTGTCGTATTGGCGCGCGAAGATGTAACCGTTGACGCCGACGATCGCCGCTATGGCGGCCAGCACGACGCTGGCCGCGATCAAAACGATCCTGGCGCGTAGCCCGAGGTGCATTTACTTGTCCCACTCGAATTTCTCGACGACTTCGGCCGACAGCAGTATTCCGCTTTTGATCTTGAGGGCGAGCTTGTTGGCGCGCGCCAAGCTGATCACGGCGTGACCTTTGGCGGTGGGTTGCATCGGTAGGCTCGACGGGCTTTTACCTTCGACCAAAATCGCGCGAGCCAGCCGGCCTGCGGCGAGTCCTTGTTCGATCTCGGATACGGTGACGGCGACCAACGTACCGTAATGCACCCGGTCGATCCAGAAACTGAAATCCGGAAGCGAGCTATTCTCGGCAGTCCACCGCAGCACATCCTGGTAGGGAACGTTTTTGCCCTGTGCATCCTTGAAGTTAAAGATGCCGATCAGGGCGATGGCATCCGCCCGATTCGGATATTCCGCGATCTTGCGCTGGTACTCGTCGAAGGTTTGAATGCGATCCCAGGACACGATTTCGACCTCGGGCACTTGAGCGATGCGCTCGCGCATACGTGCGATCACCGGGTCCCACATGGCATCGCCGTCGAAAACGGCGGCGATCCGTTTGACGCCGGGCACGATCTGCCTGAGCAGGTTCACGGATTCGACGAAATGTTCCTGTTCCAGAACGCCGGCGATGTTTTTGCTGCCGACGAAACGGTAAATGTTCGGGTCCTTGTTGACCCCGCTGAACACGAAGGGCAATTTTTGATCGACATAGTGGGCCGCCACGTATTGTTGGGCGTCGTCGTCGCTTGTGTAGACTAAATACTCCGTAAATTAAG
>DEHU01000219.1 GCA_002352125.1 Competibacteraceae bacterium UBA2792 | reverse complement strand
GTCGAATCCTCCGGCATCATCGATGTCGCTATTTCGCCGCAGCAAGCCACCATCGGCAGCTTGCTCACCCACGTTCGGCGGGGCGATGTCGCCAAGGTTCACTCCTTGCGGCGCGGGGCGGCCGAAGCCATCGAAGCCATCGCTCACGGCGACTACAAAACCTCGAAGGTCGTCGGCCGGCGCATCGAGGAGATCCGTTTGCCGCCCGGTACCACCATCGGCGCCATCGCGCGCGACGACGACGTGATCATTTGTCACCACGATACCGTGATCGAGGCGGACGACCACGTCATCCTGTTTTTGGTCGACAAGAAACGGGTTCCGGAAGTCGAGCGGCTGTTTTCGGTGGGAGCGACCTTCCTTTAAGCCTGTTGCGCCGCCACTAAAAACCTTGTGTTAAAATAATGCAGTTCCTCGATTTGATCGGGGGAGCGCCTTCCGCCAAAATCCTTAAAAAGTCACCAGGCGTTGACAGGATCCGACCATGACCGCATTCAATTTCGAATTGGCCCGCCATAACATGATCGAGCAGCAGATCCGNNGCCGGATCCTGCAAGCGCTGGCGTTGCAGCCGGCCGACAAAGTGTTGGAAGTCGGCACGGGCAGCGGCTATCTGACCGCCTGTTTGACCCGGCTGGCCGCCAGCGTGGTCAGCGTGGACATCGTCCCGGAGTTCGTCGAAGCCGCTCGCGGCAAGCTCAAAGCGCACGGATCGACCAACGTGGTGCTGCACGCCGGCGACGCCAGCCGGGGTTGGGGTGGACATCGCTACGATGCCATCGCCGTCACCGGCTCGGTGGCCACGGTCGACGACGGTTGGCGCCAAAGCCTGACTCTGGGAGGGCGGCTGTTTATCGTGGTCGGCCAGCCGCCGGTGATGGAGGCGCTTTTGATCACCCGGCTCAGTGATCGGGAGTGGATTCGGGAAAGCCTGTTCGACACCGACCTGCCGCCTTTGCGCAATGCAGCGCCGTCCAAGGCTTTCGTGTTTTGAGCGCCCGCTAACCGTGGTGCGATTCGCCGATTCCCCGCCGCCGCCGGTCTCTGGTATATTAGATTTCGCTAATATCTAAGAAGGGGAGTCTTTCAGCCATGCCGAAAGTGCGTCGTCTGGTGTTGGCCGGAATCGTTGCCGCGTTATGCGGGCAGCCGGCGTGGGCGGAGGATCTGTTGCAAGTCTACCGCCAAGCCCAGGAAAGCGATCCGGTGCTGAAGGCCGCCGCCGCTAACCGGGAGGCTGCGCAGGAGGCCAAACCGCAGGCGCGGGCTTTGCTGTTGCCGAACATGGGGGCTACGATCGAGCAAGGCCATACCTTCGGGGCTGCAGGAGCGCCGCCAGGCCGGTCGGCTTTCGACAGCCATACTTACGGCATCAGCTTGGTGCAGCCGGTCTACAATCGCGGCGCCCAGGTTAGGCAACGATTGGCCGATTCGACGGCCAGCCAGTCCGACGTAGAGCTCGACAATGCCGGCAACGAGCTGATCCTGCGGGTGTCGCAAGGCTATTTCGGCGTGCTGGCAGCGCTGGACAACCTGACCTACGCCACCGCCGAGAAAAACGCTTTTGCCCGCCAGCTCGAACAGGCCAACCGGCGGTTCGAGGTGGGGTTGGCGACCATCACCGACGTTTACGACGCCCAGGCGCGCTTCGACGCCGCCGTTTCTCAAGAAATCGAGGCCATCAACGCTCTGGCGGACGCCCGCGAACTGCTGCGCCAGTTGACCGGCCAGGAATACGCCAAGCTCAATTTGTTGAGCGAGCGAATGCCGTTGGCGTTGCCCAAACCGGGCGATCCAGAGGTATGGGTACGGATGGCGCTGGAAAATAATCTGAAATTGCGCAGCGCCAGTTTTGGGGTCGATCAAGCCCGGGAAAACGTCAAATTGCAGAAGGCGGACCACTATCCGACGCTGGATTTGCAGCTCAGCCGCGCCGATGCCGACAACGGTCTCAGCAGCAATGCCGCCAGCAGCCAGGTGGATTTGAAGCTGGCGATCCCCTTGTACAGCGGCGGCGCGGTGTCGGCGCGATCCCGCGAAGCGGCTTACAACTACGAAGCCTCCCGCCAGAATCTGGAAAACCAGCAACGCGAAACCGTCCGCACCGTTCGCAACGCCTATCGCGGCCAAGAGACCGCCATCAGCCAGATCAGGGCGCTCGACCAAACCCGGGTATCCACCCGCAGCGCGCTGGAAGCCAATCAGGCCGGTTACGAGGTCGGTACGCGGACCATCGTCGACGTGCTCGACGCCGAACGCAACGTTTATCTCGCCGAACGGAACTACGCCGCCGCCCGTTATTCCTACATCACCAACTATCTGACGTTGCGGCAGGCCGCTGGCCAATTGTCGGAAACGGATGTGACGGAGATCAACGGCTGGTTGGGTGGTCCGCGACCGACCAGCGGCGAGACCGTCGTACCGCCGATCAAGGAAGCCGCCAAACCCGGTGCCGGCAAGAACGGCAAAGCGGGTGACAAGAACGCTGCCGCCAAACCCGGCGGCAAAAAATCGGCGGCATCGGACCCATCCACCCGCAAAGCCAAGAACGAGACATCCACCAGTCGATCGGCGCCGACGGGCAAACCGCCATCTACCGAATCGCAATGATCGCGATATCGCGGACCGAGCACCTTTTGTCCCGTCGAATCGCTTTTCACTAAGCATCTGGCCGTGGCCTCGAATTCCCGGTGTTCCGAGCTCTGCTTGGCCCCGCTACGGCGTCGGTTGGCAGTGATCGGTTACGACGTTTTACTGCTGGCTGGGGTGCTGCTCGGCGCGACCGCATTGGCTCTTGGGCTGGCGGTGGTGTTGCTCGGCAGCGAAGCCGTCAAGCTCCACGACCCGCTTCGAGGCAATCCGTTCTTCTCTACCTATCTGCTGCTGGTGTGTTTTTTCTTCTATAGCTGGTTTTGGACTCACGGCGGCCAAACCCTGGGGATGCGGGCATGGCGGTTGCGGGTGCAGGGGCGCGATGGCCTGGGCATCGGCTGGTGGCAAGCGTTGCTGCGGTTCCTGAGCGCCGGGCTCTGGCTGATCCCCGTCGCGTATCTGCATCGGGTCTTCGGCGTCGGAGTCGGTCTCAGCTTGGGCGTCGGCTTTGCCTGTTTAGTGTTGTTGCTGGCGCTGCGCTTGCCCGACCGGTTGTCGGAAACCGAACTGGTGCTGTTGCCCAAGCGGTGAGCGCGCTCAGCGCAAGCGGCGCAGCGCGTAAAATCCGGCCCCCAAGAAAAGCGATGAGGGCAGGATGGCGCCCGCCAGCGGCGGATAGCCGTACAGCAATACGATGTTGCCGAGCAGGTAGTTGGCCAGGAAGAACGCCAGCCCGAGCAGCAAGCCAACCAGCAAGCGCTGGCCGGTGCCAACCGAACGTTGCGGACCGAATACGAACGGCATGGCGACCACCAGCATGGCCAGATAAGTGAGCGGCGCCAGCAGCTTGCGCCACAGCGCCAGCCGGTAGTTCTGAGCGTCTAGGCCATTGCGTTCCAAATAATCCACGTAGACCAGCAGATCGCGAATCGATAGTTCGTCGGGGTTGGCGGCCAGCACGTCCAAGATCTGGGGGCTGATACCCGATACGACCATCAAATCGTTCAATCGCTCGGTTTGCACCGAGTCGCCGTTCAGGATGCTGCGATCGATTCCCTCCAGCCGCCAGCGACCTTCTACGTAACGCGCGCTTTGCGCGGCGGTGACGGTTTCGAGCCGGGACTCGGAATCGATCTTGAAAATATGGATATCCGCCAAGCGGATGCCGGGCAATACCCCTCGAACGTGGACGAAGTAGTCGCCGTCCCGCGCCCAGAAACCGCGGCCGCCGCGAATCGCCATGTCTTCGCTTTTAGCCATGGCGCGCTGTTCACGGGCCGACTGTTCCAACGGGGGGGCGACGAATTCGCCGATCACCAGTACCGCCAAGCTCAACAAGAGTCCGGCTTGCATGGCGGAACGGGTCAACCGGGCCAGCGACAGGCCGGCGGCGCGCATGACGATCAGCTCGCTGCCGCTGGCCAACGCGCCCATGCCCAGCAGGCTCCCTACCAGTAACGCCATCGGGAACAGCTCGTACAAACGCTGCGGTTGAACCAGCAACAGATAACGGGCCGCAGCCAGAAAATCGTAGTTGCCCTTGCCCACGTCCTCCAGCTCCACCAGCAGGCTCAAAAAGGATTCGAGCAACAGCAGCACCAGCAAGGCCACCAGGGTTGCGCTCGCGACAGTACGAAAGATGTAGCGGTCGATGACGATCATGTGGCGTCGATTTGCCGGGTTGCGAGACGGAACGCCCGGAAGGTCCATCCGCTGGCGTAATAGCGGAGCAGCAGCGCAAAACCGAACAGCAGGAACAGGCCGTGAACCCACCACAGGCCGAGACCGGCGCCGACGACGCCGTGGCTCAGCCAAGATTCTCCGACACCGGCTAGATTGAAGTTGATCGCGTAGATCAACACGGCTGCGACGATCCGCCCGTAGCGGCCTTCGCGCGGCCGAGCGCGGGCCAGCAGCGGCGCCCACAAGGCAATGACGAGCACTTGGATCGGGCTATTGAGGCGCATCTGCAATTCTGCGATGTAATTCGGCTGGTTCGAGTTCAGCAGTTGCCGGGTAGGAACTGCTTCCCGATGTGCCCAGGCCGGCGGCGGCGGCGCGGTATCCACTCGCACGGAGGCGCGTTCGAAGCGCAGCATTTCGAAGTCGCCTCGACCGGGCACGCCCCGGTAACGGTAACCGTGGTCGAGAATGACGTGACGGATGCCGTCCTCGTCGATTTCCTGGTGGCCTCGTTCCCCCGTGGTAATGCTGAGATCACCGTCGGGTTCGCGGGTCTGGATAAAGACGTTACGCAGTTCGTGTTCGCTCAGGGCGCCGACGTAGACCACATGCCGGCCGTTCAGCACTTCGCGAAAAGTCCCCGGCGTAAACATCGACACTTCGGCTTCTTTGCGGGCTTTGGCCAATACCTCGAACTGCAAGTCCATGATCGCCGGGAGCAGAAAGAGAGACAAGCCGGCGGTGGCCAGCGCTAGCGGCGCCGCCAGCAGAAAAACGGCCCGGTATACCGCCAGCGGACCGTAACCGCAAGCGGCCAGCGCGGTCAT
>DEHU01000052.1 GCA_002352125.1 Competibacteraceae bacterium UBA2792 | reverse complement strand
AGATGTCCGACAACCCTTAACAGGAGCAGGCGCTGGATGGTCCGCAACAGTCAGGGCTACGGGTCGACGGAATCCCTCGACGGACTTCAATCGAAACAACAGTGATCGCTCAGAACAAAGTTGCCAAGCGCTGCCGCTGTTACCGCAGGCCGAACGCGTGATTGCCGGGCCGTGCGAACAGCGGCTGACGCTGACGCAGGCAGACTGCCGCGCCATCGCGGGCGTGATCCGCGAGGCTCTGGCAGGCGCTTCGACCTGACACCGCAGAGAGCCGCTCGGGGCGCAAAGCGGTTCAGGTGAGGTCAAACGTTGGCAGCGGCGCGTCGGCCCGGCTCAGCGCCGACGCCAGGCCAGCGCCAGCAGAGGAAGGATCAGCAGCGGCAGCGTGCCGGTCAGGGGCACGGTGCCGCTGCGCTGGGCCTCGAAGTGCACCGTCACCTGCTGCAGCCCGCGGCCACCCCAGGGCATGCCGAGGAAGAAGCCATCGAACATGCGACCGTTCCACGGCGTGCCCTGCCCCAGGGTCTGGAACAGGTGCAGGATGTCCTCGTCCAGCGCATCGCCGTTGCCGGCCACCGCACTCATGCGTGCCGCCGTCAACGCCGCCGGTGCGGTGAGCTGCAGGCCGACGCTGGCTGCACCATCGTTGGAGGAGCCGACGCCGAAGCCAGCCACCCGGCTCGCGATCGGGAAGGGGTCGCCACCGCTGAAGTCGAGCATCAGGTCGATGGCGTGAAGGCCGCCACCGAGTTCGGCCTCGGACTCCCGGACGGTCACGGTCACCGGGCTGAGCGCGCTGCGCACGAAGGTCTGGGCGATGCCGTCGAACACGAGGGTTTGTCGGTTTTCAGCGCCCCCCATCGTTGGGGGGTTCAGGAAGAGCACCCAGTTGCTGCCGGGTTGCACCAGAGGTGCGGCCCAGGCCGCGGCCTGGGTCAGCGCTGCCGCGCTGGCCGCGAGTGCGATGCGCAGCCACCGGCTGCCGCGGAGGGTGGGGTGTCTCATGGGGCCTCTCGAAGGTTGACGTGGAACGGCCACCACCGTAGACCGGGCCCCGTCACGCCAGCGTCACGCTGGCACGCTCGGTAGGCCCCGATTCGTGGGGTTCCGACGCGCCGCGGAAATGGCGCTCCTGCCGGCGCTAACCAGCGGCGCGCAAGCCCGAATCGAAGGGCCACGGCGGAACGCCATGACTCCCATCCTCTCCCGTGTGGCACGGGCCTCTTGCCTCGAGGCCGCGATTTCAGGCTTCGTGCAGCGCTGCGTGAATGGCATCGACCGCTGCCGGGTGGGCGGCAAGCAAGGCCTGAAGCTCGGCAAGCCGCGTGTGTGCTGCCGTCAGCATTTCCACGGGCGCCATCGCCGCGGCCTCTTCCAGGGCTCCACCCTCCAGGTCAGCAAGCACCGCGGCCAGAACGGCCGCCTGCTGCAGATCCTTGCGCGCTTTTGCCGTGTCGGACTGCCGCTTGGTGCTCGAGTACAGCTTGTGCCAAACGAATCGCGCGGGGTCTGGCAGGTTGACCGGGATGCAATGCCCGCCAGCCAGCACGGCGCCAGATCTTGGCGCTTGGAGCAGGTAGTCGAAAAGCGGCACGGTTTGCGCATGCCAGGCAAGCTCAGGCACAGGCTTGACGCCGCCAAGCTCTTCGCCTGGCACCAGCACATCGACTCGCAGCCCTTCTGCGCCAGGCCTCTTCACCGAGGTGGAAGGGGCACCAGGCGCCAGGCCCGGCACGGGGAAGAACTCGAGCAGCGTGGCCTGCACGGTCTCGAGAAGAGGAACCGGCGCTGCCAGTTTCAATGCCTGCCGGCGCGCCAGGCCAATGTCCTGCGTCCTGGCGGCAATGGCAACTGCACCCAGGTCGTTGAGCAGCGACACGAAAGCCAAGGTGCCCACGATTGCCAAGCCGCCGGCAAAAAGCCGTCGGTTGTGGAGTTCGACGAGCAGCCGCGCAGCGTCCTTGTCGGCAACCTGCATCCCAAGCGTGCGGAACTGCCTGACCTGGGATTGCACCCAGACGGCAGCATGGATTCGCGCCTGCATGGCATGCTGGGCAGCTTCGTCGTCCTGGCGGCAAACGAAGTCCTCAACCTCCTTGCCAGCGACCGCCTTGTAGCGCCGGTACCAGTAGCCTTGCCCCGTGATGGTTCGCAGGGTCAGGGTCCCGGGTGTGCCAGGCAGCAACTGCAGCTCCGTGCGAGCGCGCTCCTTGGCCTCGGCATATTGGGTGTGGAAGTTCAGCTCGAGGCGGCGGTAGAGAGGCTTGGCGGGCATCAGCGTGTCCTGGCTTTGTCGTCAGTCTAGTGCATCTACCCCGCGAAATTTGAAATGACGGGGTAAATGAGACTGCCCCGGCCTGACCTTGGCAGCGCAGGTTCTTCCAGTCGTGCGGCACATGGCGCAGACCGCAGCGGTGTGTGCTCAACCAATCGGCCCCGGACTCGTGGTCTCTCGCTGCCATTTCCGAGAGCGAGCTTTCATCCCACGGCGCGCGGGCAGACCGAAGTGGCACATCTCGCAAGTCAGAGCTTGCGCCATCCGCATTGCGGCTGCAGGCGGTGGTGCAAGCTGGCTGGTCCCTGGCCCCCACCCGCTGCGGCCTGAGGGCGCCGGTGGTGCTCTACAGGTAAAGGAATCCCTCGACGCTGGACTTCGGGTCGAGCGCAAACACGCGCTCGATGGCGATCGCAGGCTCGATCGACGCGTGCTCGGCCAGGCCCGGGATGTACAACTGGTGCAGCCGGCGTTCCGAGATCTGGTTGGCATGCGGCAGCCGCAGTGTGCCCAGGCCGCCGGCGATCGGGGTGACCACCGTGTCGGCCAACCCACGCCAGGCCAGCAGGCCGCAGGTGGCGCGGCCGCGTACGAGCTGGGTGGCGTCGCTCCACTCCGGTGGCACGAGGCACAGCAGGCGCATCGCCAGGCCGAGCCAGATGCCGTGCGTATTGGCAAACGAAACCAGGCGCTCGAACTCGCGCGCCTCCAGCCACCAGCCCCCGCGCGCCACCTCCTGGGGCGCCAGACCGCTGCGCCCGAAGCGAAAGAGTCGCGTGCCGCTCCACAGCACGTGCCGCTGCGGGCTGATCATGCCGCCGGTGCGCGCATGCGCCAGCACGCGCCCTTGTGGATCGACGATCGCCCGGGCCGGCGACAGGTTGATGCCGGCTGCGGCAGCGCGGCTCTCGGGCCGGTCGAATGCATTCTGGTTGGCAAACAGGCTCATCGGCAAACTCCCGGGCAAGCGCACGCCTGTGCATTCTGAAGCCGATTGTCGACCGCCGCCTCCCCCGGCCAGCGGACGGCCATTGCGCGTCAGGCCAGGTACGCTGCTGCGATCCGGCTGGGGCCTTCGAAGTGCGGCGGTCAGGCGCGGCGGTCAGGCGCGACGGCCGCTCGGCGCGGACTCAGGCCGACCCGGCACCGCCGTTGACGATCACGGGCAGCCTGCCCTGCCATGCTTGCCAGACGGACGGGTTCGCCACCAGTTCGCCCATGAAGTGCGCGACGTTGGCCATGTTGGTGCGGGCGGGCTTGAAGAGGCTGCCGACGATGCCCTCGTGCAGGGTGTACGGCGTGACCTCGCCTTCCACCAGGGTGTCCGGGCGCAGGGCCACCCATTGGACGAAGGGGTCGTCCGGCCCGATCGAACGGCACAGGAAGTCCGCCGCGCGCTGGTTGTCCTGCGCCGGCGGGAGCAGACCGCGGATCAGCGCCAGCAAGGCGCGGTCCAGCGGTGAGCGGGCGGTGTCCAGCCGCTGGGGTTGGTTCACCGAGACGCTGCCCATCACGATGAGCCTGACCGGCAGGGCGGGCCGCAGGGCCTGGATGGCCCGGCACAGCCGCTGCGTGGCTTGCGTGACCAGATCACGCGGTGGCCCGAAGATGCCTTTCAGGCTGATGTTGTGGCCCAGGCACGAAACAACGGCGCTGCAGCCGTGCAGGTGACGCTGCAAGGCCTCATCGCCCAGCGCCAGGGGCTCGGCCTCGACCACGGTCAGCCCGGGGGCCGCGACAACGCCGGCAGGCAGCCGCCGGGTGGACCGCACGATGGCCCGCACCTGGAAGCCTCGGTCCAGCATCTGCTGCAGGACCCGACCTCCGGTGCGCCCCGTTCCGCCCAGCACGAGGACCGTCTGTTCCATCGTCGCAGCACCAGCGTCGGCCCGCGGGTGGCGGACCGTTCACCCTGCCGATAGCCACGCAGGCAGCTGCCGGGCGTGCACTCAGAGATTGGCCGAGCGCCACCAGGTGATGTGATCGCGGCGCAGCACCGTTTGACTCGGCATCGGGTAATGCACGAGCTCGGGCCCGATGCCCAGGTAGAAACCGTCCTTGACCATGCGGTACGGGAACTNNCAGCGCTTCGCGCAGGTGCTGCATGAAGGTGTAGGGCAGGTCGGTGTCCTGGCCGTTCTCCGGATCGGTCGCCAGCCGCCCGAGTTCGAGTTCGACGAAACAGACGCCCGGGAACGAGAACGAGTGCGAGGGCTTGGTCGTGATGTCCGCGTAGTAGGACGCCGGGTCCAGGCTGCTGCACACCAGGCTGTTCTTGGGCGACAGCGTCTGGTACATGTGCAGTTCGCGCCGGATCGGCGGCAGCGCCGCGCCGCGCTCGATGCCCAGCGTCGCGCCCATCGCCGTCGTCATGTAGAGCTTGCCGATGGCCGCCACCGAGAGGTGCTCCAGCACGCGGTACATCGAGATGTAGACCGAGTTCTTGGGCGAACCGTCGGCCTTGGGCTTGCAGCGCTTGAAGCAGCCCTCGATGTCGAAGTACGGGTGGCGGAACGCCGGGTCGACCTCGAAGAACAGCGCCTGCCCCTTGGACTTGAACTTGAACCCGGTGGCGTAGTACTGGCCGAACTGCTCGGGCGTCAGCATCGACGCGATCAGGGCCTCGGGAATGAGCGAGAAGTACAGATGAATGGACATGACAGTGACACCTCCATCGAAAAACGTGCAGCCGCCTTCAGGCCGGCTTGGGAGTCAGCGCACCGGCCATTTTGGAGGCGATGCGCATACCGTAGAAGCTGCGGTAGACAAAGTAAAGGTTGACGGCCAGGAACACCGCCGCCAGCGCCAGCACGATCGCCGTATGCCCTTGGCCGTTCAGGCCCACCGCCATCTCCACCGCCAGCAGGCCGAACAGCGTGGTGAACTTGATGATCGGGTTCATCGCCACCGANNCTTCTTCGCGTTGTCCCAGGCGCCGCCGGCATTGGCCATGAACACCGCCTGGTACAGGCCGATGATGGCCAGCGAGATCAGGTAGCCGATGAAGAAGAAGGGCTCGACGAAGGCGCAGGCCAGCGTGCCGAAGAACACGGCCAGAAAGATGTTGAACATGCCTTTCTGCGCGTAGATCGTGCAAATCTCCACCACTTTCTTGCTGTCCGCGACGGACGCCTTGGCCGCACCGTCGAGCTTCATGTGCCCCTTGATGAACTCCACCGCGCGATAGGCGCCGGTGGACACGGCCTGAGTGGACGCACCGGAGAACCAGAAGATGGTGGCGCCGCCGGAAATCAAACCGAGCAGGAATGGCGGATAAAGCAGCGACAGCTTGTCGAGATTTTCGGTCAAACCGGCGGTCAGCAGCATCACGATCGAGAACACCATGGTCGCCGCACCCACCACGGCGGTACCGATCAGCACCGGCTTGGCGGTGGCTTTGAAGGTATTACCCGCCCCGTCGTTCTCCTCCAGCAAATCCTTGGCGACCGCAAAATCCGGTTTGAAGCCGAAATCGCGCTGCACTTCGGCCGCGATGCCGGGCAATTGCTCGATGGTGGACAACTCGTACACCGATTGAGCGTTATCGGTCACCGGACCGTAGCTGTCCACCGCGATGGTCACCGGCCCCATGCCGAGGAACCCGAACGCGACCAAACCGAACGAGAATACCGCAGCCATGATAACGGCCTTGGCGGGTACGGGGTTGATGATAGCGGCCAAATCGTACTGCGACACGATATAGGCGCCGGACATCAGGCTCACGATCACCACGCCCATCCAGAAGGCGGAGAAGTTGCCGGCGGTGAGCCCGGCGAGAATGTTCAGGCTGGCGCCGCCCTCGCGGGAGGCGGTGACGACTTCGCGGACATGACCGGACCGGACAGAGGTAAAAATCTTGACCACTTCGGGGATGATCGCGCCGGCCAGCGTGCCGAAGGTGATGATCAGCGACAACTGCCACCACAGGTTACCGTACACTTTGCCGCCGACGGTGATATCGCCGATCAGCAGGTAGGAAACCATGAAGGTCAAGGCCAGCGAGATCCCGGAGGTAATCCACACCAGCGAGGTGAGCGGGGCTTCGAAATCGAAGCGGGCCAAGTTGCCGTAACGTTGCTTGGCGTGGGTTTCGTTGATCAGATAGGAAGCGCCGGAGGCGACGATCATCATGACGCGCATCACGAAAATCCACACCAGCAACTGCACCTGCACGGCGGCCTCCGGCACAGCCAGCATGATAAAACTGATCAGCGCCACGCCGGTCACGCCGTAGGTCTCGAAACCGTCGGCGGTGGGTCCGACGGAGTCACCGGCGTTGTCGCCCGCGCAGTCGGCGATCACGCCGGGATTGCGAGCATCGTCCTCCTTGACTTTGAACACGATTTTCATCAAATCGGAACCGATATCGGCGATCTTGGTGAAGATACCGCCGGCAATACGCAGGGCAGCGGCACCGAGCGACTCGCCGATGGCGAAACCGATGAAGCATTTGCCGGCCAGCGCGGGCGAGACGAACAACAGAATCGCCAGCATGATCAGCAGCTCGGTGGAGATCAGCAACATGCCGATGGAAATGCCGGACTGGAGCGGAATCGCGTACACCGGATAGGCTTTACCTTGCAGCGCGGCGAACGCGGTCCGGCTGTTGGCCAGCGTGTTGATGCGAATGCCGAACCACGCCACCCCCAGGGAACCGGCGATACCGATCAGCGAAAACGCCAGGATCAGCAGCACTTCGGACACGTTCATGTGCTGGACCCCACCGAAGTAGGCGACCATGATGACCGCGATGAACGCTTCCAGAATCAGCAAGAACTTGCCCTGCGTGAGCATGTAAGTCTTGCAGGTTTCGTAGATCAGCTCGCTGACCTCGGCCATCGAACGGTGCGTCGGCAGGCGGCGAACCCGGTTGTAGATGACCGCGCCGAAGATCAGGCCGCCGACGCAGAGCAACAGACCCCAAGACAGCAGAGTCCAGCCCGAAACGTCGCCGAAGAATTTGGCGAGTCCGGTATCGGCAAAATTGGGCAATACCAAGTTAGCTTCGCTGACATGTGCCGTCGCGGCGAACGCCGACGGTATGCTCAATCCGAATGCAATGAACAACATCAATAACACTTGGCGTGTCATGCCCCGACGCCATGCGCGCGTGAGGGCCGAACTTGCGAATGCCATGAATTTTACTCCAAAAAGTGACCCAGATTGGTCAAGGGCGGAGTCTTCAATCCGCCACCACCGCGAAACGGAACGGACGGCACGCGGTCGTTAGCAATCGCCATGCCCAGCAGGAATTTCTTTTTAAGATACTGTTTATAAAATTATTTTTTATAAACAGAGGGGATGGTCGGCTGTGGCAGACGCCACAAGGTGATAGCCGCGATTGTCGGCAACGGCACAAAGCGAGCGAAGGTAGACGCATCCCGGCGCGTCCCCGGAATGCGGAATTTGCGCTGTTGCCGGTCGAGGTGTCAGCGACGGCGCGCCAGGCCGGAACAGTCCGCTATGGCGTCGTGGGCATCGTGGTGCGGGCGCCGGGACAGCCGCTCGGATCGATCAAACCGGAGCGGCGCTGGTAGGGTTATGAGCGGTGAACCGGACCGGACCGTCGAGGAACCGGACCCGGTGCCATCGCCCAGTCCGAAATACGGCATCGAATCCGGGTACATCTTGCCGGCGTAGGCGATTCCGCCGATCAGCGCGAAACCGATCTAATCTCCCAACGGAATCTTCCGCCCTTGCAGTACCTTTTTAACGATTTGCCGAAAGGATCGGGCGTCGAACGTTCCACCGTAAAACTCGACGACGAGATAGCCTTCTTTGAGGTAAGCCGTCGGTTCCGTAGCGCCGGCGCTCATCTCAAACACAACCTTTTTTGCTTTTGTTTTAAATAACTTGAAGGCAGCTTGATCTTTTTTACAAAGCGCGTCGAGTTCGGCTCGCAGGGGAGCGACGGCTTTGCGAAACGCTTGAACATCCTCGGGAGTGGCCACCCCTGGATCGAGGACATTGCCGATTTCGGTGGGAATCTCGGAGCACACCTTCTGGCTTTCGCCCGCGGCCGGCTGAGCGGCAACGACTGCCCGCACGCCCAAGAGCGCCCAGATCATGATGAAGGCCAGCCATGCGGGCCACGCAAACAGTCGCAATCTCATCGGAATCCTCTCTGATTTAAAAAAATGTTGGGACAAAGGTTCTAGGAAACCAACGACTTACCAGAATAGCACCACGACGGCGATACGAATTTCCTGCCGGTCGCGGCGGGTGCAACGAACCGACCACATCGCATTTCGTCCATGTATTGCGAGTATCTATAATTGCCTCGATCCCCGGACGAAGACCATCACCATGCACGCTTCCGCGATGAACCAAATCGTCGAGTACTTCAGCCTGTTCGAAGGCAGCTCGAAAAACAACCCGATCACCTGGATGTACCTCGATGAGCGAGCGCTGGTCACCACCGGCGTCGGCATCTTGCTGGACCCGCTCGAATCCAACAAGCACAAAGTCAAATTCTTCCGGAAAACAGCCACGGGACAGGCTGGCCCCGAACCGGCCACCGACAGCGAGCTGAAAGCCGAATTCGATTTGGTGAAAAGCAAATCGGAACCGGTTCCGGATAAAGCTGGCGAGCGGCGGCCGCTGTCGGATTTCGCCCACTACAAGGCGTTCGAACCGATCACCAACCTCCGCATCCAGGAAACAGCCATCGCCGGGAGCGCGCTTGGCATGGTGACGAAAATCGATCAGGTCGTACGCCGGGAGTTCGGGCCGGATTACGACGACTGGCCGGCCGACGTGCAGGTAGTCATCGTGCAGATGGCTTACGGCGGCGGGCTCGAAGCGCGCAAAAAAGAAGGATTGCTCTTTCCCCTCCTCAAAAAACGCAACTGGTACGAAGCCCGCTCCTACACCTATCTCAGCAACCCAAAGAGCGGACGGGATGGCTATATCAAATACAACAGAGCGTTCGATTTCCTGATGCTCAACGGCTGGATCATCGACCGGTGCCGCGAACTGGGCTCCCGGATGGTTTACCCGGCCCCGAAAGATCACACCGTTTTCTACGGCCTCAAGAACTGCTTGGGCGTATCGCGGTGGAATCGGGAGAGCATGACGCCGGAAATCAGGCCGGACGACATCATCACCGGCGGCGACATCACGAAATGGCTCGAAGCTTGGACCATCCGAACCTTGCGGGACCGGCTCAAGAAAAAATAGGCATCTACCGGCGGCGAAGCCGGAAGCCATCGGGAACGTGGCGCCGCGACCAAAGCGCGGCAGCGCGAAGCCGCAACCCCCGCCCGACGCTCCGATCAAAGCCGGGCTTTCAGATGCTCGGCGAGGCGATAATCGCCCCCGGCGACCGGCTGGAGAAACAGGTTCGGCCCGAGCATCCAGTAAGTTCTTTCCAACACGAACTTGAAGGCCAAGCCCGCAGGGTAGCGCTGCTCGGGCAGTTCGAAGCGCCATTCGTCGTTTTCGTAGATGCCGGGCAGATCCTCGCCCCAGCCGTCGATATCGTTGCGCAGGGTGACGATGAAATCGGGGCGGTGGTTGGCGGTCGCGAAGTGAATGGTGAACACGGGGCTTCCTCCTTCCGGGCGGTGGTCGGGCTGGCGTCGCACGGTCGAAAGCGGTCGCCGGTCGGCGAGGAACCGCTCCGACCGCCGCGCCATCAAGAAGAGAGTAGCCGAATTTTGATGATTACCTGCCGGAAAAGACCGGGCAACCCCGCGAACACGGGCTTGCCTCCATCCGCAGCACCGGCGGTTTATTGAAACCAGTCAAGAACCAGCCCGCTCGGCGCTCAAACGAATAAACCGCGGGCGCTCGACCGTTAACCGTTACGATATTCTGGGCTCCAAATAGCGGGTATCAGCTCGCGCTTCCCCCCCACAGAAGAGCATTTCTTATCAGCAAAAAACTCGTACTTTCTATTATTGAAAAATTGTAATGGATCACCAATTAGCTGGGCCCATTTATAACAAGTAATAAAAGTAATATCGTTCTGGTATTCCCATACATCAACCGTTGGGTCGTCAGTTTTAACGATACAACATCCATACCGTTCATCGTTAGCAGCCAATTGAATGGCTTCCCCGGAATCGCCTGCCGTCGCAAGAGAAGCAACTTGCGATAAGAAAAAAGCCATCGCGGCTAGCAAAAAATTTGATTTCTTCATTAGCTCCCCCTCTTGCTTCGTCAGATTAGTTTCAATAAATATCATTAGTATAGCACAAACCAGATAAATTGAAGAACGAATATCAAATAAAATAAAATCAATTAATTAGCTCGCGTGAGTTTCATCATATTGGATCAATACAACTCGATCAACTTGCAGCAAAAACCCGAATTCACTAGACCTCTCAATTTAAAATCCATAGGTATCTATTAAACCAATAATAGCTTTTTTAGTTAGCGGGTCTACATTGATAAAGTGCAGGCCCGTGTCATAATAATCTGAGTTAATATCGCGACAATTCCTGACACTTTCCGCCTCGACAACAAGATAATTCTCGTCAGAGAATCCCGTCGGCAATACTATGCTCAGCTTGACTTTTATACCAGAAGGAACTGGGATTTTGCTGATTAGCATAGCGCCTTCCAACGATATATCGATTAACTGGCCGATACACTGCTTTGTTTCCAAATCTATGCTATCTAAATAATAGATCAAAGGATAACGTTTAAATTTACGCCGCTCAATTGCTGTATTATCGTCTTTTATCAGCATATTCTTTTCATACGATTAGATTTGGTTAAAGCGTGGGCGCGGGTAGCAAGCAAAACCATTATTCTGTTGAAAACCCAAGAACAAACGATCCAAATGTATAAAGTTTAACCACCGCAATGCTAACGAACAAGCTTTAAGAACATCGCACGGTTCGTGCAATGTTTCCGGCTCGACGCTTCACTTCACTTGCGAGCGACCGAATTTCCGGTGTCTCGCTCGATTCGACATCGAACGAAACGACGAATGAGCGCAAACCCTTCGTCACGCTCTCGCAAAGACGCGGCGCAACTGCTCGCAAGAGCCGCCTTGAATCAAACGGCGGCGCGCAGCAAAGCAGCTAGATCGATGCGGCGCTGATTCGCGTAAGAGCGCAACGCATAGCGGCAACTACGCGCCGAGCCCCCACTCATCGACTCGCTTGACGGCGACGTTGGTTTATTCTATTGTTAGTGTACATTTGTACAGTAAAGACCTTTTTCATGCCCCGCGCACCCAACGACACCGCCTACTTGGCCAAACTGCAAGATTACTACGCACGCTGGCGTAGCCTGCCGGCTTACGGCCCCTTGCGGGACGTGCTGGGATTGGCCTCGCGCGCCGGGGTGGCCCAAGTCCTTCACCGGCTGCGGGATTCCGGCTTTCTGGAGCGAACCCCGGCCGGACGCTGGACGCCGACTGCACGGTTTTTCGAGCGGCCGCTGGCCGACGCACCGGTGCCGGCGGGACTGCCGGTCAGCGCGACGGACAGCGGCGAGGCCAGTTCCATCGACGCCTACCTGATCCGGCATCCTTCGCGCACGGTGCTGGTACCGGTGACGGGGGACTCGATGCTCGACGCCGGCATCCATCCCGGCGACCGAGTAATCGTCGAGCGGGACGCGCCAGCGCGGCCGGGCGATCTGGTCGTCGCCGTCATCGACGGTGAGCTGACCCTCAAAACCTTGGCGGTAGAAAACGGTGAAGCCGTGCTGCGGCCCGCCAACCCGGCCTATCCGGTCCTGCGCCCCGGCGACCGTCTCGATCTCTTCGGGGTAGTAGTCGGTTTGATTCGCTCCTATCGGAGGTAACACCCATGCTAGCAGTCACCGCCGAACTTACCGCCGCGCGGGCTTCTCGCCCGCCCAGCGATCCCGATCACCGGCCCGTCCACACAGCCGAGCCCCCGCCTGGAACGGGCTGGCCGTTACCGGCAACCCCGGTGCTGGCAATTTTCGCATCCCCCGACGACGACGGCGTCGAATGCCCCCCGAGTTTGAACGAGTATCTGATCCGCAATCCGGAAAGCACGTTTCTCGCGCGAGCCAGCGGCAACTCGTTGCGGGATGCCGGCATCTGCGACGGCGACTTGCTGGTGATCGATCGGGCCATACCGCCGACCAGTGGCAGCATCGTGGTGGCGATCATCGAAGGCGAGTTCGTGCTGCAACGTTTGGATCGCGACGACCGAGGCCGGCTGGTGATGCAATCCACCCATCCAGATCTTCCTGACCAGATGCTGGGCAACGGCCGCGAACCCGCCATTTGGGGCGTGGTGCGCTGGACGGTACACCGGGCATGGCCGGGGCGACATCCGTTGTCCTGAGTTCGTTCTTTTCCGCTTCTCTATCCAGTCTTTTGCACCGCTTCACACCCAAAACCGCGAGGTGACGACGATGAACGAAGATTGCTTGCGACACGGCGCGTTTAGCTGGAACGAACTGATGACCACCGACGTGGCCGCCGCCCGACAGTTCTACGGCGAGCTGTTCGGCTGGGAGACCGAAGACTACTGCGGCGGCGGAACAAATTATGTGTTGATCAAGGTCAACGGCGAACCGGTCGGTGGTCTGATGGCCTCACCTCCAGAATGCACCGGGATGCCGCCCTCCTGGGGCGTTTACGTCACGGTGGCCGACGTGGACGCCACCGCGCGCCAAGTCGAAGTTTTGGGCGGGACCCTTCTCCGGCCACCGGCCGACATCCCCGACGTCGGCCGGTTTTGCGTGCTGCGAGATCCGCAGGGCGCTACGCTATGCGCGATCAGCTATCGCAAATCTTGAGTAGGAGCGCCTGCGAACCGATACGCCGGACGGCAGATTCGCCGCTCGGCGGTCGATTGCATTCGCGACGACCCCATCGCACCAAACGGTTGGTTAGCGACGGTGCATGCTATTTATAACACTCGATCTGCTTGCCCGAATACAAGAAAACCGTATCCTTGTTTTCGATCAGGGCGTTAAATTCTTCGTGTAGCTCCGATACGACTGCTGATGTTATTCTCCCTTCAGAAATCAAGCCTCCCGAAGCACTAAGAAAAAGCGACTTCCAAAAATTCAAAAAATCTGCTCGCTGCGGTTTCGATACGATCCGCTGATCGAGAATAGGCGACACGTCACGGAAATCGATTTGTTTGAATCCTGCTGCTGAAGCCAAATTTACAAGCTTCATTCCGATATCGGGGTCTCCACCCATATCGATCTGGCATTGATTAAATGCCGTCCAATATTCGTTTATTGCCGGACAATTTGGGTAAATATAGAGACCCGAATTAAAAACTTCCGTACAATACAAAACACCCCCGAATTTTAACACCCGGTGTGCTTCGTTTAACACGGCAAGCGGATCATCGACGTGTTCAAGTACAGAAAAAACACAGGCACCATCGTAGCCATTATCGGGGAATGGTAACTCATAAGCAGAAGCAATTTTTAAGTTCACTCTTTGGTTTGCGATTAAATCCCCAAGAGTGCTTTCTGCACGACTAATCTGCGACGATACCAGATCGATACCATCGATTATTAAATTAGGAAATTTTCTCGCGAGTATAGAAATTTGCGCGCCAACTCCGCAACCGATTTCCAATACGTGACGACAATTGGTAAAATCGATTTGGCGATGAATGTACGGTTCGAGAAATTGCCCCTGATTGAGAAGCCTATCCTGTTCTTTTTTTGAAAAGGTATGAATATATCCTGGCTTACTCATTGGATCCCTTCTTCTTACGGTGCGGTCAAATAGAAAAATGAAGCGCGGGATACCGACAAGGAGCAATCAACAGCCGCCAAAAGCGGCTGCCTTCATGCAATGATTGGCTCTCCAACTCGACATGGCAGCCATCACCTACCGGTCACGGCGGTCAGATTCATCGTGAGCAAAACGCCGGGTTTTGGAAGCTCATTCACTCCAATCACCGTTCGTGCGGGACGGTGATCGCCCATCATCTCGACGTAAGCGCGGTTCATTTCGTCGAAATCTCGCATGTCCTTCAAAAAGACATTAACGTGAATGACGTGACCCAGATCAGAATCTACAGACTCCAGCATCGCTCGAAACGACTTTATAATCTGCATCGCCTGCGAGTATACGTCCGATCCAGCCAGTTGGCCGGTAAGGGGATCGACGCCGGCAGTGCCCCCGATGCTCACGAACGGGCCCACCTTGGCAACGTGATTATACGGCCCAATAGGGATCGGGGTGTTGGGTGGGGTGGAAGTCTCGACGGTATAAGCCATGTTAGCCTCACTTAAGTTAGATGTATCGGGCGACCTATTGCCAACCAACTTTAAAAGCCTCTATTTCAATTCCCAATTAACCGGCTCCAGATCTTGCCAACGATTGGCAAAGATTTACAGCCTTTGCGTGAGAAGAGCGACATACCGCCTGCGTTTGACGAAGGTAATCGCGATCACTGTCAGACAAGCCAGTGCGTTGCCGAAGAATATCAAAGCCATGACCGCGTCACCAAGATACACGATAGCATAGGTAATCGTAGTGAGATGCGATACCAAAAAGAGGCTCCAGGTAGCATAAGAGATTCCAGATGCGCCATTGGTATCCTTGGCCGCCGTCAGCATCTGCGGCACATACGCCAGGATGCGCAGAGAATTCACGAGCGTGAACACCCCCAACACCGCATTACGAAACCATTCGTCATGTTGTCCAACGGCGTAAATCTTGGCGCCGGCCCAAAACCCTATTGCGGACAGTACGAGAACGAGGATGGCGCTGCTCCAACCGATCCTGGTACGATACTCGGGTTCGGAGGCATTCAAATCTTGACTTAAAACGATCATATTGCTTTCTCCATGAATTGCCCTATCTCTCGATTTCACTAGATAGGGAACCGAACGATTACGACAAATTGAATTCCGTATATCCATGAAGCGATCCGCCTCGTGGAGTGCGATCTTGCCGGTCTCATCTTGGCCGTTGCCTGCCTGCTGGCGCGATACCAGCAGGCCAAGGGAATAGCAACCTTCACCACCGGCTCGAAGACTCCGATCTCACGCTCAGAGTTTCTTGTTCGCCTTGACATCCCAGCCCGCCTTGCCGGCCGACTTGGTGGCGCCCTTCTCGTCCTGGGTGAAGTATTCCTGGGTCATGCTGGT
>DEHU01000162.1:7061-12670 GCA_002352125.1 Competibacteraceae bacterium UBA2792 | reverse complement strand
GAATTAACCCGGATGTAATGCGGATTTAGCAACGGTCGCCAAATCCATTCGCCGTTGCCGGTGGACATGAGCAGCCCGTCGGAATCGTGTACCTGCGGGCGGAAATCGTCGAAAAACCGCTCGTTCAGCGCACCGTGGAAAAACATGCTGGTCAACGGCGCCACGCCGAGTTTCTGCACCCTGCTGCGAACGAAGATGCTGGATTTGACCTCGACCTGCGTGGCGACGCCCGGTTTGATGACAAAGCGGTAGGCGCCGGCAAGGCTCTGGCTGTCCAGCAGCGCGTAAACGGTCAAATCGGTGGCATCCTTGCCCGGCTTTTCCAGCCAAAACTCGCGGAAATACGGAAACTCCTCGGGTTTAGGCAAGCCGGTATCGATGGCCAAACCGCGCGCCGACAAGCCGTAGTTTTGACCTTGGCCGACAGCACGAAAATAACTCGCCCCCAGGAATACCGCGACTTCGTCGTAATGGTTGTCGGTGTGCAACGGATACAACACCTTGAAGCCGGCAAATCCCAAATCTTTGGGCAAGTCACCAGGCACTTCATTGCGGCCATAATCGAACAAATCGTTGGCATACTCGACAGGCTTGCTCTCGCCGTCCGCGATCACGTTGATAGCGACCTGCCGGTTGAACAAAAACCCGAGCGGAGCAAACTGAATTTCGAAAGGCAATCCGGCATCCCGCCACAGGCTTTTTTCGGCCCGGAAACGGATATCGCGATACTGGTCGTAATCCAGCTTTGCAAAAAAATCAGGCAGGTTATTGCCAGGCTCCTGAAATGGCTGGGTAGCTAGCACCTCGGCGCGGCGACGAACATCGGCGAAATTGAAGCGCTTCGGGGGCGGCGTCGTGGCCGGGGTGGCTTCGGGCACGTTGGGCGCACCAAAGCTCGCCACCGGGCAGCACAAAACGCCCGTCAGCAGGGCCAGACTTAGCAGCATTCGAAATTTCACGGTCATACGGCTCCGTCGGTATAGTGATCCATAAGGTTTTGGAGAAAAGCCCAAATATAATATTGTATTGTGGTTCGGGCTTGCTAATTATCTCGGGCCACCGGACCGGCCGACGGCCAAATGAAGTCATGGCCGGACGCTCGGCCATCGTGCGTCCGGGACGGCCCGCAGCCTTCGCCTCATCATCCGGGAAACGGCCATGCAACTTCGCGACACCACGCTTTTCCGGCAGCAGTGTTTTGTTGCCGGTTCTTGGATCGACGCCGACAACGGCGCCACATCCCCCATCACCGATCCCGCTACCGGGGAGGTTCTGGGCCACGTCCCCGAACTGGGCGCCGTCGAAACCCGCCGCGCCATCGAGGCGGCCCACGCCGCGTGGCCGGGTTGGAAAACCCTGACTGCGCAGGCGCGAGCGACGATCTTGCGGCGCTGGTTCGACCTCGTGCTGGCGCATCGCGAAGATCTGGCGACGCTGCTGACCCTGGAGCAAGGCAAGCCTCTGGCCGAGGCGCGCGGCGAGATCGGTTATGCGGCCAGCTTCGTCGAATGGTTCGCCGAAGAAGGCAAGCGGATTTACGGCGACACTATTCCCGCCCATCAGCCGGACAAGCGCATTTTAGTTCTGAAAGAGCCGGTCGGAGTGTGTGCGGCGATCACGCCGTGGAATTTNNTGGAATTTTCCGACGGCGATGATCGCCCGTAAGGTTGGCGCAGCGCTGGCGGCGGGCTGCACGATGGTAGTCAAACCGGCACCGCAGACGCCGTTTTCGGCGCTGGCGTTGGCGGTGTTGGCGGAACGGGCGGGATTGCCCGCCGGAGCGCTGAACGTGGTTGCCGGCCCCGCCCAGGTGATCGGCGACGAAATTCTCGACAACCCGCTGGTGCGCAAGCTGAGCTTCACCGGCTCGACCCGGACCGGCAAATATCTGATGCAGCGCTGCGCCGGAACGCTGAAAAGGCTCTCGCTGGAACTGGGGGGCAATGCGCCGTTCATCGTGTTCGACGATGCCGATCTCGACGCGGCGATAGCCGGAGCACTGGCTTCCAAATATCGCAACAGCGGTCAAACCTGCGTCTGCGCCAACCGGTTCCTGGTGCAAGATGGCATTTACGACGCTTTCGCCGAACGGTTGACACAGGCGGTGCGCGAGCAACTCAAAGTCGGCAACGGCCTGGAACCGGGCGTGATGCAAGGACCGCTGATCGACGCGGCGGCGCTAGCGAAAGTCGAGCGCCATATCGCCGATGCACTAACCCAGGGCGCGAAAGTGCTGACCGGCGGCCAACGGCACGCGCTGGGCGGCACCTTCTACGAGCCGACCGTTTTGAGCGAGGTGAAACCGACCATGTTGGTGGCCCGCGAGGAGACCTTCGGCCCGGTGGCGCCGCTGTTCCGGTTCCAAACCGACGAGGAAGCGATTCGGTTGGCGAACGCCACCGAATTTGGCTTGGCCGCCTATTTCTACAGCCGCAACCTGAATCGAGTGTTTCGGGTGGCGGAAGCGCTGCAATATGGCATGGTCGGTATCAACACCGGGCTGATCTCGACCGAGGTGGCGCCGTTCGGCGGCGTCAAAGAATCCGGTTTCGGCCGCGAAGGGTCCAAATACGGGATCGATGAGTATCTGGACATCAAGTATCTCTGCGTCGGCCTGGGCTGAGGCTCGATCTTGGCTCCGGCCGATATTTTGGCTCGGCGGCTGACGTTCCGATTCCCGTAACCATCACAACCGTCTCCCTCTCATGGCTCTTGCTCAAGAGTTTCATTACGTCGCGTTGCTGATTCTTGGGATTCTGGCGACGTTCGCTACGGCCGGTCTGATTTTCTGGCTCATCAACTCGCCTAGAATCAGCGGGATTTTCCGACGCCTGACCAACGTTTCGCCGCAACTGGTCGCGATCATCGGCCTGCTGTTTGGGCTGTACATGGCGTTTTTCGCCAACGATATCTGGAACATCCGCGACCGGGCGCAGACTATGATCCTGCAAGAGGCGGACGGCTTGCGCGGAATGCTCGATCTCGCCGACAGCCTGCCGCCGGAGACGGGCGCGCCGTTGGCCGCCGCCGTTCGCAGCTACATTCGTGCTGCGGTGTTGGAATGGTCGTCGCTGGCGCGGGGCGAAAGCAGTCCGCAAGCATGCGCGCTTTCGCGGCAGTTGACCCACGTCGTGCTGGGCGAGCCGTTGACGGGCCGCCTGAATCCCAACGCCCAGTACATCGTGGCGCGCAATCTCGAAAAAGCGCAATCGGCCCGCCATCATCGGTTGGCATTGAGCCAGCGGCGCGGCGATCCGTTGAAATGGTTCGCGGTCGCCTGTCTGGGAACGCTGACGCTGCTGGCCGTGGCGCTGGTGCACCTGGACAACTGGCGGTCGCAGTTAGCGGCGATGCTGCTTTACGCCTCGGCCATTTCGGTCGGCTTTACCGCCGCTTATTTGGAGCGCAGCCCTTTTCAAGCTTTCGCGGTCAGTGCCCGGCCCATCGCCGAGTTGATCGATGATGCCGCGCCGTTGCCGGATCGACGTTGAGGCGTGTTTCACAGACTCCGGCCCCGGATATAACCCAGGCTTTCTAGCTTCAACAAAACGCGCTGGGCCGCTTCGCCCGGCGTGCAGTCGCAAGTATCGAGGGTTAGCTCGGGCCGTTCCGGCGCTTCGTAGGGATCGCTGATACCGGTGAATTCCTTGAGGACACCGGCCCGCGCCTTGGCGTATAGCCCCTTGCGGTCGCGGCTCTCGCAGGTTTCCAGCGGCGTGGCGACGTGGACTTCGATAAAGCCACCGAGTGGGGCGATCATTTCCCGGACTTCGCGGCGGGTAGCGGCGTAGGGCGCGATCGGTGCGCAGATGGCGATACCGCCGTTCTTGGTGATCTCGCTGGCGACGAAACCGATCCGCAGGATATTGATGTTGCGATGTTCCCGCGAGAACCCCAGCTCGCTCGACAGATGCTTGCGGACGATGTCGCCGTCCAGCAGCGTCACCGAGCGCCCGCCCAGCTCCAGCAACTTGACCATCAGCGCGTTGGCGATGGTGGATTTTCCGGAGCCGGACAGACCGGTGAAGAATACCGTGAAGCCTTGCCGGTGGCGCGGCGGATGCGTGCGGCGCAACTCCGCGACGATTTCGGGATAAGAAAACCATTCGGGGATTTCCAATCCCTCCTGCAAGCGGCGCCGAAATTCGGTATTGGAAAGGTTCAACACAGTTTCGCCTGAGGGCACTGTATCGGCAGGTATGTATTGCGCGCGTTCCTGCACGTAGACCATTTCCCGAAGCGACAGAATTTGAATGCCCAATTCGCCTTGATAGCGGGCGATCAATTCCTGGGCGGCATAAGATTCGTAGAATGTTCGCCCGGACTGCTCCTGACCCGGCTCGGCGTGATTGCAGCCGACGACGAAATGCGTGCAACCGTAATTTTGGCGGATGATGGCATGCCAGAGCGCCTCGCGCGGCCCAGCCAGCCGCATCGCCAAGCTCAGCAGGCTCAGAGCGGTGGTCTGTTCGGGATAAGTTTGCAGCAGGTGCTCGTAGCAACGCACTCGCGAATAATGATCGACGTCGCCGGGCTTGGTCGGGCCGACCGCCGGATGGACGAGCAGGTTGGCCTCGGCCTGTTGGATGGCGCGTAAAGTTAGTTCCTGATGGGCGCGATGCATCGGGTTTCGGGTCTGAAAGGCCACCACCCGCTGCCAGCCCAGCTTGGCGAAACGGTCGCGCAGTTCGCGCGGCGAGTCGCGCAGATGCGGAAAATCGTAATGGGTGGGCGGTTCGACGCCGCGTACCTGGCCGCCAACGTAAACCGGCCCCGTCCGTTGCAGCAGGCGAAACACGCCGGGATGGTGTTCGTCGGCGGTACCGAACACTTGTTGAGCTTCGTAGCGCCGGTCGGGCCGCCAGATATCGTCCACTTCCAGCACCGCGATCAAAACGCCTTCGGGATCGCGCAACGCAACCCGGTCGCCGCGACCGATGCGGCCAGCGAACTCCTCGGACACATCGAGGGTGATCGGCATCGGCCATAGCGTACCGTCACTCAGCCGCATATCCTCGACCACCCGGTCGTAATCGGTCTGGTTCAGAAAACCTTCGAGCGGCGAAAACCCGCCGTTTAGCAGCAGCTCCAAGTCGCACAGTTGGCGTGCAGTCAAATCCCAGGACAGATATTCCCTAGCTCGATCCTTGATTTGGTCCGCTTCCGCGACACCTGCGTACAGTTCTTTGAGAACGCCTCCGTGGGGCTCGATCAGGTGGATCATAGTGTTCGCTCGAATAAGGTTTTTTATATTTTCTTGTAAAGAAAAAACGATATTCCAATAATTATTGGTTATTAACATAGTTCGCGAACGGCGGAATACGGCCACGCTGAAGGGACTGCATCCGTTGTAACCGCCGCGACTTGGAGCAGTACGAGATTGGAGCGATGGCGGTCCATGCTTTCGTCGCCTCCACCGCCGAAGAAAAAACGCTGGCGCATGGCTTGGGCGAGGAAGGCGGAACCCGGAACGCCCCTCAACGAAGAGCGTCGAGACCAATGAAGATGGTGAGCGATGAATGGTGCTGGTGGTGGGACTCGAACCCACAAGCCGGGCTAACGGCGCAGGATTTTAAGTCCTGTGTGTATACCATTCCACCACACCAGCA
>DEHU01000162.1:0-7028 GCA_002352125.1 Competibacteraceae bacterium UBA2792 | reverse complement strand
CTACCAACTGAGCTATTCCCGCCGCGTGAATTCGGTATTGTAGTGTAAAAAAGTGGTCCGTCAAGTCCTCATCCGTGCCTGAGTACCGACCATGCCGCAGTCAAGTAATGTAGCATGGACCAAAGCGTCAGCACCGCCGCGACCACCAACAACCCCAACCCCACTTCCAGGGTCGGAATGAACCCGAGCGGCTCCCGGTACAACAGCAACAGCACGGCAACCATCTGGGCGGTGGTCTTGATCTTGCCAACCAGCGATACCGCTACCCGCCCGTGCTTGCCGATCTGTGCCATCCATTCCCTCAGCGCCGAAATGGCGATTTCGCGGCCGATGATGATCGCTGCCNNGCCAGATAGCCGTCCAGCCAGTCAGTGAGCGCCGCCAACCCGAACAGCGCACTACACAGCAGGTTGACGCCGGAGAACGAGAGAAAGAAGACACCCACGAAAACCGGGATCAACGCGATCCGTAACAAGGTCAGCAGGGTAGGCAAATTCAGTTGCATGATTCGACGCGCACTCAACTTTCGCCATGAAAGACGTCGTAAATCCGTTGCGCCAGTTCGGCACTGATCCCATCCACTTGGGAAATATCCTCGACGCCCGCTCGCGCCAACTGTTTCAAACCACCAAACTGCTTGAGCAGCGCCTGCCGGCGCTTGGGTCCGATACCGGGTATATTGTCGAGTGCGGAAGTCGTGCGCGCCTTGGCGCGACGTTGGCGATGGCCGACGATGGCGAAGCGATGCGCTTCGTCGCGGATCTGCTGCACCAAGTGCAGAGCGGCCGAATGGGCAAGCAGTATAATGGGACGGTTTTCCTCGAACAAGTAAAGTGTCTCCAAACCCGGCTTGCGATCGGGACCTTTGGCGATGCCGATCACCGCGACCCCGACGATCTGCAACGCCTCCAGCACCTCGCCCGCTTGAGCCAATTGGCCCTTGCCCCCATCGATGAACAGGATATCGGGCAACCGCTCGTTCTCTTGTTGCAGGCGGGTATAGCGCCGCATCAAAGCTTGATGCAGCGCCGCGTAATCGTCGCCCGGCGTAACGCCTTCGATGTTATAGCGGCGGTAATCCGATTTGATCGCGCCCTCCTCGCCGAACACCACGCAAGCCGCGACGGTCGCCTCGCCCCGAGTATGGCTCACGTCGAAACACTCCAGCCGCGACAGCTCGCATTCGAATCCCAACGCGTCCCGTAACGCTTCCAGCCGATGCCGCATCCCCGTTTGGCTGGACAGTTGCGCTGCGAGAGCGTGCTCGGCGTTTCGCGTCGCCATCTCCAGCCAGCGCGCCCGCTCCCCGCGCACGCGGGCCGTGATAGCGATCCGCCGGCCAGCCTGCTCCGAGAGCGCCCCAGCCAACAGCGCAGCGTCCGCCGGCTCGTGGCCGACGAGAATCTCGGTCGGCACGTCTTTGTCGAAGTAATACTGCGCCAAAAAAGCATTCTGCACGGCAGGCGCATCTTCGCCTTCGGGCAGGCGCGGAAAAAAAGCCTTGTTGCCGAGCAGCCGGCCACCGCGAAACACGAACACCTGCACGCAGGCCGCCCCACCTTGCACGGCGCACGCGACCACGTCGAGATCGCCGCTTTCCCCTTCGACGTGTTGGCGCTGTTGCACTTGGCGCAGTTCGACGATTTGGTCGCGACAGAGCGCCGCGTCCTCGAAGTTCAGCGCCGCCGCTGCCGCTTCCATGCGCTGCACCAGCGCGGAGATGACCTCGCCGCTCTTGCCTTCCAAAAACAGGATGGCATCTCGCAAATGCCGCCGGTAATCGTCGCCGCCGATCAAGCCGACGCAAGGGGCGGTGCAGCGCTTGATCTGGTATTGCAGGCAAGGACGACTGCGACCACGAAAAAAGCTGTCCTCGCATTGGCGCAACCGAAACACCTTTTGCAACAGGCTCAAGGTATCGCGAACGGCGTTGGCGTTAGGATAAGGTCCAAAGTAGCGGCCCGGCGCGCGCTTGGCGCCGCGATGCAGCGATAGCCGGGGAAAATCGCCTTCGGAAACGTGGACGTAAGGATAACCCTTGTCGTCGCGCAGCAAGATATTGTAGCGAGGCTGGTGCTCCTTGATCAGGGTGCTTTCCAGGATCAGCGCCTCGGTTTCGGTATGGGTGATCGTGATTTCGATGGCGCGAACGTGGGCGACCAAACTGCGCGTTTTGGTCGAGGCGTGGTTTTCCCGGAAATAGCTGGAAACGCGCTGCTTGAGGTTGCGCGCCTTACCGATGTATAGCACCCCGCCGCGCTCGTCCAGCATCCGGTAGACGCCGGGCAGGGCAACGAGCGTTTTCAGGAACGGTTTGGGATCGAAAAGCTGTGTCGTAACGGCCATTTTCGCGTTGCGATGTTGCGATCCGTTGTTCCATTCAGGCAACCGGCGCGACGCTGTTGGCGGCTCCCCGATTGGCAAACAGAAAACGCCGCTCGCCAAGGAGCGGCGTTTCCGTTCTCGGCATGCGCCTCCGCTCAGGTGTTATCCCGCCGGATATCGTATTTTTCCATCAGCCGGTACAGCGTCATACGCGAAACGCCCAACTCCTGGGCCGCGCGGGCGATGTTGAACCGGGTCCGCAACAGCGTCGCTTGAATCGCTTCGCGATCGGCCGCCATGCGCGCCTCGTCCAAGGTGACGAACCCGCGGCCCAGCGAGCGCCGCTCTAGCTCCAGATCGTTGGGCGTGATGTGCGGACCTTCGCTCAACAACACCGACCGGCGAACGCGATTCATCAGCTCCCGCACGTTGCCGGGCCAATCGTAACGGTTGATCACTTCCAGCGCATCGCGGCTGAACCCTCTGGCCGATGTCTTGGTTTCGGCGGCAAACTTGGTGAAAAAGTGCCTGGCCAAGAGTTCCACGTCGCCCTTGCGCTCGCGCAAGCTCGGCGTCCTCAGGTGCAACACGTTGAGCCGGTAGTACAAATCTTCGCGAAACCGGCCATCCCGCACGGCCTGTTCGAGATGGGTGTTGGTCGAGGCAATGATTCGGACATTGGCCGGAATCGGCTTGGTGCCGCCCATGCGGTGAATTTTTTTCTCCTCCAAAAACCGCAGCAGGCTAGCCTGCACTTCGGAGGGCAAATCGCCGATCTCGTCCAGAAACAGCGTGCCGCCGTTGGTGGATTCGATCAAACCGATACGGCGATCGTTGGCGCCGGCGAAGGCGCCTTTCTCGTGCCCGAACAGCTCCGACTGAATCAGGTTCACGGATAAGGCCGCGCAGTTCATGGTGACGAACGCGGACGCCGCCCGGCTGGAGTACTCGTGAATGGCGCGTGCCGACTGCTCTTTGCCAGTACCGCTCTCGCCGGTAATCAAAACCGGCACGTCCACTTCGGCGGCCTTCTGAATGCCCCGAAACAAGGTTTGCATGACCAGACTATTGCCGATCAACCCGTACTGCGACTCCAACTCGCGCTGCTGGCGGAGCGTATTTTCGGTCAGCGCGGCCATCCCGTAAGCGTGCCCGAGGGTCACCACCAGCCGCTGGGGTTCGATCGGCAGCGTATGGTAGTCGTAGCAATGCTCGGCGATCAGGGTAGACAGCATCTTGCGTTCGATGCATTGACGAGACAATACCATGACCCATTGCATCTTTCGACGCGCCAAAATGAGATCGGCCAACCATTGGATGGATCGTTCCGATTCGCAACTAAACAAAATAGCCAGACCCACCTCGAAAGAGTGCTCGGTCAACAGCGCCCTGGCCGGACCCGCCTCTTGTGCCGAATAAACTTCCCAGTCGGCTCCCGCGATTTTCTGGAGTAGGGTCTCTTCGACCGCCGCCGTACTCAGAATCAGAAGCTTGCGCATCGGATTTACCTGCTGTCAACTTGATGGGATATCGAGATTATCCGCTTCGGAATCGTTCTCGTATGTTGTTATCAGCCTCAGAAAAGCGGTATCGCGAAGAGCGCCGAACCGTCGCATCGGTCGGCGACTCGTGCAAATTCGTGCCCCTTCGGGCACCATATGCACGCATCCAGATCGGGGTTGACGTCGATGTTGTCGGATTCGTTACTCGGCAATCGCTATCGTCGCTTCGAGTCTTGCTGCCCGCCGCATCCTTTCCGACACTACGCTGAGGCCGCACGGGATAATGCCTTACAAGCGTTTCAGTTGCAACCAGAAACGGCTTTATTTGCTACTTTATCGTTGTGCATCGATCAAAATAATTGACTCATCAATCGCAAAATTGTCGCTAGTGGTTACAAGATAGGCAGCGATTACGCTTGTCGGTTTACCATCCATGCGATAAAAAACTATCGCGATATGGACAATGGATCAAAACCTTGTTGGCCCTCACCGTCTCGTTGCCGCACTGCAAGCTCCGGTTCTCTTCGGCGCAACGCTTTGCTCGAACTTCCTCCCGGTGGCGCAACCGCCTAGCAAATGACCGGAATGTTCGACCAAGGCCGCAACGCCGAGCGCGCGAACGACCGATGCCGACACCGGCAACCATGACGGATTCGCTTTGTCCCGCATGCCTATCGCGGCCCTTCCCGACAGCCTGATTTCGAGGATATCAATGTTCTATCGCACGCTACGGTCCTTGCTTTTCCAGCTCGATCCCGAAACCGCTCACGACTGGACCCTGCTGGGTCTGCGACGGGCCTTCGACGGTCCGGCGGGCAAGCTGAGCGGGCTAATTCCCTTGCCCCGACCGGCCGCGCCGCGCCGGATCATGGGCCTCGATTTCGCCAACCCGGTCGGATTGGCCGCCGGTCTCGACAAAAACGGCGAATGCATCCGTGCGTGGCAGGCTTTGGGTTTCGGCTTCATCGAGATCGGCACCGTAACGCCTCGTCCCCAACCGGGTAATCCCAAACCTCGGATGTTCCGGTTGCCGGCCGCACAGGCGCTAATCAACCGGATGGGCTTCAACAACAAAGGCGTGGATTATTTGGTCGAACAAGTGCGGCGGGCCGATTACAAGGGCGTACTGGGCATCAATATCGGCAAGAACGCCGATACGCCGGTCGAGCGAGCGGCCGACGATTACTTGATCGGCTTGCGCAAAGTTTACCCGTGGGCGAGTTACGTCGCCGTGAATATTTCCTCGCCCAATACACCCGGATTGCGCGACCTGCAATACGGCGAGGCGCTGGATCGGTTGCTGGAGGCGCTCAAAGCGGAACAGCGGCGATTGACCGGCGAAAGGGGGCGCTACGTACCGCTGGCGGTCAAAATTGCGCCGGATCTCGCCGACGGCGATCTGGTTACGGTCGGCCAAGCGTTGCTACAGCATGGAATCGACGCCGTCATCGCCACCAACACCACCTTCTCGCGGGCCGGAGTCGAAAATCTCCCTCATGCGGACAAGGCCGGCGGTCTGAGCGGAGCACCGTTGCGGGATCGTTCCACCGCCGTGGTCCAGCAACTGGCAGATATTTTGGGCGGCAAAATACCGATCATCGCCGTTGGCGGCATTCTAAGCGGGGCCGATGCCGCCGCCAAAATCGCCGCCGGCGCCAGCTTGGTACAGTTGTACACGGGTTTTATCTACCGTGGCCCCGAACTGGTGTGCGAGGCGGTAGCGGCTTTGCGCTGAATATCGCACCCCAAACGGGAACCAATCGCTGCAATCCCGTGGTCTACATCGGCACCATCTTATCCTCAACCCTATATTTAAAAAGGAGAGGTCGCCATGCCCAGGTTGCTGCTGCTATTGCTAGCCTTGCTGTTACCGGCTTTGAGCCAAGCTGCCATCGAAACCAAAACCATCGAATACCGGCAGGGCGATACCCGGCTGGTAGGATACCTCGCTTATCCCAAGGACGCGAAAGGGCCACTGCCCGGCATTTTGGTCGTACACGAATGGATGGGGTTGAACGACTACGCCAAGCACCGCGCCGAGCAACTGGCCAAACTGGGCTACGTCGCGTTTGCCGCCGACATCTACGGCGATGGCAAGATCGCCGCCAATCGTGAAGAAGCTGGCAAACTCGCTGGCTCTTACAAGAAGGACAGGCCGTTGCTACGGGCGCGCGTAGCAGCCGGACTGGCCACGCTCAAAGCGCAACCCGGCGTGGCATCGAACCACGTCGCGGCGATAGGCTACTGTTTTGGCGGCACCACCGTGCTAGAGTTGGCTCGAAGCGGCGAAGACGTGGCCGGAATCGTCAGTTTCCACGGTGGTCTCGATACCCCCACGCCCGAAGACGCCAAAAATATCCGCGCTAAAGTGCTCGCTTTGCACGGAGCCGACGACCCCTACGTACCCGCCGATCAGGTGATGGCGTTCGAAAACGAAATGCGCCAAGCCGGCGTAGATTGGCAGTTGGTCGCCTACGGCGGCGCAGTGCATGGCTTTACCAACCCCGACAACGGCACCGACAACAGCAAGGGTGCTGCCTACAACGCTTCCGCCGATGCTCGCTCCTGGGGGACGATGCAGCAATTCTTCAACGAACTGTTCGCTCAGGGCAAATGAAGAAGACAGCCGGCAATCCCCAAACGACGCCATCGGCGCAACCGCTTGTCCGATAAAGCTTATCGCCCGCAGAGAACGAGATGCTCGACCGCCGAGTGAGCGTGGCGCCGATGATGGATTGGACCGACCGGCACTGCCGGTTTTTCCTGCGGCTGCTGACCCGGCACACTTTGCTCTACACCGAGATGGTCACGACCGGCGCCGTGCTGCGCGGCGACCGGGCACGCTTGCTGGCCTACGATCCGGCCGAGCATCCGCTCGCGCTGCAACTGGGCGGCAGCGATCCCACCGAACTGGCTCGATCCGCCCGCATCGCCGCCGAGCTCGGCTACGACGAGGTGAATTTGAACGTCGGCTGTCCCAGCGACCGGGTGCAATCGGGCCGTTTTGGCGCCTGCCTGATGGCCGAACCNNCGCATCGGCATCGACGATCGCGATTCCTACCCAGAGCTGGTGGAATTCGTCGGTCGAGTTGCCGAAGGCGGTTGCCAAACTTTCATCGTCCATGCTCGCAAGGCTTGGCTGAACGGCCTCAGTCCCAGAGAAAACCGAGAAATTCCACCGCTGCGCTACGACATCGTCTA
>DEHU01000199.1 GCA_002352125.1 Competibacteraceae bacterium UBA2792 | reverse complement strand
CCACTCTTGCCGACCGACCTCAGCCAAACCGTTTCGCGCGTACCCAATCGCTTGTCTGCTCTTGGCGGTTGCAGGGTCCGGGACTGAGGAAGCATCCCGGAGTGCATCTTTTGCTCTACTTGCAACGTAGCCGTCGCTCGGGCTGGTCAACCAAGGTTTACAGGTTCAGCCGCAAGCCTCGCCCTTTAGGGCGGGGTAGTTGACGCGCCATCTTCTCAAGCTTTGCTGGTTAATCTAGGTTGGATTATTTTTATTTGTTAATAAAAATCAAATATATAAATCTGAAAAAATAGAATGCCAGACAAGTCGGGAACACCGTCATCACAATGTCGCTAACGCCATGTTTAATATCCCGGCCGCGTTGGTTGCAGGCGTGCGCCAAATCCAAATTTCTCGTCAAGTCTGCCAATAAATTTTCATAAGTTATTTATTTTTATTAAAAATGATGAATTCACGTTACTGCTCCACGTCTTGTCGCAAGCCCCGAACCCACCAAAATGGAGGTATTCCATGTTCGTTCGTATCTGGACCGGCGTCGGTCTAGCGTTGCTCGCTCCGACCATATTGGCCGCGAATTCGGTTTTCATCAGCGAATTCCACTACGACAACGCAGGTACCGATACTGGCGAATTCATCGAGATTACCGGCCCTGCCGGAACCGATCTGACCGGTTGGTCGGTGGTGCTGTATAACGGCAGCGGTGGGGCGGTGTACGACACCGACCCATTAAGCGGCACGATTCCCGATCAGTGCAGCGGTTCCGGCACGGTCGTGGTCAATTATCCTAGCAACGGCATTCAAAACGGTTCGCCGGACGGCATCGCGCTGGTCGACGCCAGCGGTACTGTGGTGCAATTTTTGAGCTATGAGGGCAATTTCACGGCGGTTGGCGGTCCCGCCAACGGGCTGACCAGTACCGATATCGGCGTGGCCGAATCCGGTAGCGAGCCGGTTGGCCTGTCGTTGCAGTTGATCGACAACGCATGGCGGGCTCCTGCCGCCAACACCGCTGGCGCCTGCAACATCGGCAGCAACCCACCTCCGCCTCCGCCTACCGCCTGCGATTTGCCAGCCACATCAATCGGACTGATCCAGGGCAGCGGCGCGGACTTCGATCCGGCTTATGGCGGCCAGCGAACGGTTCGCGGCGTGGTAGTCGGAGATTACGAGGGCTCCCCGCCGAACCTGCAGGGTTTCTACGTGCAAAACCTGCCTGCGCAAGCGGACGGCGACTTGACTACCTCGGATGCGATCTTCGTTTTTAACGGTTCCAACAACTCGGTTAGCCTGGGCGAGATCGTGCAAGTCACCGGTACCGTCTCCGAGTTTCAAAATCAGACCCAGCTATCCAACCCGACCATCGTGAATTGCGGTACGGGGTCGGTCGATCCGGTCGATATCTCGATGCCTTTTTCCGACGTCGACGCTCTGGAACGATTCGAGGGTATGTTGGTGCGTTTTCCGCAAACGCTGTTCGTGACGGAGCACTTCCAACTGGGACGTTTCGGCCAAGTGGTTATGAGCGCGGGCGACCGGCTGCTTCAGCCGACGAACATCGCCTTGCCTGGTCCCGACGCCGCCGCCGTCCAGGCAGCGAACGACCCGAATCGGATCATTGTCGACGACGAGCAGAACAACCAGAATCCGGACCCGATCCGGTTTGGCCGGGGAGGCAACCCGCTCAGCGCCGCCAACACGCTGCGCGGCGGCGACACCGCCACCGGTCTCGTCGGAGTGATGACCTACACCTGGGCCGGCAACAGTGCCAGCGGCAATGCCTACCGGCTGCGCCCGATCAACGCCCTGAACGGTGGCATACCGAATTTCCAGCCCGCCAATCTGCGTCCGACGGCGGCACCTGGCGTGGGCGGTTCGCTCAAGGTAGCCAGCTTCAACGTGCTCAATTACTTTTTGACGCTCGATTATCCGAGCGGCGATCTGCTAGATAACACCTGCGGCCCGTCCCGGAACCAGGAATGTCGAGGCGCCGATTCGGCCGTCGAGTTCGAGCGCCAGCGCGCCAAGCTGATCGCCGCACTGACAAAGCTCGACGCCGACGTAGCGGGTTTGATCGAGTTGGAGAACACGACCGGCGTCGATCCGCTGGCGGATATCGTCGATGGCTTGAACGCGGCGGTCGGCTCCGGCACGTATGCCTATATCGACACCGGCACGATTGGGAGCGACGCGATCAAGGTGGGCTTGATCTATAAGCCCGATGCGGTCATTCCGGTCGGGACCTACAAAATCCTCGACAGCAGCGTGGATGCGCGTTTCCTCGATACCAAAAACCGGCCGGTGCTCGCCCAAGCTTTCCAACAAATCGTCACCGGCGAGAAGTTTACCGCGGTGGTCAACCACCTCAAATCCAAGGGTTCCGACTGCAACGATGTCGGCGATCCCGACCAGGGCGACGGCCAGGGCAACTGCAACGGTACCCGTACCCAGGCGGCGCTGGCGCTGGTCGATTGGCTGAAAGGCGACCCCACCGGCAGTGGCGATCCCGATGTTCTGATCCTCGGTGACTTGAACTCTTACGCCAAAGAAGATCCGGTTCGCGTGCTCGAAAAAGCCGGTTACGTCAACTTGGCGCCCAAATTTTTGGGAACCGACGCCTACTCTTATGCGTTTGATGGGCAATGGGGCTCGCTCGATCACGTGCTGGCCTCGGCCAGTCTGGCCGGTCAGATCGCCGGCGCGGTGGAGTATCACATCAACGCCGACGAGCCGAGCGTTCTCGATTACAACACCGAGTTCAAAAGCGCCAACCAGCAAAACAGCCTGTACGCCAGCGACACGTTCCGGGTTTCCGACCACGATCCGGTCGTGGTCGGCTTGCGGCTGGCAGCGCCGTCCTCGGATACCGCCTTCAGCACTTTCGACGTGGGTCGACTCAACGTCAATAAACGCTTCAAGACGTCGTTCTTGTTGTCTGATTTCGCTTTGAGTAACGGGAGCAACGGCATCGACCCCACGACGGAGCCGGTCAAGTTTACGGTTGCCAACTTTACGGCGACGATTCCGGTAGGTTCGTTCCGCAAAGGACGATTCGGTGCGTATACCTACGTTGGAACCATCGATAAAGTCTGGATCGAGGTGTCGATCACGCCCTTGGGCAACAATCGCTTCGGGTTCCAGGCCACCGCTTACGGCGCCAACTTGGCCGGAGTCGCGAACCCGGTAACGGTGGAACTCGCCATCGGCAACGATAGCGGCAAGACCTCGACCAACAACGCCATCATCCGATAAAACTATCCTCGCATATCGAGGATGCTGGGGCTTGGTCATTAACTAAGCCCCCGTAGAAGCACTTGAAGATCCTGTCGATTGCTGGGAGGCTCAATAGCTTCTCAGTATCGTTGATTTATTACAAAAATCGTAAGGTCACATGGCACGAAATCGATCCTGCTGGGCAGGATCGAACGCTATTTACGAGGCCTCTATAGCAACTGCTCCTTGGCCGAGTATCACCGAAAACACCCCAGGGTTCGATCGACCGACCGAAAGCAATCTATGGTAGCGGTCATTCTGGCGGGTGCCGCCGAAAATCAGATAGGCCGCTACAACTCCTCGCTTTTCCCATAGCCGATCACCACCGATCATGCATATTTGATCGATTGTATTTCTATTGTAAATAATCCTGAAACGCGTTGTTTCAATCTGTAACGCCTGCATCGTTTTTTCCGCCAGCCTGCTTTTAACAACAACGGGAATTTTCCATTAACAGCCATTTATCCGTATAGAAAAAATGGCTTTCTTCGTCTGTGCGGGTCTCCAACTCCGGTGGTTGGGGCCGATCAATTTAGGAATATAAGTTAATAATTTAAAAAGATAACTCTGGTTTATGTTTTGGAAGGAATGGGTTTTCATCAATTGAGTCCAGAAATGCTGGAACGATTAATAGCGGAAAAACAAAAAATGTAAAAAAAGAATCAAATTAAATAAACAAACCACTTATAGCCTATAAAAAGCTAAGTGACTTACAGCGATGTAGGTTACTTTTTTTCTTTCTCAATGAGGTGGCCATAAAAAGAGTAAAAGTATCTACCAATCTATCGGTTATATATCGAGTATCGGCCATGAGGAATACGCTTTTCTTAGGCAGAGTTGCTTATGGCCAATTCAGTTTTACGCTTATTTTTAAGCGAATTCTCGCGTATATAATCCGAACTGAAAGATGGTGTTTTTAAAACCTCAAGACATAAGCTTACGCCAATTTCATTCGAGAATGTCATGTACAATAAAGAAGCAGTCGCTATTGTGGGGATCGGTTGTCGCTTTCCGGGAGGGGCACATGACCCACGCAATTACTGGAAGCTAATTAGCGAAGGCAACGACTTGACTTCGGATTTGCCGGAGAGTCGCTGCAACCCTCGCCGATTCTATGATCCAAATCCGCGCAAGCCAGGCCGTTTGCACGTCATGCATGGCGGTTTTCTCGAAGACATCGATTTCTTCGATCACGAGTTTTTCGGTATCTCCCCCCGCGAAGCGGATTATCTCGATCCCCAGCAGCGGTTATTGCTCGAAACAGCTTGGGAAGCGTTCGAGGATAGCGGCTTAATACCCGCCACCTTTGCGGGAAAAAACGTTGGCGTATTCGTCGGCGCGTTTACCCTGGATTACAAGATATTGCAATTCAGCGGCAATCATCTGGACGGCGTTGGCCTGCATACCGCGACCGGTAGCATGATGACGATGTGCTCCAATCGTCTTTCCCATGCGTTCGATTTCCGCGGACCAAGCCTATCGATCGATACGGCCTGTTCCTCGTCGCTGGTGGCGACCCATTACGCCTGTTGCAGCCTGCTCGCGGAGGAGTGCGAGCTGGCGCTGGCCGGCGGGGTGATGCTGATTGCGACGCCGCACTATATCCTGGCGGAATCGAAAGGCGGCTTTCTATCGCCGGACGGACGTTGCAAGACATTCGATATCTCCGCCAACGGCTACGCCCGTGGCGAAGGTGCGGGCCTAGTCATCCTCAAACGCTTGTCCGATGCCGTGCGCGATAACGACCGGATTTATGCCGTGATCCGCGCCAGCGGCGTCAACCAGGACGGGCGCACTCCCGGCATTACCGTGCCGAGCGGGGAACAGCAGGTCCGGCTGCTGGAAAAGGTCTACGGACAAGCCGGCATCGATCCGGGCGCCGTCCATTACGTGGAGGCGCACGGCACGGGAACGCCGGTGGGCGATCCCATCGAAGCCAACGCGCTCGGGGCGTTCTTTTCGCGCAACCGTCCCGCCGAGCAGCCTTGTATCGTGGGTTCGGTAAAAACCAACATGGGACATCTGGAGTCGGCGGCGGGAATCGCGGGCCTGATCAAGGCCAGTCTCGCGCTCGAACACCGGCAAATTCCTCCGCACCTGCATTTGCGTGAAGCCAATCCCAAGATCGATTTCGATGCCTTGAAACTGCGCGTTCCCACCCGCTTGGAACCGTGGCCGGATTACCCCGGCAAGGCTTATGCGGGGGTGAATTCGTTCGGTTTTGGTGGCACCAACGCCCACGTCGTGCTGGAAGCGTATTCTTCCGCCGAGCAGGCGGCTGACGCGACGGCTGTCGTAACCACTGGCGAAAGCGCCGATCCCGTCATGATTCCGCTTTCGGCCCGCAGCGACGAAGGGCTCGGCCGCGTGGCGGCGAGCATCCGCGACTGGATCGAGCGCGAAGCAGCGGCGGCGTCTTTTCGGGATTTCGCGTTCAATCTAGCGCGCAAGCGCGGTCACCACGAGTTTCGGCTCGGCGTGGTGGCAAGCGACTTTGCCGACCTCTCCGGGCAATTGAAGGCTTTCGGGGAAGGCGAGTTGCGGGAAACCCTGATCAAAGGCCGAATCGTTCCGGCCGACGCCCCCCCCAAGCTGTGTTTCGTCTACACTGGCAACGGCCCGCAATGGTGGGCCATGGGCCGAGAGCTATATCGCTCCCAACCAGTATTTCGGGCCGCCATCGACCGCTGCGCCGAGGAGCTGGCGCGATACGCGGATTGGTCGCTGATCGAGGAGTTGTCGCGCGGCGAGGCGGACCACCGGATGGGCGAGACGCAAATTGCCCAGCCCGCCAATTTCGCCATCCAGTATGCCTTGTCCGAGTTGCTGAGTTCCTGGGGCATCGAACCGGATGCCTGCATCGGTCACAGCACGGGCGAGGTGGGCTCGTTCTGGAAGTCCGGGGTGCTGAGCTTCGCCGAAGCGATCCGGGTGATTTACGAGCGCAGCCGCCTCCAGCAGCAAACAGCCGGCAAGGGAACCCTGGTCGCGGTGGGACTCGGCCGCGCCGAGGCCGAGTCGCTCGCGGCCGAGTACGAGGGACGGGTTTCCGTGGCGGGCATCAACGCGCCGACCGCGATCACTCTCGCCGGGGATAACGAGGCGATCGCACGAATCGTCGAGCGCCTCGGCAAAGAAGGAGTTTTCTGCAAGCCATTGCGGGTGAACATCCCGTTTCACAGCCCGGTCATGGAAGAAATCCGGGCCGAGTGGCAAGACAAATTGTCCGCCCTTCGCCCCCGCGAAGCGGCCGTGGCTCTGTATGCGACCGCCACGGGGACCAGGGCCAAGGGACCGGAACTCGATGCCCATTATTGGTGGCTGAACGTCCGCAATCCGGTCTACTTTCAGGATTGTTTCAACTTGGCCGTCGAGGATGGCTGCACGGCGTTCCTCGAAATCGGCCCGCATCCCGTGCTGGCGGCCGCTATGCGAGATTGTGCCGATGCCCTGGGCCGGCCGGTCAATCTGTTCCATTCCCTGTATCGGGGCAAGCACGAGCCAACCGCGGCCGGCTACGCGTTGGCGGGTCTTTACAGCTCGGGGATCGAACCGGATTTCGCTCGCCTGTATCCGCGCGGCCGTCACATCGACCTGCCGCTGTATCCCTTCGCGCGGGAACGCTGCTGGGCCGAGCCCCACGAAAATCGGCGATTCCGCGTCGGCAAGGACGATCATCCTTTGCTCGGGCGTCGGCTCGCCACGGCGGCCTTGGCCTGGGAAACGGAAATCAACGGCTACTGGAATGCGTTTCTACCCGATCACGTCATTCAACACAACGTGCTGTTCCCTGCGGCCGGATACTTGGAACAGGCGGCGGCGGCCATCAAGACCGCCACCGCCGGCTCCCATTTCGCCCTGGAGCACATCGCGTTTCACAAGGCGCTTTTCCTGCCGCAAGACGAAGATCCGCGAGTACAGATCACTCTAGATACTCGCCACGGCAGCTTTTCGATCGCGAGTCTTTCGCGGCGGGAAGAGGAGAACACCATCGTCCACGCCGAAGGTCGGTTTCGGCAGTTGCAACCGCCGGGACAACTGCCGCGCGTGCCCATCGAGCGACTTCGCGAGCGCTGCGCGACCGTTTTTTCGAAAGCGTCCTGCTATGCCGAACTGGCGGGCATGGGGTTCGAATACGGTCCCCGGTTTTGGGGTATCGGCGAAGTTGCCTTAGGGGATTTCGAATCCTTGGCCCGCCTGGAGGCA
This sequence comes from Competibacteraceae bacterium UBA2792, assembly GCA_002352125.1. GTDB lineage: Bacteria > Pseudomonadota > Gammaproteobacteria > Competibacterales > Competibacteraceae > Competibacter_A. The sequence continues at coordinate 42,999 of DEHU01000199.1, read as the reverse complement.
CCGGCCGACGTGGCGGTCAGCGATCCGGAATGGGTTTTTCATCCCGTCATGCTCGATGCCGCTTTCCAAGCCTTGATCGCCATCGAGCTGATGAAGCCGGCCGCCGAAGGACGCGAGGTGCGCCTGCCGGTGGACATCCGTCGGGTCACGTTCCTGGGGCCCGCCAGCCCGCTGATGTGGGCTCATGCCCGGATCGTTGCCAGAACCGACCAAGAGACGGTCGGAGATATCGCGATCTACGACGCCCAAGGCCGGTTGACCGTCAGCATCGAGGGTTTCCGGGCTCGTTCTGTCGCACGGAGCACCCCCAGCATCAACCCCAAAAACATCGAGTCGTGGCTGTATCAGGTGGATTGGGAGGAGCAGGCGCTCGCCGGGCCGGACGTGGCGGACGTCCTCCGCGAAACTTGCCTGATCTTCGCCCCGAGTACGCCGGAGGGGATCTTGCTGAAGGCTCGACTCGAAGCGCGGGGACAAGAAGTGATCCTGGCCCGGGTGGGCCATCATTTCGCGTGGGATGCCCAAGAGGCCACCGTCACCCTGGATGCGCGCCGCAAGCTGGACTATCTGGCGCTGTTCGAGACTCTCGATCAAGCGGGCAAGGCGCCCACCCGGATCGTTCACCTGTGGAGTCTCGACGCCCCCGCAGCGGACGTCTTGACCGTGGAAAACCTTGATGCCGAAGGGGTCGAGATCGCCCTTTCGGCGCTGTATCTCTGTCAGGCCATGCTCGAAAGGAGTGCGCCGGCAAAAATCTGGTTCGTTACCCGAGGCGCTCAGCCCGCCGATTACGAGGCGCCAGTCAACGTGGCTCAGGCGCCGGCGTGGGGAATCGGGCGAGTGTTCGGCCATCAGGAACACGTCGGCCAATGGGGTGGTTTGATCGATCTCGATCCTCGTGGCGGCGACGGAGAAATGGCCGCCTTGGCGGACGAAATCCTGTTTGGCGCTCACGAAGATCAAGTGGCGTTCCGGGGTAGCGATTCGATGCGCAAGGTCATGCGCGTCAGTCGGGCGAATCGCCTTTACGCCGCCGTGCCGCCCCAATTCCGCGCCGATGGCGCTTACTGGGTCACCGGCGCGTTTGGTGCCTTGGGCGAACGGGTAACGGACTGGCTGGTGGAACACGGCGCGACTTTCCTGATTCTCAGCGGTCGCTCGACCGTGCCGCCGCGCGAGCGCTGGGGCGAAATTGCCCCCGAAAGTCCTGAATGCGTGCGGGTGCGATGGGTACGACGCCTGGAGGAGCGCGGCGTGCGCGTGCTGTGTCCGGCGGTGGACTGCGCCGAGGCGGCACAGGTCGAAGCCTTCCTGGCAGAGTATCGCGCGCACGATTATCCGCCGGTGCGCGGGCTGTTCCATTGCGCCGGCGTGGTCGCCGACAGCATCCTGGTCCAGATGCGGGAGCAAGATTTGCTGAAGGCTTACCGGCCCAAGGTCCAGGGAAGCTGGAACCTCCACCACCTGCTTCGCGCCGAGCCACTGGAGCATTTCGTCCTGTTCTCGTCCGTCGCCTCGCTGGTGACCTCCACCGGCCAGGCGAACTATGCGGCGGGCAACGCCTTTCTCGATGCGCTGGCACATCGTCGCCGCCAGTTGGGTCTGCCGGGGCTTTCCCTTAACTGGGGACCTTGGGCCATCGGCATGGTCGAGGAACTCGACCTGATCGACCATTACCGCCGTCGCGGTATGCCGCCCATTCATCCCGATGCAGGGTTGGCCGCGCTCGAAATCGCTCTAGTGCAAGACCGTGCCGAACTCGCGCTCGCCGAAGCCGACTGGCCTGCGGTGCTGCAGTATTACCCGAAGCCACCCGTGGCGTTCGCGCATCTGGCCCGCGAAGCGTCCGGCGAAATGGTGGAAACCAGCGAAGTCGATCCGCGCCAACGCATCGCGAACGCCGCCGAAGAGCAGCAGGTGGCAGTCGTGATCGACGAGCTCGGCAACCTGGTGGTGCGGGTTCTGCGCGTCCGCAAATCGGCCATCGAGCCGGGCATACGACTCAGCGATATCGGAGTGGACTCGATGTTGGCCACCGAACTGCGCAACCGTATCGAGTTGACTCTGGGGGCTTCCCTGACCGTGGTGGACCTGCTGGGAGATTCCACCATCGAACAATTGGCGCTGAAACTACTCGATCAAATCCGCGCGCAAGAGTCCCGTGCGACGGCAGCGATCACGTTCGAAGAGCTGATGCGGATCCTCCAGAGCGATCCGGACTTGACCTCGCAACTTCTGGCGGAAACCGAACAGACGACACCCGAGGAAGCGGCGAAAGCTCTTCTCGACGATCCGGAGCTTGCAGCCCAGCTTTTCGCCCAGTTGCAAGAACCCTGAAGGCTTGTTCGTCGCAACCCGCGCACAGTTCGACCGAAGCGCGGATCGCGACGAGAACCATTCCCATCGATCAGTCAGCAACAACCCAAGGAGGCACAGCCATGAGTCATTTACTTCAACATCAAGATATCGCCGGAAAAGAATGGTGGGACAACGGAGGGGGTTTCTTCGGCCGTCGCTACATGGAAGGAGACGATTCCGAGGTGGGCTATCTGACCACGCCGCGACGGCTTGACGAACGCACCCACATCGAGGTGGACGGGATTTTGCGGTTGCTCGACCTGGCTCCGGGCGATTCCGTTCTCGACTGTCCCTGCGGTTATGGCCGGCACACCAATGGCTTGAGCTTGAAAGGCTTGCGGGTGACCGGGGCCGATATCAACAGCGAGCATCTCGGCGCCGCCGCCGAGCTAACGGCCGGACGCGGCGACCTGGTCCGCCTGGTGGTCGAGGACATGCGCCTGATGAGCTATCAGCAAGAGTTCGATGCCGCCATCAACATGTTCTTCTCCTTCGGCTTCTTCGACTCCCACTACGACAACATGAAGGTGCTGGAGAATTTCTACCGGGCGTTGAAGCCGGGCGGACGGTTTTTGATGCACACCGACGTCAGCATGAGCCGGGTGATGAGCGGGAAATACAAGTTCAGCGAGGAACGCCCCTTGACCAACGGCGGCATCCTGCGCATCAACGAGCGATACGATTCCCAGAGCCGCCGCATCAACGGCGAATGGATTCTGACCGGGGAGAGCGGGGAGGAACGACTGACCCCTTATTCGGTCCGGGTCTTTTCCTTCCAGGAATTCGAAAGCTGGTGCCATGAAGTGGGCTTCGGAAAGGTGGTGGGTTACGGCGACTGGACGGGTGCCCCGCTAGACGACGATTCCGAAGACATGATTATCGTGTCCTACAAGTAAATCACTGGCGACCGGTGCCGGATACGGGTTGGCGATGAACGAGACCGGAAAGGAAATGACGTCCTTGGCAAGCGGCGGAATTGCGGTGATCGGAATCGCAGCCCGAATGCCGGGGGCTCGCAACTATCGGGAATTTTGGCGGAATCTAGCCAATGGGGTCGAGTCCGTGTCCTGGTTTACCGAGGAAGAGCTCGCCGCGGCCGGTGTCTCCAAAGACATTTACGGTGCCTCGGACTACGTGCCAGCGGCAGCCGTGCTCGACGATTTCGACCGATTTGACGCGAGCTTTTTCGGCTACAACCCCAACGAGGCGGTGCGGATCGATCCGCAACAGCGAGTATTTCTGGAGTGCGCCGTGGAGGCGATCGAAGACGCCGCCATTTCCTTGGATGCACTGCCCGAATCCACCGGCGTCTACGCCAGCGCCAGCATGAACGGTTACTTGTTCAACCTGACCTCGCAACCGGGCTTCGTGGAAACCCGGGATCTGTTTCCCCTCGTCATCGGCACCGACAAGGACTATGCCGCCACGCGCGTGGCCTACAAGCTCAACCTCGAAGGGCCGGCCATTACCATCCAGACCGCCTGCTCGTCGTCGCTGGTCGCCCTGCACCTCGCCTGTCAGGGCCTGTTTGCGGGGGACTGCGACATGGCTCTGGCGGGTGGGGTGACGGTAAAAACCCCGCATCGAGTCGGTTATATCCACGTCAAGGAAGGTATTCTTTCGCCGGACGGCCACTGCCGGCCTTTCGATGCGCTGGCCCAGGGAACCATCGAGGGCAACGGAGCGGGCATCGTGGTGTTGAAACGGCTCGAAGATGCCTTGGCGGCGGGCGACTGCATCCGTGCGGTCATCCGTGGTTCAGCGATCAACAACGATGGGGCGCTCAAGGTCGGGTACACCGCCCCACGCATCGAGGGTCAGGCCAAAGCGATCCGGGTGGCGCAACTGCTGGCGGACGTCGATCCGGAAACCATCGGCTACATCGAGGCGCACGGCACCGGAACCCATCTCGGCGACCCCATCGAAATCGCCGGCATCACCCGCGCCTTCGGCATGGCCACGGACAAGAAGCAGTTTTGCGCCATCGGTTCGGTCAAATCGAACATCGGCCACCTGAACGCGGCCGCTGGCATCGCCGGTTTCATCAAGACGGTGTTGATGCTGGAAAATCGGGCGATCCCGCCGACCGTCCACTATCGTCGCCCGAACCCCAAAATCGATTTCGCCGCTAGCCCGGTGTTCGTCAATGCCGAGCTAAGAGAATGGCAATCGAACGGATCGCCGCTGCGGGCTGGCGTGAGTTCCTTCGGCGTCGGTGGCACCAACGCCCACGTCGTGCTCGAAGAGGCACCGCCGCGCACCAAGCGGCCGACACCGGAGCGCTCGTTGCTGTTCCCCCTCTCGGCTAAGACTCCGCAGGCGCTCGACGCGGCCAGCGGCCGGTTGGCGGACGATCTCGAACGGATGCCCGAAGCTGTCGCCGATATGGCCTACACCCTGCAACTCGGTCGCGCCGCGTACCCGAAGCGGCGGGTAATCGCCGCCGACGATGCGGCAACGGCCGCGCGGTTGCTTCGGAGCGGCGATCCGCGAGTCTGTTTCAGCGCCGCGCCGCAGGCACAAACACCGCGCGTGGTGTTCTGTTTCCCCGGCCAAGGTACCCAAAGCTTGGGGATGGCTCGCCAAACTCGGGAGCAATGGCCGCGCTTTCGCACGATTTTCGACGCGCTGGCGGAACGTCTGGTGGCCCGTGGCTACATAGACTTGCATCGGGTGATTTTCGATGCCGATTCGTCGCCCGACGCCGCCGCGACGCTCAGGCAGACCGCCAATGCTCAGGTCGCGATCTTCGTCGTGGAATACGCTCTCGCCCGCCTGTGGCAGGAGTGGGGCGTCACCCCCACAGCGGTCATGGGGCACAGTATCGGCGAGTACGCCGCGGCTTGCATGGCCGGCGTGATGACACCCGAAGATGCTTTGGACCTGATCGCCGAACGCGGGCGGCTGATCCAATCCCTGCCGCCGGGTGGGATGCTCAGCATCAGCTTGTCCGACCACGAGGTTCGCGCCCGCCTGCCCGCCGGTTTGTCGCTGGCCGCTGTCAACGGCGACGAGCTGTGCGTGGCCTCCGGGCCAACGGAACTCGTCGAGCGGTTCGAGGCGGACTTGCTCGAAGCAGGGATCGGTTGCCGGCGCTTGCAAACCTCTCACGCTTTTCACTCGGCCATGATGGAGCCGATCCTGGCGGCGTTCCGCGCCAAAGCCGCCGCCGTTCGCTACGCCGAGCCCGCCTTGCCTTTCGTGTCGAGCATGACCGGCGAGTGGTTGGACGGATCGGTGGACTGGGTGGATTACTGGACCTGTCATATCCGCCAGACCGTGCTTTATGGGCCTGCCTTGCGCAAGGTGCTGCAAGGCGACGAGCCTCGTGTCCTGTTGGAGGTCGGCCCGAGCCAGACCCTGACCACTTTGGCGCGGACGATGACGGCCGGAAACGACCGGGCGGTTGCCGTGGCTTCCTGGCCCAAACCCACCGAAAAGAGCTCGGATGCCGTCTGCCTCCTAGGCGCTCTCGGGCAGTTGTGGTGCCACGGCTATCCGGTGGATTTCTCGGTGTTGCACGATTCCCGGTCGCTGCCCAACCGGGTGCCGATGTCGGCCTATCCCTTTCAGGGCAAGCGTTACTGGATCGGCCGGGCGGATGCGCCGGTTCGGGTCGCCGAAGGGTCAAGGACGGAAGGCGCCATCGATTCCCTGGAGGCCGATGCCGCAGCGCCGGCGCCACAGCGATTCGAGCGCCCCGATCTGTCGGCGGCCTTCCGCGCTTCCGGCAACGCCATCGAGCGGCTGGTGATCGAGGTCTGGAGCGAACTGCTCGGCATCCGCGAGATCGGCGTCGATGACGATTTCTTCGAGATGGGCGGCGATTCCCTGCTGGCCACGCAGATCAGCGCCCGCTTCCGGCAGAAACTGGCGGTAGATTTGTCTCTGCGCAAGCTGCTGGAGGCTCAAACCCCGGCGGCGCAGGGTCGAGTCATCCTGGAAGCTCTGGTGGGGGCGCTGGAGCCGGCCTGGGCGGCCGAGTTCCCCGGCATCGCCCGAGGGACCGCTGCGGACGAACTCCCGGCCGAGACCATCGACGCGCTGCTTGCGCGATTCCTGGATCGCGAGACTGGCGCCAGCCAAACCGCGATTCCGCGCGTGGACCGCGACCGCACGCACTTCCCCTTGTCCCACGCCCAGCAACGGCAGTGGTTTCTGGAGCAGTTGGCGCCAGGTAGCGTCCACCTGCTGCCGAATGCCGTTCGCCTCGCTGGAAAGCTGCGCGCCGACGTGCTGGAACGGGCGTTGAACGAACTGCTGCGCCGTCACGAGAGCCTGCGCACCGCGTTTAAAGTCATCGAAGGCGCCCCGGCGCAGATCGTCCGGCCCTACGAGCCCTATCGGTTGGGAATGGAGGATCTTTCCGGGTACACCGACGCCGAGCGCGAGATTCGGACGCGGGAGATTTTTCGGCGCGAGGCTCGCCACCCCATCGACATCACGGTCGGTCCCCTATGGCGCAATTGCCTGATCCGGGAAGACGACGAGCGCCATATCCTGGTGTTCACCCTGCATCACATCATTTCCGACGGGTGGACGGCGAACGTGGCTTTCGGCGAGATCGTGGCGCTCTATAACGCTTTTCTGGCAGGGGCCGAGAGTCCGCTGCCCGAGCCAGGCATCCAATACGTGGATTTCTCGTCCTGGCAAAAGGGATTGTTCGATGGCGATTACCTGGCGCCGCACGTCGCGTATTGGAAACAGCAATTGGCGGGCGCTCCGGACCGGCTGCGGCTGCCGGCGGATTTCCCCCGCCCACCCGTGGCGTCGTACAACGGCGACATGGTTTTGCTGGAGCTCCCTCAGCCCGTCGTCGCAGCCTTGCGGGCGTTTTGCGAGCACGAGCGCGCGACCCCGTTCATGGTCTTCGGTGCGGTTCTGTTCGTGCTCCTGCACCGCCTGAGCGGCGAAACGGACCTCTGCATCGGCTCGCCGGTGGCGGGCCGCCCCCATCCCGAACTGGAATCGGTCATCGGGCTGTTCGTCAACACCATCGTCCTGCGTTGCCGGTTCGACACCGATCCGACCTTCGAGCAACTCCTCGCCCAAATCAAACGGACGACGCTCGAAGCCTACGATCATCAGGATTTGCCCTTCGAGCGTCTGGTGGACGAACTCCAGATCCAACGTCTGCCGGACCGTTCGCCGATCTACCAGTTGTTGTACGTCCACCAGGAAAGCGCGCTGCCCAAGATGGCGATGACGGATCTGGCTATCGACTTGCTGCCCGTCCATGCCGGTGGCGCACAATTCGAGCTATCGGTGTATTTCACCACCATGCAGAATCGGGCTTTCCTGCGGCTCGAATACAACACCGACGTGTTCGAGCGGGCGACGGTGGAGCGATACGGCGACTGGCTCGTCCAGCTTTGCGACGAGCTGCTGGCTCGGCCTCAGCAACCCATCGGCGCGGTCTGCCAGCGCATCGGGCCGCAGACCCTGCCCGTGCACGTCCTCGCTACGTTCACCGTCCAGCCCTTGGCAGTCCATCTCGATTACTGGCTGCGCCAGTGGAACCTGCCGGCGCGGCTGACGTTCGCGCCCTACGCCCAGATCTTTCAGCAGATGCTCGATCCCGAAAGCGCGGCCCGACGCAATCGCGAGGGCGTCAACCTGTTTCTGGTTCGCTTCGAGGACTGGATGCAGGGCATCGAAGGTGGTGCTGGCTTGCGCCAGCTCGAAGAAAACGCCCGAACCTTCATCGACATCCTGTGCCATGCCAGCCGCGAGGATTCGACGGTTCAATTGATTTTCATTTGCCCGCCGAGTCAGCGTTTTGCTGCCGAGGCCAATCGCTTGCAGCAGACCTTAGAAGACGCGATGCGGCAAGCGGCAAGGGACAATGCGCGGCTTTACGTGTTCGATGACTCGGATTTGGGTCGCCTGTTCGCGGTGGAAGAACGGCTCGACGCGAAAGCCGACGCAGCCGGACACATCCCCTATACCCCGGAATACTTCGCCGCCTTGGGCATGTTCCTGGTTCGGGCGCTGCTGGAACTGGGACAAACCGACCCCGAATGCGTTTTCACCGACACCGACATTGCCCCGGAACGCGTCGGCGAGAGCGGCGTTCCGGTGGTGCGGGTGCAAAAGAACGGCCAAGGCATCGTCGATGCGCTGCGGGACGCGTTTTCGAAACACCGTTCGACACCGGGCGCGGCCCTGTTCGCGTCGGCGGATCGCCGGACCTGCCAAGCGGTTTTGGAGGCGATGCCGGAGTTCGATGTCCGCCTGCTGCGTGATCCGGGACGGCTGGAAGACGAGTTGATCCGTTCCTGGGCCATCAAGACGCTGGTTTGATCATGAAATTAAAAAACCTGTTCGCCGGCATCCTGAATATCGACGAATCCCTGCTGCACGACGACAGCGGACCCGACAATTTGGCGACCTGGACCAGCAAGATCCATTTCGAGTTGGTGGCGGCGATGGAAGAGATCTACGGCATTCGTTTGACGCGCCGCGAAATCCGCGCCATGACGACGTTGGGTGCAGCCCGGCGCTTGGTGGAATCAAAACTGATGGTGGGCGGCTGACATGCATGTGCTTCATGGATCGATCCAACGAATACCGGTGATGCCGCCGGTCGCGCCCATCGCGGTACCGGAAACCACCGAGGCCGACATTGAAGCCCTGTTCCTGATTCGCGGCTTCGAGCGTCTGCTGCTCGATCTGTTTTCCCGGGGCGTGCTCAACGGCACCACCCACACCTGTTTGGGGCAGGAGTACATTCCGGTCGCCCTTTCGCCGCTGTTCGAGGCGCCCGACTTCATTTTCAGCAACCATCGCGGCCACGGTCATTATCTGGCGCGATTCGGGGATGTCGAGGGGCTGCTGCTGGAAATCATGGGACGGGCAGGTGGGGTGTGCAACGGCGTCGGCGGCAGCCAGCATCTGTTCCGCGACGGTTTCCTGTCCACCGGCGTACTCGGTGAGAGCGTGCCCGCCGCTGCCGGGATGGCCTGGAGCCTGAAACGTCGCGGCGGCCGAGGAATCGCCGTCGCGTACACCGGCGATGGGGGTTGGGGCGAAGGCTCGGTTTACGAAACCCTGAACATGGCCAGCCTGTGGGGGTTGCCGCTCCTGATGGTCGTGGAAAACAACGCCATGGCGCAAAGTTCCCATGCCGAACGGTATCGCGCCGGCACCATCCAGGATCGGGCCCACGCTTTCGGCATTCGCACCTTGCAGATCACGGGTTGCGATCTAGCCGAAATCAGAAACCTCGCCGGCCCGGAAATCGCCGCCATGCGCGAGCGCCCGCGCCCGCTGGTGATCGAGTTCGCGACCCAGCGGCTCGGCCCACACAGCAAGGGAGACGACCCGCGATCTCCGGAGCTCGTCGCCGAACTGTGGCGGCGCGATTGGGAGGCGCCGCTGCGCCAGCGTCACCCCGCGCTCTGCGAGCGAGTGACGGCGCGCGTAAGCGAGAGGCTGGAAGCGTTGCGCGCGACCGCCCTGCAACAACCGCTTTCGGAATGGACCGATGCAAGCTGAACGCATCGTCGAAAACCTCAATCGCGCCCACCACGAGCTGTTTAGCCGCGATCCGGCGGTGTGCTTGATCGGCGAGGATCTCCTGGATCCCTACGGCGGTGCGTTCAAGGTCTCGCGCGACCTCTCGACCCGGTTCCCCGAACGGGTGCTCTCCGCGCCCATCAGCGAATGCGCCTTCACCGGCATGGCGTGCGGCATGGCGCTGGCTGGCGAGAAACCCATCGTCGAGATCATGTTCGGCGATTTCATCGGGTACGCCTTCGATCCTCTGTGGAACCTGGCCGCCAAGTCCGTGAGCATGTATGGCCGGCGCGTGCCCATCCACCTGCTGGTACGTTGCACCGTGGGCGGAAACCGGGGTTTCGGCGCGACCCACAGCCAAAGTCCCCAGAAGCACTTTCTCGGTATTCCCGACCTGGATCTGTTCGAGGTCAATCCCTTTCACGACAACGTCGAGCTGTTGGCCGAGCTGATCGAACGCGGAAACCCGGTCCTCCTGTTCGAGAACAAGACCCTTTACTCGCGCCACTGCGTTCGGGAAGGCGCTCTGGACGACCTGTTCTCGTGGCGCTTCATCGGGCCGCGCCGAGAATTCGCCAAGATTTGCATCGAGGAATCGGAATCGCCCGACGCGGTCATCGTCGCTTCCGGTTCGGTGGTCTTTTCGGCGCTGGAGGCGGCTCGGCGCGCTTTCCTCGACCACGAGTTGGAAACCGTCATTCTGACGCCCGCTCAACTCCATCCATTTCCCCTGGCTCCCATTTTGGACGATCTGGCGCGGGCCAAGCGCATCCTGGTGATCGAGGAAGGCATCGCCGGAGGGTCCTGGGCCGAGTCGGTGGCGACCGCTATTTACTCGCGCCTGTGGGGCCGGCTCGAAAACCCGGTGATTTGCCTCCATTCCAAGAGCTCGATCATTCCCTGCGCCAGGCATCTCGAAGAGCGGGTTCTCTTGCAGAGCGGCCACGTTTTCGAGGCCCTGATCGGAGAGAGCATCCGTGCATAGCATCGTCATTCCCAAGCTCAACGCCAATGATGATGTCTGCATTCTGACCGCGTGGTCCGCCGCCAACGGCGAGCGGGTGAGCGCGGGCGCACCGTTGGCCGTGGTGGAAACCTCCAAGACGACCCTGGAATTGGTGGCCGAAGCGGACGGCTTGCTGCTGCGCGACTTCGAGGCAGGCGACGAGGCCCGGGTCGGCCAAACCATCGGTTATCTGTTCCCGGACGAGGTGGCGCGCGCCGCGTTTCTCGACAGCCGCGCTCGCGCGGCGACCGAAACCCCGAACCTGCATATCACCCGCAAGGCCCGCGACCTGATGGATCGGCATCGGCTCATCGAGAGCGATCTGGCGGCGCTGGGTAAATCCGTGATCCGGGAATCCGACGTGCGCGCCCTGTTGGAAGCGCGAGCGGGCGAACCGGATCGAGGGCCGCCGCCGATGCCGGCGCGAACCGGCCGGCCGGTTGAAGCGATCGAACTCACCCGCCATCAACGGGCGGTCGCGCGGACGGTGACCGCCTCGCGGCGGGAGATACCGGACGCCTTTCTGCTGATCAAGATCGATTGCGACCGCGCCTTGGATTCTCTGGTGGCGACGAGCGCGACGGCCAGAATGCAAATCGGGTTGCTGGAAGCACTGGTGTGGCTGACCGGCAGGCTGCGAAGCAGCTACCCGCATTTTTTTGGTCAAGTCATCGACGACGAGAGCTTTCTGCCAGCGAAGACCGCCCACATCGGCGTCACCCTGGATCAAGGTCGCGGTTTGTTCGTGCCCGTGGTGCGGGATGCCGATCGACTCACCCTAGAACAAGTCGCCGAAACCTTGGACGAGTATCGCTACAACGCCTTTCGCGGCGAGTTCGAGGAGTCCGCGCTCGGCGAAGGCACTTTTTCCGTGGCCTTCATCGCCGAGCCCGACGTAGTGTTCTCGGTGCCGGTGATCCTTCCTGGACAAGTCTGCATGTTGTCGCTGTGCGCGGTCATGGAGGAACTCGTCTTCGATGACGGGGAAGTGCGTGCGCGGCGCGTGATCCATCTGGGGTTGGCCTATGACCACCGCTTCATCAATGGCCGGGAAGCCGGCGCTTTTTGTCGCGATTTGAAAAACGCCATCGAAAGCTGGGGAGAAGATCATGTCGGTCGTTGAATTGCCGTTCCAAACGTTCGCTGGCGAGCGGAAGGCAGCGCTGCACGAAAAGCGCGCCCGATGGAAGGCGGCGGCACGCGGCGACCGTTCGGGTACGCGCATCGCGCTGATGGCCACCTTTTCGGTTCATCCCTTGGAGCCTTATCTCGGATATGCCCTCGAAGCGGCGGGGCGTTCCACCGCGCTGTTTACCAGCCCTTTCGATCAGATTGTCCAGGAAGTTTTGGACGAAGACAGCCAGACCCGGCGCTTTGCCCCCGATATCTGTTTGATCTGGCCGCGCCTGGAAGATTTGTGGCGAGGCAGGCCGCTACCCGGTGTCGCTGGCGGAGATTTCGATTCGGCGTTGCTGGAGTTAGCCGGCTTGGTGGCCGCACGCGCTGCCGGCGACCGCCGCTTCATTTTCGTGTTGCCGGCGATTCCACCCGCGCGCCCTCTGGGTCTTGGCGACAGTTGCAGTTGTCGGGGCGTCTATGCCACGGCGGTTCGCGCCCGCGAAGCGGCGCGTGCGCGGCTGGCCGGACTGCCCCACGTCGCCCTGCTGGATTTCGAGGAAGTCATCCGCGCCTTGGGCGAGGAACAGGTCTACGACTGGCGCCTGGTTTCCCTGGCCCGTATCCCGTATACCGAAGCGGTTTTCGATGAGGTCGGCGCGCGTCTCGCCCGCCTGATTCCGCTGATCGGCAGTACGGTCGTGCCGCGCCTGATCGCGTTAGAACCGGATGCCGTGCTGTGGGACGGCTGGCTGGAAGAAGCGGGACCCGATGGCGTCAATCTCGCTCAAGGCGATGCGGGTGAACCCCACCTTGCTTTTCAGGACTTTCTCGCCGACGTTCGCCGGGCCGGCCATCGCCTCGCGGTGTGTTCCCGCCGCCGCGCCGCATCTCTCGAAGCGGCGTTCGCGCGCCGCGAGATGCGCCTTTCGCGGGGCGATTTCGATGCATTCCTCGCCGATCAATCCGACCTCGTGGCCGGACTACGCACGCTGCTGCAAACGACGGGCACGACGGAGACCGATCTGGTCTTTCTGGCAGGCGAAACGGTCGATGACTTCCGCACGTTGGCCGAAGCCTTCCCGCAAGCGCGAGTGCTCGGTCTCCAAGAAGAGCCGGCGAAATGGCCGCTGGTCCTGGAGCGGCAGGGATGGATCGACGCGATTCCCGCGCCGGCCGAGGGCGAGGAACCGGAAACGATCCAGCGTGGTGAAACCGCGCCCGTAACGCTGGAAGATTTTCGCAAGAAACTGAATCTACAGGTGGATATCGAGCCCGTCGGCGCCGCCGATTCGAATCGGCTGGCCCATCTCGGCGAGACGGTGACCGAATTCAATTTCACCGGCGAGTCTTTCGCTGTCGCGCGTCTCGAACAGGAGATTGCTTCCGGCGCGCGCGAGTTTCTGGGCATTCGGGTCAGCGATCGCTTCGGCGATTACGGCGTTGCGGGAGCGGTGGCCCTGACTACAGCGGACGACGCCCTGAGCGTCGATGCGTTCCTGCTCAACTGCCGTGTCCTCGGTCGCGACGTAGAATGGATCGTGCTGGACCGGCTGTGCAGCATCGCCCGGGAGCGTCGCCTGAAGCGCGTCCGGCTGCGCTACCGCACGACGCCCCGCAACCATGTCGCCCGGGACTTCTTGGATCGTTTTGCGCCGGATGCGTGCTCCAAGGATACCGAAGCGTTCGATGTCGAACTGGATGTGGAAGCCTTCGCGGCCCGCGCCAGCGCCCGGGGCCGCGATCCCCAAATCGCGCGGTCGATCCCGAACGCCGAACCGGCGCGAACGCCGGGGTTGGAGTTGCTTCGCGCGCGGCGGCGCAAGTTGCCGGCGGCGCACGCCTTTCGCGTTGGCATCGAACTGACGCAGGATCTGCGGACGCCGGCCCAGGCATTGTGGGCCGTGCAACAGGAAAAGCAGGCCGCCAGGCCGGTTCTGGAAACCGTTTACGTGGAGCCGCGAACGCTGCTCGAACGCCAATTGGCCCATATCTGGAGCCGCGTGTTGGGGATCGATCAGGTCGGGGCTTTCGATAATTTCTTCCACATCGGCGGCCAGTCCATCCTCGCCACTCAACTGATTTTCGAACTCGAAAAAACCTTCGGGATCGAGTTGCCGGTCCGGGTCTTCTTCGAGAATCCCACCGTGGCGCTCATGGCGCACACCATCGAGGCCATTCAAAGCGCACGCGATGCGGCCGAATTCAACGCGGACGCCGTCTCGGCCGCTCTGTGGGTAGCGGGCACCCAGTTGCGCAAGGAGGTCGATCTCGATCCCACCATCGCCGTGAACACCTCTCTGCCGGCCGGGAACGCGCTGCGTCCCGCCGCGATTCTGTTGACCGGCGCCACCGGTTTTCTCGGCGCCTTCTTGCTGCGCGAGTTGCTCGAACGCACCGAGGCCACGATCTACTGCCATTGCCGCGCCACCGACTCCGCTGGCGCCCTGGAGCGGCTCCGTGGCAACGTCGCGACCTATTATCCCTGGCCGGAGAGCCAAGCGGCGCGAATCGTTCCCGTGGTGGGAGATTTGGGCAAACCGGGACTGGGCATGGAACCGGCGCTGTGGCAGCGTTTGTGCGCCGAGATCGACCTGGTGGTTCACAACGGCGCGGTGACCAACTTCATCGACCCCTACGCGAAACTCAAAGCCGCCAACGTTCTCGGCACGCGCGAGATTTTGCGGTTTTGTTGCGAAGCCAAAACCAAGCCGCTGCACCACGTTTCCACGCTTTACGTCTTTGCACCGAGCGACGGAACGGGCGGTCGCGCGTTGCTGGAGGATAGCGATCCCGATCATCCCGAGGAATTGCACGTCGGATACCGGCAATCCAAATGGGTGGCCGAGCGCCTCGTCAAAATGGGTCAGAGCCGGGGTTTGCCCGTGACCGTCTATCGCCTAGGGCGCCTGTCCGGTTGCAGCGCGACCGGGGCTTGCCATACCCACGACTTTCTGTGGCGAATGATTCGCGCCGGGGTCGAGGCCGGATGCGTCATGGACAACCGCATCGCCATGGACATGGCGCCAGTCGATCACGTCGCCAAGTGTCTGCTCCATCTGATCTTCAATCCGCGAGCCCAGGGCAAGACCCATCACCTCTACAACGCCCAGGCGCCCGATTTGCGAACCGTGGGAAATTGGATCCGCGCCTTCGGTCTGCCGCTGACGGAGATGTCTTACGCCGGCTGGCGCAAGGCCATCATGGAACGGGCGCGCACGGACCCTCAGTCCGCGTCGGCGGGCCTGATCGCCTTCCTGCCGCAAACCATCGCGCAATGGGACGATCTGGTCTTCGATCAAACCAACGCTTTGGCCGGATTGGCGGACTCGCCCCTTTCGATCCCCCGGATCGATGAGGCGGTCTTCCATCGCTATCTAAGATACTTTACCGAAACGGGTTTTTTTCCGGTTCGCATCTCCTAGGATGAGACGGCGGCAATGATTTCAACAGCATCCAAACCCTCCCGGTGCTTCCAGAAGATCGCGGAAGGCAGCGAGTTCACGACCCGGCTCGTCTGTTTCCCGTTCGCCGGCGATGCGCTGCCAGTTAGCGCGTTCCGCCGCTGGCAGCGCCATCTTCGGCATGAAACCGCGTTGTGGGTAGCCCGCTATCCGGGCCGGGCCGAGCGCATGAACGATCCGCACCCAGAAGCGGTATCCGATTTGGTCAGCGAGCTCGCCGACGCTTTCGGGCATGAATCCACCGTCCCGACGATTTTTCTGGGGCATAGCATGGGAGCCTTGGTCGCTTTCGAATTGGCGCGGCGACTGCGCGACACCGTTCACGCCCCCGCCAGCGTGATCGTCTCAGCCTTTTTTGCGCCGCAGTCTCTTGTTCGCGAACGCGACGAATACGGACAAGACGACGACGAAATCTTGCGGCGACTTGAGGCGTTAGGAGGAACCCCCGCAGAAGTTCTGCGAAACGAGGAGCTACGGGAATTGTTGTTGCCCACCATCCGCGCCGATTTCAACGCTTGCGATCGCTATATCTACCGCCCTGCCGCACCGTTGAATTGCCCACTGACCGCCATGGGCGGTTATCGCGATCCATTGGTCAACCAACGGGATATCGCAAGTTGGCAAGACCAGACCGAGAACGCGTTTCGCATGAAGATGTTTCCGGGCGGCCATTTTTACCTGTTTTCCGAGGAAGCCGAGTCGCTGGTGCTGTGGACTCTGGCGCAGGAGCTAAAACATGTGCGCGCGGAGTTGGCACCGATCGGGGGATAAGCGCCGGGCCGCACGTTTTTCCGTTCGGTGGTTCGCGACGCTACCACCGCTCTTTCGATCCTTCCAACCTGCTTGAGAACCGAAATGGTTAAGGCCGCGAAATATGGTTTTGCACTGCTGTTGTTCTGGGCTATGTCGCCAGCGTGGACCATGGCGCCCTCCGAAATTATCGAAAAAGTCGATGCGCTAATGAATCCGGAGGCCAGGGTAATGCTGCGGCTGACCTTCAAGAAAAACGGCCGGGTGGATGAGTCGTACGAGATGAAGACTTACGCCCGCGACAACAACCAAAAAGTAATCGTGCGTTTCACCGCGCCTGCCTCTTCCATCGGCAACGATTTGATTATGTTGGACCGCAACGTCTGGATGTACCAGCAAAACGCCGGTCGCACCTTGCGAGTCCCGGCCAACTTGGCTTTCGGCGATACCGGTTTTTCCTACGGCGATATCGTGCGCCTGAATTTGAAGGATAACTACAACGCCACTCTCGCCAGCGAAACGGACAAGGAATGGGTCTTGGATCTGACGGCAAAGGATCGGCAATCGCCTTATCACCGTATCCAGTTCACCGTCGCCAAGGGCAGTTTCGTTCCCGTCAAGGCCGTGGCGTTGAGCGGAGCGGGACAGATCATCAAAACCATCGAGTACAAGGCGATCAAGAATGTCAACGGCCGCGACAAACCCACCGAACTGTTCGTGACTTCTCCCCTGTCCCCCGATGAGGAATCCACCATGACTTATGAGGCAGAGACTCCGATGGTGTTGGCGGAACAGTTTTTCAATCGGCAAAACCTGGCCCTGCGTCTGGAAGAACACCAGTAACCGATCCACGGACAGCGGAGAGCGTCGCGATGCATGTGTGTCAGCAAAATTTCTCTATCGGCGAAGAGAATCCCGCCGAGGGCGCGTCCCGGTCAAGCGCCGTGGCTTTTATACGAGGTCACCAATTGCGCAAAACCTACTACTTGGGCAAGACACCGGTCGAAGCGCTGCGTGGCGTGGATTTCGCCATCGGGAAAGGCGAGTATGTGTGCGTCGTCGGCCCGTCGGGAGCCGGAAAATCAACCTTGCTCAATCTCATCGGAATGCTCGACTCTCCGAGCTCGGGCGATTTGTATTTCGACGATCATCGGATCACGGGCAAAAGCGACCGAGAAGTGCATGACTTCCGCAAGTCCCGAGTCGCTTTCATCTTTCAGTCGTTCAACCTGATTCCGGTTCTCGACGCCTACGAGAACATCGAATTTCCGTTGTTGATCCAGCATGTCGGCAAGCAGGAACGGCACCAGCGCATCGAGCGGCTCGCCGCCGCCGTTGGTGTCGAATCTTATCTCCGGCACAAACCCGACGAGCTTTCCGGGGGACAGCGCCAGCGGGTGGCGATCGCGCGCGCGCTGGTCACGCACCCGGAGCTGGTGCTCGGCGACGAACCGACCGCGAATCTCGATTCGGTGACGGGGCGCAAGATCCTCGAACTGATGCGCGAGATGAATCGCGACCAACGGACCACGTTCGTGGTTGCCTCCCACGACGAAGCCGTCATGCGCGAGGCCGATCGCGTTATCCGGGTCGTCGACGGCGTCATCCAGCCGGCGGATCGGAGCGTCCATGTACCTGCATAAGCTCGTGCTCCGCAGTCTGCGGCGACATCGGGAGCGCGGTCGACGGCTATCCATCCTCATCGCCTTGTGCATCGCCGCCATCGTATTCCTGCTAGCGATGATGGACAGCTTTTTCGACCGCTACGTCAGACTGTTTATCGATACCACCACAGCGCATTTGGCTATCGTCCATCCGGACGCGGCCGAGTTGAAGCGAAAGCCCTGGAAGCGAGGCGCGGAGGGCTTGCTGCTGATCGAGGCAGACGAGGATTTACTGAGTTTCCTCCGCGGGATCGAGGGCGTCGTGGCCGCCGCACCCATTATCAGGACATCGGGTGAATTTCTGGTGCTGAACGGAGACCAGCAGGGAAGCACCACCATGGTGGGGATCGACCCCGATGACAGACAGCGAGTGTTTCCGGGATTGCGCATCTCGCACGTCTCGGAGCGTCGCGACCCCGACGAACGGGACGTACCCGTACTGCGTCGCAGCGTGCAGTTCTGGGAAGCGATCAAGGTTGCTACCGATTCGATCACCGAGGGCGATCTTCGGGTCCGAGATCAAGAGCTTGTACGTTTCGAGGAACAGGCAAGGGATGCGTTTCCGCGTTATTTCTCCCGTGACGCTGGCGGAGATCGATCGGCATTCCTGCGGTCGCTCGACGCCGCGCTCGCCGATCCGTTGCTCTATCGGGGCGTTCCAGACCGCTACCGCCAGAAATATGACTGGCGTTTAGAGGAAGCCATCGCTGCTGCGCAAGCGTTGGGAGACGGGGAAAAGACGGAGATTTCCCGGATTCGTTACGTCAACAAACAGCTACTTTCGGCGCTGTTTCTGGATGCGATCAGTCCGGTTAGCGAATCCATCCAGCTCGGCACACCGATGACGTTCCAGACCAGCTCGCCACGAGAAGTCAAGGCTCTATCCATGCCTGTAGTCATTCCGATCGAGTTTGCGGGATTCGCCGAATCCATGCCGCTCTATGGCTTCGAGAGCTTTATGGCTATTCAACCGTTAAAAAATTATCTGCAGCTCGGAGAACACGAATTTACCGAGGTCGCTATTCGGCTGGCCGACATCGGTCGGATCGATAGCATCAAGGCCCGCATCCAGGAGTATCTCAACGGTCGCGGGCTGAATGATCAAGTACTGGATTACCGGGAGATGGGCGCCGGTTACTTACCCACCGCCCTCGGCATCCGGATCGGTTTGATGGTATTGGTGGGACTCTTCATCGCTGCCGTGGTGATCTTCGTGACCAACATGATTCTGTTGGCCGTCATCAAACGCCGGCGCGAAATCGGTACCGTCGTGGCGCTAGGTATGAGCCCTCGGGAATACGCCCTGCTGTTCCTGGGAGAAATCTTCGTGATCGTGACCATCGCCTGGATCGGCGGCGCCCTGCTAGGCTCCATCGTCGTCGCGGTGTTTGCAAAATTTGGCATGCCGGGCATGGTGTTCTTTCACGATCACTTGCTCTATTTCGACTGGAGCGCGCGACACGTCTTGCTCGCTTATCTCTTCGTATTACCCGGCGCGTTGGCGGCAGCGTTGATTCCGGTATCTCGGGTATTGAAGCTCAAACCGGTGGAAGTGCTTAGGGAGACTCAATGATGCTTTCCCTGAAACTTGCCTTTCGCAATATCTTCGCCAATCGCCAGCGCAGTTTGGTGATTTACATCGCGATCACCCTGATCTCCACGGTGCTATTCCTGTTTCTTTCTTTCTCGGATGGCGAGATTGAAAACTTTACCAACGGAATCGAGGGACTGCGAAATCCGCCCGCCGATCTCGTAGTCAGCCACTGGGATTACTTGCGTGCCCGCGAGGCGGGCGAGAAAGCCGAATCGCTCAACAAAATGACGGTAACTCGCTTTCGAGCGCTCAGCGAAAAGATCGCTGGCGTGAAAGAGGTCGAGGCCGTTTATCCGGTGACGATTCCGGTCAATGCTGGCCTTTATGTTCATGGCAAGAAATACAAAGATATTCAGTACCTTGGCGTTGAACTAGGGAACGACCGGCATGTACGGGATCGCATCCTGATCACCGAAGGGCACTATCTCTCAGGCCAACCCGATGGTCTGCTGCTGCATGCCAGCATGAAAGATGATCTGGGCGTCTCGGTAGGCGATGCGGTCATCGTCACCGGATCGACGCTGTTCGGTCAGGCGCTAGCGGAAAATTTCCGGGTCGAGGGCTTCTATCGCTCCAAGATCGATCTACCAACCGTCTTCAAAGCTATCTACACGCCGCTGGCTGGTTACGACCTGATCTCAGGCTATTACGAAAACGAAGTGCCATTTCTGCACCTTGATTTAGTCAAATCCGCCTCAAGCGAGTCGGTTTTAGCCAAATTGCAAACGCTATTGAAGACAATCGATCCGGAAGTAGCGATTCGCCGGTTCGGCGATATCCATCAGCAGTCCATCGCGGTATACGGAGCGATCCGGCAAATCATCATCTCCATTACCCTGCTCATCGTCTTCGTGGTGATGTTCGGCGTCATGAACGTGGTGTCCACCAACTTGGTGGATCGCGGCCGGGAGATCGGTACCTATTACTGCCTGGGCGCTTCGCGCGGTTTCCTCAAGCGCATGTATGCCACCGAAATCCTGCTGGTCAATCTGTTCGCGTCCTGCACGGGAATCGTGATCGGCCTGCTCGCGGCATCGATTCTGAACGGTGTGGGATTCGAGACCCACGACGTGGGTTTGCAAATGGTGTTCGGCGGCGATCGCCTGCGTTTGGCGACCAGCGTGTCGTCCATCGTCTGGCTGACGGGTGCGTTGTTGCTGGTGACGGCCACGACCGCCTTGTTCAGCCTGGGCGGCGCGCTCAAGGTCTCGCCAGTGGCCGCGCTTCAGGAAACGCAGAATTGAGCGATGGCCAACGTTCGCTATCCGATCGCGAAGATCGATCCCAGAATCCCTCAGCGCCCGATGGCGGTCGTTCACCGCTGCGCTTCCGCCCTGCGCTATTTGGCATTCGCGGTTGCACTGATCGGACTGACAACCGGCACGGCACCCATCGCCAAGGCTGCCGACGGCGAGTCGAGCGACTGGCAGGTCTGGGGTTCCACTGGCTATCTTGGCAATGCCGGACACCTCAAGGATAGCGTGCGCGAAGCGGAAGATCGTTCGACCTGGAGCACCACTCAGGAAATCTTCCTGACCGGTGACATCCGTTACGGCGCGCTGGGAAAGTTCGCTTTCGATTTGTCCCAGGCCGTGGGAAATGTCGAAACCGGAGTCCGCGACGATTTCCGGTCCGCGGCTACTGAACTATACGTCGATCCTCCTCTGTTCGACTCTCCAAACCTGTCGTTGCGCATCGGTCGCCAGCGCTTGAAATGGGGGGTAATGGAGTTTTTCCATCCCATCGATACCCTGGAAAAGCAGCCGGATCCATTTCGGGCACGACAGGTTATCGAAGGGCTAGATGCAGCCAAGGTCGCGTATATCTCTTCTCCGTCTTTGTCTGGTGCCTTTCTCGCAATTCGGGATCACGATGCGGACGCCACCCGGTTTGCTTTGCGCCTGGATAGCCTTGTGGACGATTTCGACGTGAGCGCTGGCTTGATCGGCTATTACCAGCAAGAAACGGAAGCTCGCGAGGATGCGCCGGGATTGGTCGCCGACCGCGAAATGGAATATGCCCTGTTCTTCGAAACAGCCGGCTTCGTCGACGAATTGGGGATTTTCGGCGAGGCCCAACTATCCAGCAGCCGAAACATGGCATTCGCCTTTACCGATGAAGCCGGCAACGCGACTGTTCTGTCCGATCCCGATTTCTCGAATACGCCCGTATTTCGTGGAGCCATCGCCTTGCAATACGAACGGTTCCAAGCACCCACTTTCAAGATCCGGGGCGAATATTTCTACAACTCGGGTGGTTTCGACAGCGACGAATCAAGGGCATTTCACTCAGCCTATCAGCAATACAAGCCGTTCTACCTTTATCCTCGTTTCGGCGAATTCGGTTGGTATTCCCGCCACTACGCGGCCTTTGATCTAAGCAATATCAAGCTTGCCGATCACCTGAAATTCGGCAGCAAATTGGCCACCGCGCTGGACAGCGGGGCCACCGCCTTCTCCGCCGACCTGACCTACAGCTTCGACAACAACAACGGCCAGATCTTTTTTCAATACGCGCATTTCGACAGCTTCCGGGACTCCGACCGCTTTCCGGGAGAAACCGACTTTCTGCAGTCCGATCACGTATTGACGCTTTATCTGGTCTGGAATTTTTCGCCAACCAGCTCGCGACGTTGAGCGACCGTCATGCCGACCGGCCCGTTCCATAGCATCGACCAAGGAAACACCAATCCATGAACAACCCGCCCGCCAGACCTCCCAAGGCTTTCTTGCGACTTTGGCTCGGACAGGCTGTCTCCGTCTCCGGTTCGGGTATGACCAGCTTCGCGCTGGGCGTGCATACCTATCAGCAAACGGGGTCGGCGACGTTTTTCGCGCTGATCACGTTGTTCGCAACCCTGCCTGGCATCCTGATCTCGCCTTTGGCTGGTGTGGTCGTCGATCGCTTTAATCGGCGAACGATCATGATCCTCAGCGATACGGGCTCTGCCTTGGCCACTCTGGCGTTGGCTTTACTGTTCTGGTCCGACCATCTAGCGCTCTGGCACATTTATTTACTGGTCGGGATCAATTCCTTTTGCGGCGGATTCCAACTCCCCGCCGCGCAGGCCGCCATCACGCAACTGGTTCCCAAGGCATTTTATGGTCGAGCCAGCGGCATGATCCAAATGAGCCGGGGCATGCAATTCATCGTTTCGCCGGTGTTGGCCGGTTCGTTGATGGGGATCATTGGCCTTCCCGGTATCCTGATGGTCGATCTTGCCACTTTCCTGTTCGGCGTCAGTCTGTTGCTCGGCATTCACATTCCATCGCTCGATCGAGCGCAAAGCGCAAGCGGATCGTCCGGTTGGGGCACGCAAATTTGGGATGGCGTGCGGTATCTGGCCGGTCGACCCGGCATGGTGGTGCTGATCGGCGTCATCGCCGTGGGCAACCTCATGATTGGATTTCTCGTTGTCCTGGTAGCCCCCATGATCCTGGCCTTTACCACCGAAAAGGTGCTGGGGATCATGAATTCCCTGTCTGCGCTGGGAATGATGGTGGGCAGCGTTCTGGTAAGCGTGAAAGGCTTGCCGAAGTCGCTGATTCCATCGCTGTTTCTTTTCATGATGATCGGAGGGCTCGGACTGGCCGCGATGGGGTTCTGGACACATCCGCTGCCGATCACCGTAGCGTGTTTCCTGTTCTTCTTTGCCATGCCCTTCGTCAACGCCTGCCAAGAGACCATCTGGCGGCGCAAGATCGAATTCGACATGCAAGGCCGTGTGTTCGCGTTGACTCGCATGATCGTCGCAAGCGCCAGCACGCTGGCCTTCATCATCGCTGGCCCGCTGGCCGATCAGGTCTTCGAACCCCTGCTCACGCCCGGTGGGAAGCTGGTCGATAGCGTCGGGGTCTGGATCGGCGTCGGACCCGGTCGCGGTATCGCCCTGATGTTGATCCTCTCGGGTGGCGTGATTCTGCTGACCAGCATCCTGGGTTACCTGTTTCCCGGTGTTCGCAGCTTGGAATCCGATTACCCGGATGTAGCCCGGCCGGGCGAGGAAGCCTTCGGCACGGCTTGATTACCCCTTCGTCACAACCCCCGACCAAGATGGGAGGAATCATGAACGCTCAATGGGATGCGATCATCATCGGCGCCGGCTTGGGCGGCTTGGGCGCTGCTGTCACCCTCGCCCAAGCCGGCAAGAAGGTGCTCGTTCTCGAACAATCCATCAAGCCGGGTGGCTACGCGCAGGATTTTTGGGTCAACGGCTTCCGCTTCGATGTCAGCCTTCACGCCATGGACGGCCTCGCGCCGGGAGGATGGGGGGATGTCGCGATCAAGGCTCTCGGGATCGCCGGCCGTCTGCATTTCGAGCGTCTCGATCCTTTTTATCGAGCCAATCTGGGCGGCGCGACCTTGGCCGCCCATGCCGACACGCTTCTTTTGGAACGGGAACTGGTCGCCAAGTATCCGCGCGAAAAAGCGGGAATCCGCCGGCTGATCGACGCTATGCTCCAAGTCTTTCACGACATGCGACGCATTCGCGAGGACACCCGTCACGGTCCGCCGGAAGGGAATATCGCTGCGCTGTTTCCGCTTCTCGTGCGTTCCATGAACTGCTCCTGGGACGAGTTCATGAGCGATTACGTCGCCGATCCCGAGTTGCGTGCCCTGTTCTCGGCGGAATGGACTTACTACGGGCTGCCGGGAGGGAAGCTCAGCGCCGCGACCATGGCCGCTACCTGGGCCAGCTACCACTTCTATGGCGCTTGGTATCCGCGCGGCGGCGTTGGAGCCGTAGTCGCCGCGCTCGTCGAGCGCTTGCACGAACTGGGCGGCGAATTGCGCTGCCAAGCACGCGTGACCAAGATCCGGGTCCAGAACGGCATCGCCGAGGGCGTTCGTCTGAGCGATGGCGAAGAATTGGCGTCGCGGGTCGTGATTTCCAATGCTTCGGCGCCGCAAACCCTTCTTGAATTGTTGGATGAGGGCGATCTGCCGAGCGGCTATCGCAAACGGATTCGATCCGCCGAATCTTCTCTGTCCACCTTCAACGTCTACCTCGGGTTGGATGCCCCGCCCGAAGCCTTCACCGCCAGCCACGAGCTCATCATCTGCGACGAACCGGACAGCAACGCCCAGTACGCCGCCATCCAAGCCGGCGATTGGGACAAGGTTCCTTTCCTCGCGGTCAATTACGGCCTAGTGGATCCGTCGTGCGCACCGCCGGGGCAGGCCGTGATCACGTTGATGGCCCTCGCCCCCTGGCATCATCGCAACGTCTGGGAGACCGGGGGACAGTTGGAAAGCTATGGCGCCAATCCGGCGTACAAGCAGCTCGCCGACCAAGTGGCCGATCGCTTGATCGACCGCGCCGAACAGCATATCCCCGGCCTTCGGGCAGCCATTCGCGAGCGGGTGGTTTCCACGCCGTTGACCAACCACCACTGGACCCTCAACCACCAGGGCGCGATTTTTGGCACCGTCCAGACCACCGACAACATGTATCTTAGCCGTTTGGCCCCCAAGACTTGGATTCCAAATCTGATCCTGGCGGGGGCTTGGACCACGCCCGGCGGCGGCCAGACCGCCGCCATGATTTCCGGTATTCATGTCGGCACCCGCGTCGTCGAGAATCTGTTGGGCGAGGGCTGCGCGATCGCTCCGCTGGTGCCCATCGAGCGACCCTTGGACCAGCCCGTGCCGCCTTTCGATCTGACCTCGGTCCACTTCGGGCGACGGCTGACCCGGGAATCGATTCTCGGCCGGATTCAAATCCTCTTGTTCCACACCCGGAAAACTGCGCCCGATGCGGGTGCGCTCAACAAAAAGCTCCGCGAACGCTTTCCGATGGCGGCGCAGGTCGGGATCGCCAACTGCGTTGCCATGGGGAACGTTCCGGGATGGCTGCGGGGCTTCGTCAAGAACCTGTTGGCCAAGATGATTCAGGCATCGGCCGCCAGCATTCCTCCGGTCCTCGATGCGGGCGACTACCTGGTGGTCTTGCCCGATTGGGGCAATCGCGCGACCACCGCCTTCGAAATCGCACCGGCGCAACTGGACAGCGGCGTCGTCGCCGTCATCATCGACCGGGAGAGCCGGATTCGGCATCGGCTCGCCAACGCCTCGCCGGAAAACCTCGTTCCCATCGTGGAGTGGATGTGAGCGCATAAGCCCGGTCATCTTCATCATTCCCCATCGTCCGTATCAGAAGGGTTCGGCATGAACGATATGTCCAGTCAAATAGCGGGATTGTCTCCAGCCAGGA
Source organism: Competibacteraceae bacterium UBA2792 (assembly GCA_002352125.1). Classification (GTDB taxonomy): domain Bacteria; phylum Pseudomonadota; class Gammaproteobacteria; order Competibacterales; family Competibacteraceae; genus Competibacter_A. The sequence goes on along the minus strand of DEHU01000199.1, from coordinate 17,315 downwards.
AGGCCTTGTTGGGCCGGTTGCTGAAGCAGAGAAGCGAACAACGGCTGGACGGCAAGATTCGTCCGCAAGATCGGACGTGCGAGCCGCTCGCGATTTCCTTCGTCCAGCAGCGTCTGGCGTTCTTCGACGCGCTTCATCCGGGCGCCGCAATTTACAACATGGGCGGCGCGGCGCGCTTTCGCGGACGCCTGGAGCCGATGCTGGTGGTGCGGAGCCTGAACACCATCATCGCGCGCCACGAGGTGTTGCGGATGCGTTTTCCCGAGATAGATGGCGTCGTCGTGCCAGAGATCGCCCCACACTTTGCTTTGTCGTTACAAGAGATCGACCTGACGGCTCTACCCGGCGAGACCCTGGAAGAGCGGGTGCAGGCGTTGATGGCCGAGAAGTGTCGCGAACCCTACGACTTGACGCGGGGACCGTTGCTACGCTTCCTGATGATCCGGCTGCAAGAGGGCGAGTCGATCGGGTTGCTGATGATGCATCACGCCATCTCCGACGGCTGGTCCACCAAAGTGCTGTTTCGGGAGTTCGTAACGCTGTACGAGGCATATGCCAGCCGGAGCGAGCCACGGTTGCCGCCGTTGTCAATCCAATATTCGGACTATGCCGCCTGGCAGCGCGAGCAATTCGATCGGGAAGCGATGAACGGGCAGCGCGCTTTCTGGCGGGAACGGTTGCGCGGCGCGCCAGCGCTGCTGGATTTGCCGGCGGATTATCCGCGCCCGTCGCGACAGGATTTTCGAGGTGGACGGATCGGGATCGCGATTTCCCCGGCGCTGACCGCGCGGATTCGGGAACTGGCGAAGCGAGAAGGCGCAACCCTGTTCATGGCGCTGATGGCCGCTTTCAAGATTCTGTTGTATCGCTACAGCAGACAAGACGATGTGGTGGTGGGCACTCCGGTCGCAGGCCGCAATCGTCCGGAACTGGAACCCTTGATCGGATGCTTTCTGAACATGCTGGCGATTCGAACTCGGATCGATGAGGCGCAGAATTTCCCGACGTTCCTGCAAGCGGTCAAAACCTCCGCCCTGGCCAGCTTTGCCAATCAGGACGTGCCGTTCGAGAAGTTGCTCGAAGATCTCGATATCGAGCGGAACTTGGCCTACAGCCCCCTCTATCAAACCGCTTTCAGCTTCGAGGAAAACCCACTGGCCCAGGTACGAATGCGCGATCTGGAACTGACCTTCGAAGAGGTTCAAACCCAGACCGCGAAGGTAGACCTAGCGCTGGAATTGACCGTGGCGGGGGAAGGGTTGAGCGGCTGGTTCGAGTATCGTGCCGACCTGTTCGCGCCGTGGCGGATCGAGCGCCTGAAAGAGCATTTTCTGACGCTGCTGGCGAGCATCGTCGAAACCCCCGAGGCGCCCATCTGGGCCTTGAATCTGCTGGCCGCCGGCGAGCGCGAAGCCCTGAGCGCGCAAGGTCGGGGCGAATGGCGCGACTATCCCCTCGATCGAGCCATTCATCGGCTGTTCGAGCAACAGGTCGACCGCTCGCCCGAACGCATCGCCTTGATCCATCGAGGCAAGACCCTAGCCTACGCACAACTGGACGAGCGGGCTAATCGGGTCGCGGCGCTGTTGCAAGATCGGACGGCGACCGACAACAGGCTGGTCGGGATCATGGTGGAGCCGTCGTTCTCGATGATCGTCGGCATTTTGGGGATATTGAAGGCCGGAGCCGGCTACGTCTATCTCGAAAAAAACCTGCCAGACGAGCGCGTCAAATTCATTCTCGGCGATGCCAAGATTTCGGCGATGCTGGTGGACCCCGATGTCAAGCAGCGCATTGCCGCGCTCGGCGTCGATGCGTTGGACCTGGAAGCGGAAGCGGAAGCATATCCCGCCACTCGCCGCGACGTTGTTCACGACGCGCCGACGAGCCGCGCTTATGCCGTTTTCACCTCGGGTTCTACCGGTGCGCCGAAAGGCGCGTGCGTGGATCACCAAGGGCTCGTCAACCATACCTGCGCCTTCATCGAGAACCACGATCTCGACGAGAATGATCGCGTCCTGCAATTCGCGTCGCCGAGTTTCGATGCCGCCGCCGCTACCCTTTTTCCTCCGCTGCTGGTCGGCGCCGCTCTGGTCCTTCCCGACGGCGAGCGCGCCGATCTGGCGGGAGAGGAGCTGCTGCGGTTTTGCGAAGAGCGACGCATCTCGGTGATTCACCTGCCGGTATCGCTGTGGCACGAATGGGTCGATTTCCTGCGCGAGCGCGCCCTAGTGGTCAAGGCTCCCATCAGAGTCATGCTGGTCGGCGGCGATGTCCCGGACGTACACCGGTTCGAGACCTGGCGCCAGTTGACGGCTGAGCCTACGACTTTCTTGAACGCCTACGGACCTACCGAAGCGGCGATCACGACCACGCTGTTCAAGACCCGTTGCGACAAGACGGTAGAGCCGGTCCGGGAAATCACCCTGGGCTATCCCCTCCCCAACAAACAGATTTACCTGCTGGACGATCATTTGCAACCGGTACCCCTGGGCGTGCCGGGCGAGATTTGCATCGCGGGTGTCGGGCTGGCGAGCGGTTATCTGAACCGTCCGGATTTGACCGATCAGCTCTTCGTACCGAACCCCTTCTCCGCCGACCCGGAGGAGCGGATGTACCGGACCGGCGATTTGGCCAGCTATCGCCCAGACGGCAGCTTGCGATTCCTGGGGCGGCGCGACCACCAAATCAAGCTGCGCGGCTTCCGCATTGAGCTGGGCGAGATCGAACAGGCGCTGCGCGGACATTCCAACGTGCAGGATGTTGTGGTCGTCGCCCACGAAGGCTCCGACGGTCTCAAGCGGCTTGCCGCTTACCTGATCGCCCGGAACGGCCAGCCGGCTTCAGACGCGGAACTGGTCGCTCGACTGAAAAAGAGCCTTCCCGACTACATGATCCCCGCCAGTTTGCAATGGCTGGATCGGTTTCCGTTCACCGCCACCGGCAAGCTGGATCGCCGGGCGCTGCCGGCCCCCGGCGACAAGCGCCGCGACGTCGAAGGTTACGTCGCGCCGCGCACCCGGGAAGAAGAAGTCATCGCCGCGATCTGGGCCGAATCCCTCAAATGCGATCGAGTCGGAATCCGGGATAATTTTTTCGATTTGGGCGGCCATTCCCTGCTGGGGGCACGGGTCATCGCTCGCGTGCGGGAGCGTTTCGGTGGCGATATCCCCTTGCGCGCTTTGTTCGAACATCCCACCGTGGAAGCGCTCGCGTCCTGGATTGCTCGAGGCGAGCTGGGCGGTTCCGCCCCTGCGGACGCAGATGCGCTACCGCAGATTACCCCCGATCCAGAAGGCCGCTATCAGCCCTTTCCCTTGAACGATGTCCAGCAGGCTTATTGGATCGGCCGCGGTGATAGCTTGGAAATGGGCAATGTTTCGTGCCACGGCTTCGTGGAATTCGATAGCGCGACTCTCGACGTGCCCCGGCTAAACCGGGCATGGCTTCGGCTGGTGGAACGCCACGACATGCTGCGCGCGGTTATCGATCCCGACGGGATGCAGCGGGTTCTAAAAGAAGTCCCCGCTTACGAGTTCGCCGTCGCTGACCTGTCCGTCCTGCCGGATCGGGACCGAGAGAATGCTCTCGCGATGACGCGGGAACGGATGTCGCATCAAGTGCACGACGTGGAGCATTGGCCTCTGTTCGAGATTTGCGTGTCGCGCATCGACGACCGCCGAGTCCGCTTGCACGTCAGCATCGATCTCTTGATTGCCGATGCACGCAGCTTTCAGATCCTGCTGATCGAACTGTTCGATCTCTATCGGGACCCCGATCTGACCCTGCCGCCCTTGACTCTCGGTTTCCGCGACTACGTTCTCGCCGAAGCGGCGCTCAAGCACACCCGTCCGTATCGGAAAGCCGAAGGCTATTGGAGACAGCGCCTGGAAACCCTGCCTCCGGCGCCAGAATTGCCTTTGGCGGTCTCGCCGAAATCCATCGTCAAACCGGTATTCGCCCGTCGCAGCGGCCGTTTGGAACGGCCCCATTGGGAAAGCCTGAAGGCGCGAGCGCGTCAGGCAGGGACCACGCCCTCGGCCATGACCTTGGGCGTGTTCGCGACGATTCTGAACAACTGGGTCAAGGAATCGCGTTTCACCATCAACCTGACCTTGTTTAACCGCCTGCCGATTCACCCGGAAGTCAACGACATCTTCGGCGATTTCACCTCGATCACGCTGTTGGAGGCGGATTTCACCCGCGAGCGCACCTTCGAGGATCAGGTCAGGATCTTGCAGCGCCAGCTTTGGGACGATCTCGATCACCGGCTGGTGGGGGGCATCAAGGTCCAGCGCGATTTGATGCAGCAACGCGGGATCGGCGGGGCCAGGATGCCGGTGGTGTTCACCAGTACCTTGACCCTGGATGCGGAGATGGCGGAGCAAATCCCCATGTCCTGGTTGGGCGAACAGGTCTACAGCATCGGCCAGACGCCGCAGGTTTGGCTGGATCACCAGGTCTTCGAGGAAGACGGAGCCTTGACCTTCAACTGGGACGCGGTGGAAGGGCTGTTTCCGCCCGGACTGTTGAACGACATGTTCGCCGCCTATTGCGCCCTGCTGCGGTTCTTGGCCGAAGACCCGAGCCGCTGGAACCGCCCGATACCCCCGCAAATCCCGGAATGGCAGGTCCGCCAGCGCACCGAGATGAATGCCACTGCAACGCCGGTCTCCACCGTGACCCTGCCGGAACTTTTCCTGGCCGGATTGAAAGCGCACGAGGACCGTCTCGCCGTCATTGCTCCCGGCAAGACGCTGACCTACGCGGAGCTGTTCGCTAGCGCCAGCCGGCTTGCCCATCTTTTGCGCGAGCAAGGCGCTGGGCCCAACAAACTGGTCGCCATCGTCATGGACAAGGGTTGGCAGCAGATCGTCGCGGCCGTGGGCATCGTGTTGTCCGGGGCCGCCTACGTGCCCATCGCGGCGGGGCTTCCCGATGAGCGACGCGATGGGTTGCTGGCGCAAAGTCAAGCGATGGCCATCGTGACCACCGAGGCCGCCGCAACGGCGCTGTCGTGGAACGACGCTCTGCCCCGGATCATCGTGGCGGACGATGACGTCCTGGATAGTCTCGAGCCTGCGGCGGACCCGCCGCAACGCCCCGAGGATATCGCCTACATGATCTATACCTCCGGCTCCACGGGATTTCCCAAAGGGGTCGTCATCGATCACCGGGGCGCGGTCAACACCATTCTCGACATCAACGAACGGTTCGGCGTCGGCCAGGAGGATCGGGTGCTGGCGCTGTCGGCGCTGAATTTCGACCTGTCGGTTTACGACATCTTCGGGCTGCTGGCGGTGGGTGGTGCGCTGGTCATTCCCGATGCCGACGCCGAGAAAGATCCGGCCCATTGGGAGGAATTGATCCAACGTCACGAGGTTACGCTCTGGAACTCGGTGCCCGCCCTGATGGCCATGCTGGTGGAACACACCGCGTCCCGGCCCGGTTCGGCGCTGAATCGCTTGCGGCTGGTCATGCTCAGCGGGGATTGGATCCCTCTCGATCTGCCCGGCAAGATCAGGGCGCAGAATCCGCACGTCGAACTGTACAGTCTCGGCGGCGCCACCGAAGCCTCCATCTGGTCGATCTACTATCCCATCCACCAGATCGATCCCGCTTGGGCGAGCGTGCCGTACGGTCGTCCACTGCGCAACCAGACCATGCATGTCTTGAACGAGCACCTCCACCCCGCGCCCGTCTGGGTGCCTGGCGATCTGTATATCGGCGGCATCGGCTTGGCCAAGGAATATTGGGGCGATGCGCAAAAGACGGCCGAAAAATTCGTCGTGCATCCCGGCACGGGCGAGCGGCTCTACAAGACGGGGGACATCGGCCGCTATTTTCCCGACGGCATGATCGAGTTCCTCGGACGCGAGGATTTTCAGGTCAAGATCAACGGCTACCGCATCGAATTGGGCGAGATCGAAACCGCCCTTTGCCGGCATCCGCAAATCCGGGCGGCGGCGGCGGCGGCTCACGGCAAGAACCGGGAAGCCAAGCGACTGATCGCCTACGTGGTGGCGGTGGATGCCGACGACCGACTCAAGCCGGAAGACCTGAAAGCGTTTCTGGCCGCGAAGATTCCCGAATACATGATTCCGGAGTCCTGGGTCTGGCTCGCGGGCATTCCGCTGTCCGCCAACGGCAAGGTGGATCGCAAGGCGCTGCCCGATCCGGAGCAGGGACAGAAAGATCAGGCCTTTTCCGTGCCAGAGACCGAACTGGAGCAGGAACTGGCGACGTTGTTCGCCGGCGTTCTGGAAGTCGAGCGCGTCGGGCGCCTCGATAATTTCTTCGAAATGGGCGGCAACTCCATCATGGTGGTGCGGCTCATCGCCCTGGTGCGGGAAACCTACTTGGTGGAGCTGTCGCTGAGGGATTTTTTCCTGAAGCCGACCATCGCTCAATTGGCGGAGAGCATCGAGGTGTTGCGCTGGGCTTCGATGCAACGCGGGGTCGAACGCGGCGTCGATTCGAGTGACGAGAGCCGAGAGGCGGGAGAGATATGATGACGACTCTGGAATTGCTCTCGCTCCTCAAGGAACGGGGCATCGAAGTATGGGCCGACGCCGGCGCGCTGCGGTTCTCCGCGCCCAAGGGGGCGATGACCGCCGAACTGAAGCAGCAATTGACGGACAGGAAGGCGGAACTCCTGGCGTTCCTCGGCAAACTGCGCTCGGAACCGGCGGCCGCCGACGCGATTCCTCGGGTGGAGGGCGAAGCCGAGCCGGCGCTCTCGTTCGCGCAGCAGCGGCTATGGTTGCTAGAGCAATTCGGCACTGGGGAGCCGGCCTACAACGTCGGTATCCGCATCGAATGGCGTGGCCCGATCCACCTCGATAACCTCAGGGAGAGCCTCATCGAGATCGTGCGCCGACACGCGGTGTTGCGCACCGCATATCCGGATCGCAAGGGCCGACCCTACTTGCGCGTCGTCGAAGATTTTACCCTGCCGTTCGAGGTCGTCGATCTTGCCGGCCCGAACGAGCAAGACCAAGCTCTGCGAGTCGGAGAAAAAGTGCTCGAAGCCGGGCGCTACCCGTTTCGGCTGAAACAGGATCTACCGATCCGGATCACCGTGTTGCGGACCGGCGAACGGGCGGCCACCCTCGTTCTGGTGATTCATCACATCGCCTGCGACGCCTGGTCGATGGGGCTTCTGGTCGGCGAGATGGCCCGTCTGTACGTGGCGTTCCAACGCCAAGAACGGTCCTCGCTGCCGGCCCTCTCCATCCGATACAGCGATTTCGCCCGGTGGCAGCGCAACCAATTGCAGGGCGATTACCTCGCCGAACAACTCGCCTACTGGAAATTGCAACTGAAGGATCCATCGCCGCCTCTTCAGTTGCCGGTAGATTATCCCCGTCCCGGCGTTCAGACGTTCCGGGGCGCGAGAGAGCCGTTCGCGTTGGATCGCGAGCTTTCCGCCGCCCTGGATGGATTTTGTCGTGCCCGGCAAACCACGATGTTCTCCTTGTTGTTGGCGGTGTTCGGCCTGTTGCTGTACCGCCACACCGGCGCGGATGACATTCTGATCGGGACGCCTGCCGCCAATCGTGCCCGTCGGCAACTGGAACCGTTGATCGGCTTCTTCGTCAACACCGTCGTCTTGCGCGCTCGACCGTCGGCCACGATGAGTTTCGACGCCTTGCTCGCGCAAATCCATGCCACCGTTCGGGATTCCTTCACCTATCAGGACATCCCGTTCGAGAGCTTGATCGAGCACCTCCAAACCGGTCGCGACCTCGCCCATTCGGCCCTGTTTCAAGTACTGTTTTCCTACCAGAACGCGCCTCGACAAGATTTCGGCATCCCCGGCGTGGAGCTGGATATCACCGAGATCGACACCTTGACCGCCAAGTTCGATCTCTCCGTGACCTTGGGTCAGATCGACGGGCAAATCAAAGGCTGGATCGAGTACAACACCGATCTGTTCGAGCGAGCGACCATCGTGCGCCTCATCGCACACTACGAAAACCTGTCCCGGCGCGTATTGCAAGACAGCTCTCGGGAATTGGCCGCCGTGGATTTTCTGCCGCGAGCGGAGCGCAGCCTAATCCTCGAAACCTTCAACCAGGAGTGCTTCGAACTGCCGGAGGGACGGCTCGTCCACCAACTGTTCGAGGCGAGCGCGGACCGACACCCCGCCGAAATCGCCGTACAGTTCGACGATCAAACCTTGACTTATGCGGAGCTGGAGCAACGCTCGAACCAATTGGCGCGCCATCTGATCGCGTTGGGCGTCGGTCCGGAAATCTTCGTCGGCGTTTTGCTCGATCGCGACGAGCGTATGGTCGTCGCCCTGCTGGGAATTTTGAAAGCCGGCGGAGCGTACGTGCCGCTCGATCCCAGCTATCCCGTCAGCCGCTTGCAATACATCGTCGAGGATACGGCGGCGCCGATCATCGTTTCGACGCGGTCGCTGCGCGATGATGTGCCGAGCGCTTCGGCGCGGGTGGTGCTCGTCGATGACGACCAAGCGCTGTCAGGCTATCCGGCTCACCGGCCAGCGGTGGCGACGGCGCAAGAGCAGCTTGCTTACGTGATTCACACCTCCGGATCTTCCGGGCGACCCAAGGGTGTGCAAATCAGCCACCGCAACGCGGTCAGCTTTCTGCTCGCCTCCCATCGGTATTTTCCCATTCGTCAGGGCGATACCCTGCTGGCGGTGACAACCCTGTCGTTCGACATTTCCGTGCTGGAGATTTTTCTTCCCTTGCTGGGCGGGGGTCGCATTCGCCTGGTTTCGCGCGACGCTATCAGCGATGGCGCGCAGTTGCAGAGAATCTTGCAAGACGAGCCCATCACCTACCTGCAAGCCACGCCCAGCACATGGAAGATTCTGTTGAAGAGCGGTTGGCACAGTCATCCGGGGCTCACCATGCTGTGCGGCGGCGAAGCGATGCCCGTGGCGCTGGCCAACCAACTGACGGCGGGTGGTGGCCAGTTATGGAACTGCTACGGTCCCACCGAAACGACGGTATGGTCCACCTACGAATGCGTCGAACCGGGTATCGACCGCATCACCATCGGCAGGCCCATCGCCAACGAGAAAGCCTACATCTTGGATGCCCGTTTGCAGCCGGTTCCCATCGGCGTTACCGGAGCACTGTACATCGGTGGGCCGGGCGTTTCTCGCGGATACCTCAATCGGCCCGATCTCACCCGGGAGCGCTTCATCGCGGATCCGTTCTCGTCGGAACCGAGCGCGATCCTGTACGACACCGGCGACTTGGCGCGCTTCCGGACCGACGGGCGCATCGAATACCTCGGGCGCAACGACTTCCAGGTTAAGGTCCGGGGATTCCGCATCGAGCTGCCGGAAATCGAAACCGTCATCGCCGAATCGCCGGAAATCGCCGATGTCGCGGTGATCCACGAAGGCTCGGGCGATGATCCGCGGCTGGTCGCTTATCTGGTGGCGCGGAAAGAACGGCGGCTTTCGGTCAACGAAATCAAGGATCGGCTGAAGACGCGCCTGCCCGGCTACATGGTGCCATCGGCGTTCGTCTATCTGGATCATTTGCCGCTGACGCCGAATGGCAAGGTGGATCGCAAGCGGCTGCCGGCCCGCACCGACGAGCGGCCGGATCTGCAAATCGAGTTCGCGGCTGCGGCAACCGATACCCAAAAATTCCTGGTCGCGCTCTGGCAGGAGTTGCTGAGCATCAACACCATCGGTATCCACGACAACTTTTTCGATCTGGGCGGACATTCCCTGCTGGTGGTGGAGATGCATGCGCGGTTGCAAGAGACCCTGCAACGCACCTTTCCCGTTATCGAATTGTTTCGCTACACCACCATCGCGGATTTGGCCGGGTTTCTGGATTCCGGTTCCGAACAAGCCGTCATGGATACGGAAGAAGTCCGGGAAAAACGAGCGGAAGGCAAGGAACGGCTGCAAGCGCGTTTTCGACGGCGAAAAGCGGCATTGACCGCCGCCGGTCAATCAATATAGAGGTGAAAAGCTGATGAACGAAACCCAATTGAAAAGCATTTATCGATTTGGCGGATGGATCTCGCTGATCGTGGCAGCGGGATTTTTTCTCGTTGGCGTCCTGGTCGCCATCGATCCGGCGGAACGGTTGCGTGGAGACGCTATCTTTCAGGTGTTCGCGGAGCAGCCGGCTATCCCATTGACCTGGCGATATATTTTCGTTGCCATCGGCATCCTGAGCGTGGCCGTAATCAACGCGCTGAGCCGTTACGTCCGCCGCCCCGGAGACGAGGATTGGGAAGGGATCGTGCAGTTCTGCACCATCACCGCCCTGGCCGGAACGATTGTGAGCGCCTTGGACTGGATGCGGGAGATCATCGGGATTTCGTTGCTGGCCGAGGCGCATGTCGCGGGCGATCTGGTGGCTATCACGGCGCTGAAGATGGACTCGTACTTAAGTTTCGATCCCAACTTTATGTGGAAATTTGGGCTATTGGGGTTTTTCTATTTGCTGATCAGTCTACTAGCCTGGCGCAATCGCTCCTTGCCGCAAGGCTTAGCCGCTTGGGGGGTGGTGACCGGCGTTTTACTCAATTTGGCTATGGTGTTCGGAATAACGGATACCGTGATTCCCATCGGCAAAGGTCAGATCGCGGCGATGCAGATTCCGGCGGCTATCGGTGGCTCGATTTGCGGGCCGGTTTTTCATTTTTGGCTCGGCCTGCTGCTGATCAGGGCGGGAGCCGTCGGTGGCTTGAGTGCCCAGAGTGCCGTCCGCCAAGGTCCGGTACATGCACATTAAATTCGGCATCCTGATCTTCGCCGCAGCCATTCTCCTGGGGCCATTCTACACCGTGGACGGCTACAGCGTCGTCGCCAACACGGTTAGCCAACTCGGAGCGCAGAGGACGCCCAACAATGTCGTGGCGATCATCGGCTTCGTGGCATTTGGCCTGGGTATCGTTATCGAGTGGTTGCGGCATCGATCATGGGCCACGGTGCCCTTCCTGCTGTTCGGGATTTTCGTGGCGGCGGCAGGTTTGTTGCCGCATAGACCCATCGATCCGGCGATGCCCTATAACGAGCTGGTTCATCGGCTTCACTCGGTCATGGCGACCGCGAGCGGAATTGCGGTGACGTTAGGCTTCTTGTGGCAGGGCATCAGGGCAAACACCACGAAAATACGAATATGCGGTTTCTACATGGCGGGTATTTGCCTGACGCTACCTATGGCGATGTTTGCCATGCCAGAGTTTCAAGGTCTGATCCAACGGTTAATGTATTTTCAGGTATTCATATGGTTGTGGTTTTTGTACCCCACAAATTCGAATGTGAACTTGACAAATAAGCTGGACTTTAGTGATTTCTATGGTGTGCGGAAGCTGAACCGCCCCGGGCTTTGAGGAGACTGGTTGGTTTAAGTTAAATTGCATCCACGGTGTTGTCGGTCAGCCGACGGTAATAGTCGGCCTCAGCCTCGGCTGGGGGGATATAGCCGCTGGATTTCAGCAGTCGGTGGTTGTTGAGCCAGGCCACCCATTCGAGGGTGGCCAGTTCCAGCGACTCCACGGTTTTCCAAGGCGCCCGGCGATGGATCAGTTCGGCCTTGTAGAGTCCGTTGATGGTCTCGGCCGACGCGCCTCGCCCTTTTTGGAGGATGGCGCAAACCGTCGTGGAGCCCTCGAATTCGGTCGGCGGAAAAAGCCCGGCGAGGTTGGGAGGCGCCCAAACAATTCCGATAAAGCGCCTTAGCAGAATCCTTTTGAAACCAGCTTCATTGATAATTTACATGTTGCGTTATATGTAAAAACGTGGGATCGGCGGTTCGCGTGCGATTTTGAGAATCGTTTGTCGTCCAATTTTTGGAATTGTCCGACGTGCTTGGGGGAACGTCGCTGCGGTTCAAGCCGCCACCGCCTCCCCCGGGCAAACCCCCGTAGGCTGCCTGACGCCAAATAATTCAGAAAAAAGCGCGCTAAACAATTGCGAAATTCACACTCGAACCGCCCGGTCGAGGTCGAGGGGGAAAAGCCTGCCCGCCCGGACGGCAGACGGCGGCAGGAGTCCCGCGCGAGGTGTCGCCGCGCCCCGAGGGGTGACCGCGTGCCCCACCCCGCGCGGGTTCCGGCCATCAGCCGGTTTCTGGCGGCCAACGGCGTCGGCGCGGCCGGCCACATTCGCTCGCCCGCCGCCTCAGCTCGGTTATCCCCATTCCTCTCGGCCGGTCCCAACATATCGTGACGCTCCCAAAATAGTGGGAACGCCGGCTGCCGTTTCCCGCGCCAACCCCGGTTTCGACAAGGGCCTCTCCGCCAAACGCACGTTGAAAAACAGCCGCTTGTGGTTCTCTTCGATCATCCGGCGCGATTTGGCAAGGTTCGTGCGATACCAGGCCAAACGAACGGTCCGCCCTTCGCGGACGACAGGCCAGATTTGGCGGAGGATCGCATGGCCGACCCAGCTCGCGAAAAACCTTATTACGAAAAAACTGATGATCACGTATTTAGCGCTCCTACCCCGGGCGCTCGCAACGACCCGGCCATTGCGCTGCAGTGGATTCTGAGCAACGTGCCGTGCTTCGGTGGGCCCGTCCCCGCAGATTGGACTCTGGCTGTGCTCCGGGAGGCCAGCCGACGGAAAATCCAGCGTTCCGTTCTGCGGGCCGCGATGGTCATGGCGAGCAAACACGGCTTTGTGTTCGCCGAGGAACCGGTGCACGCTACCCCGCCCGCCGACGTCGGGAAGCGATGGTCGGCCCTGAAAGTGGAGTTCGTGGCCGTCGCGTTTTCCGACAACTATTTGAGCTCCCATCAACTGTTTCAAATCTGGCAAAATTTTTGGATGGAGCAAAGGACGTTGGCGGGAGAGGACGAGGACAAGGTGCGTCGCCGGATCCACGGCGTAAATCCGGTTGCCTACGCCGATAATATGAACCGGTTCGAGCTGGGCGCGCGCGATGCGCTGGGACCCGACTACCGAGAGGTGGCGGATCGCCTGGACGCCACCAACGCCATGCTGTTCGCGGCGAGCCAGCTGCTCGGCTGGCTCGAAGCCCGTGAAGCGATGGGAGAGCACTGCACGTTGCAGCAAGCTAACGAGCGGGCGATCGAAATCACCAAAGCCTGGAACCGGTTCGAAACCTGGTTCGCTCCGGTGATCTTCGCCGTCCTGGGGGTGGGGGCCGCGAAGCCGATGAGCGGCTCGCGAGGGGGTCGATACGCGCCGGCGCAACCGGCGCGCCCGCCCGCGCCCCCAAGCCACTTGCCGCCCGAGCCGGCTCCCTCGCCGTCGATTCCGCCGCATTTGCGGCGGGTTATCCAAGGCGATTATCCCGCCGTTCGCCTCNNCCGCCGCGCCGCCGAGATGGCGCAAAAGATCGGGGCGAAAACGTTCAAGCTCGTGGGCGAGCAGGCCAACCCGAACTTTCGCAAGCACGCCGACGGTCTCGCCGACACGATCGGCGTCCCGAAGTCGGGAAAATCCGCCAGCAAAAGCGGCGGCGGGTACAGCGACTACGAGGTGACCCTGCGCGTCGATTTGACGCTGCGGTCGAGCGCCCCCTCTCCCGCGCCCCCGCCCGCGCGACCCGCGCCTCCCTCCGGTCCGGCCGCGCCGCCCGCGAAAAAATGACGCCCAATCGCGAGCCCTGCCTCCGGGTCGCGCGGGCGGTGGGGCAGCGACGGCGGCCGTCGAGTGAGGTCAGTCGGCAAGAGTGAACACCGCTGTAGTCGGTGGAACTTGGGGCGATGTCTGTCATCGTCGTACAGGATCGCGCGATGCACGCATTTACCAAGGGATAGGCTGACCGTCCCGGAAAAAGCCGCCGGGTCGGGCCGTCGGGTGCCACCAGCGCCGCCCACGCGATGCCTTGGGCGCCCTCCTCGACGGTGCGCGTGGCCCCCGGTCCACCCATTGCGGTTCGGACCCATCCCGGACTGACCGCATTGACCCGAACGGCCGACGCCGCGAGTTCCCGGGCCAGAATCCGGGTAAAGGCGTTGAGTCCCACCTTGGAGATGCGGTAGGCGTTGGCAGGCCAGCCCCGTTCGAGATGCCGGCCCGCTTCTACGTCGCGAACGAAACGGTTCAGCAGGTCTACCAAATCGTCCCGCGTCAGGGCGGGGTCGAGAAACTGATCGCGCAGTGTCGGCGGCAGCCCCTCCATTTGTCCCATGGCGCTGGAGACCATGACGATGCGACCGTTTGGCGCCAGCAGCGGGCGCAGTTGATCGGTGACCGCCATCGCCCCGAAACAGTTGACCGCGAGGGTGCGGCGGGCTACGTCGGCATCGAATCCCTCCAGCGCGATACCGGCGTTGTTGACGAGAGCATCGATGTGTCCACCTTCCCGTTGCAAGGTGTCTGCCAGTGCCGCCACGCTGGCCGGATCGGTCACGTCCAGCGGATGGTGGCGCACTGCCAACCCCTGACTTTGAAGCTGGTCCGCCGCCGCTCGCCCTTGGGCCGCGTCGCGGCTGGTGAGCATCACCCGGAGGCCGCGCTGGGCCAGTTGGCGGCAGGTTTCCAGGCCAAGACCCCGGTTGCCGCCGGTGACGACCGCAAGTTGTTGACTAATTTCTATCATTTGCAAGTAATATCATCATATGGTGGAATGAACCAAGCCAAGTTCACCGCCTGTAGCAAGTTGCTACGGATCGTGAGAGCCATTGGTGGACATGTAGCAACTTGCTACATGCTTTCCAGCGAGACCCTTCACATATGCGATCATTCGAACACGTAAACGGTTCTTTTCGATCCTTATGAGACAGCACAAAGAAACAAAGATTATCGCGGTGGCCAACCACAAGGGTGGTTGCGGCAAGACGACGACCGTGGTGAATCTGGCCGCAGAATTTTCCAAAATGGGTTTATCGGTTCTCGTGGTCGATGTAGATCCTCAAGCTAACGCAAGCCTTCACTTGGGTAAAATGCACCCGAGCGAGGTTCCGATCACTTGTGCGGAGTTGCTGCTTTCCGAGCTGGAGAAGCTACCCCTTGCCATTCATGAGGATACCAACATCGAGGGCGTATCGCTGATCTACGGATCGCTGGCGCTGGGTAGAACGGAAGATGAACTGAGAGATACCACGCCAAGACCATCGGAAGAACTCCGGGCGAAGCTCCAGCCGCTCGATGGACTCTATGACATCATTCTGATCGACTGCCCTCCCAGCCTAAAATTGTTGACCAGTAATGCTCTGGCGTCCGCTACGCATCTGATTATACCGGTGGAATCCGGTTCTCAGTACGGCATGTACGGCGTAACCGACTTGATGAAGCACATCGCTAAAATCCGCCGGATCAACCCTCGACTTCAGGTGCTCGGCGCGCTGCTCATCAAGCATGATGAACGGTTGATGGTTAGTAAGCTTATCGAAAACATGGCGCGGGAACAGATCGGTAAGCTCTTGCCCATCAAGATTTCCACCAGCACGAAGGTAAACCAGGCTGCCATGGCGCAAAGCAGTTTGCACGCGCTGGACCGTACCGCCAAAGTGTCCCGCGAGTTTCGGCAGCTTGCTCGCGAACTGGCAAAGGAGCTTGATCTTAAGGGAGTTGTGGTGGAGGACAGCCATGCCTAAGAATTTGAAGGCGCTGCTGGCGAAAAAACTCGCCGAGAACAGCCAACGCCACGCGGATGCACGACAAGAGACCGATTTTGATGTTGGGCGACACCACGTCAAGCTGTCCGTCGATGAGGTCGATCCAAACCCCTACCAGCCACGCAGGGTTTTCCCGCAGCAGGAATTAGAGGAACTGGCGGCCTCGATTTCCGAGGTTGGGTTGCTTCAACCCATTTCCGTTCGGCAGGTTCGTGATCGCTATCAAATCATTGCGGGCGAACGTCGATGGCGGGCGTACAAGCTGCTTGGGCGTCCTGCTATCGAAGCGCTGGTTATTCCCGTCGAAGAATCCGACATGGCCGTGCTTGCGTTGGTCGAGAATATAGATCGCGCGGACCTTTCGGACTACGAGATCGGCAAGGCCCTAAGGCAAGTCGAAAGCTTGTTTCCGACCCGGAAAAAACTTGCCGAAGCGCTGGGAATGAACCGGGAGGACATGTATCGCTACTACGCTTTCGAGTATTTCCCTGAAGCGATTCTTGCCAGACTTGACGCTAATCCACGTTTGCTGTCAAGGGCTGCGGCAGCGGACATCAAACGGACAATCCAGTCGATCGAGCCGCCTTCGCTGGCGCTAGAATTGCTGAATCGGGCTTGGGACTTGCTCGAAGCCGGGGTATTGGAACAGACCAAACTCTCTAATTTTCTGCTAAGGGAACTGCGAATCTCCAAGGAAGAGAACGCACCAAGATTCCACGAGGCCCACCAGACACTAGTTCGGGAGGGCAAGCCTGTTGGCTCCATTTCTCGCGGCTCGAAGCACTTGCTCATCAAGCTGAAGATCGATGCGTTGAGCGACGAGAACGAAGCCAAGCTGCGGAGCTTCGTCGAACGGATCGCGTCAGGAGACTTGTAGCAACTTGCTACACAATCGCCACGGCCTGCGGGCTAGGCCACGGCAGGGGTGTCGGCGGGCGCAAGGGGCTGACGTACAACAGATCGAGGGGAACCGTGCACATGGGTCATAGCCGTGTCACCTAACACGGTTATGGTAAAACCCGGCGCGGGCTTTGGCGATCCCGCCGCGCCCGGTACCCGGCTTCCGGCGCGGAACGTTCGCATCGCCAGCCGGCGATTGGCTACACTACGTCGTACCGATGCCGCTGCCGGAAGTCCTTCGCCATGTCCGACCCGAACCCCGCTGTTGCTGAACCGGTCACCGCCCCCACGCCCGAGCGGCTGGCGCTGACCGAGCTGTACCCGGCCTGCTTCGACTGGGAGCAGCCGAAGCCGCTCAAGATCGGCATTCACCGCGACCTGGTCGCGGCTGGCCGCGAGCGGGCTGCCGTCCAGCGCGCGCTGGCCCGCTACTGCCACCGGCCGCTCTACCGGCGGGCGCTGCGGGCCGGTGCAGCGCGAATCGACCTGCACGGCCAGCCGGCTGGCGTCGTGACCGAGCAAGAGGTCCGGCAGGCCCGGCGCGCCGCGACCCCGCACGCCGGGCCAGTCGCCGCCTGCGAGTCATTACCCCCCGACGCCACGCCCATCTTGAAAGAGCAGCTCGCGCCCGGCCGGCTCGACCTTGTCGCGAAATTCTCCGAGCTGCCCGCGTCGCACCCAGTCCCGGGCGGCATCCGGATCGCCATCCCGACCGGGGCGGGCACCGTGACCGCGATCTTGCCGGCCAAAGCCTGGCGCAAGCTGGAGCAGGCGGCGAAGGATTATTCGAGCTGGGCGGCCGCCCTGAGCGGGTCGCTGGCGCAGCTCGCCGAGGGCCAGATCATCCTCCAGCACCCGGCCGTGCAGGTGTT
>DEHU01000299.1:5291-26019 GCA_002352125.1 Competibacteraceae bacterium UBA2792 | reverse complement strand
GCCGAATCTGCCGAATCTGCCGAGCCGTTTGTTGAACCGGCCGAGATCGAGCAACCTTCGGCCATCGAGGCAGAATCATCGGCAACCGCCATCACCACGGACAATGCCGCGCAGACCGTTCCTGCCGAGCCAGCCATACCGGCGGCCGACGAGCGAGCTTCGGCAGAACTGGTTGCGCCGGAAGCCGGCGAACCGGCCTCGATGGAATCGACCGGGCCGGCAGTTATCGAGACGAAACCTGCCGACGAGGACTCGACTATCTCGACTATTTCGAGCGAAGCCGTCGCGACTTCTGCGCCGGAGCCCGTCGTAGCGACCGAGCCATCTTCGGAAGATGCGGTCTCCGCCGAAGCCGGCGCGACGGCAGCGACCGTATCGGTCGATCACCTACCGGCTCCATCGGAATCTGCGATCATCGATTCCACGATTCAGCCGACGGAATCGCCCGAGCAAACTACGGCATCTCCGGAACCCGACACCGATAACAAGCCGGCGGTTTGACTTAAAGCCAGAAACGCGACGGGGCTGGAATTCCAGCCCCGTTTTTTTCGGTGCTCACACGGCGGCCGCTTTAAATCCGGTAACGCTCGCGGATGCGAACCAGTAATCCTTGAGCCGCTTCCTCGACCAAATCCATCACCCGCTCAAAACCGCTCGGGCCACCGTAATACGGATCGGGCACCTCCCGTTCTGGCAGATCTGGCGCATAGTCCATGAACAACTGGACGCGACGCTGCAATTCCGGTTGTCGGCACAACCCCAGCAGGTGCTCGAAATTGTCGCGGTCCATCGCCAACACGTAGTCGAATTCGGCGAAATCGGCTACCGTTACTTGGCGAGCGCGGATTCCCCGCAGATCGACGCCTCGGCGCAAAGCCGTCGCTTGGCTGCGGCTATCGGGCGGCGCACCGACGTGATAAGAATGGGTACCAGCCGAATCGACGTAGACCGCGTCGGTCAAACCGGCTCCCTCCAACATCCGCCGAAATACACCCTCCGCCAGCGGTGACCGGCAAATATTACCCATGCAAACAAACAGTATTCTCACCATCGCTTTCGCTTTCGCCTCGTCCGAACGCTGCCGGGAACCGAACAGCGCACGGATCACCTTTACGATCTTGGATTCGATCACCTTGGTTGCTACCGCCCATGTTGCGCGTTGATTCCGACAAATTGAAAATCTTGCTGGGTCAATCTTTGACCTATCAAGATATGCCTTGCCAAGTCATCGAAATTCTGGCCGACGAATCGGCTTTGGTACTGCGCGACCGCCACGACCACAAGATCATTCATCCCAACCAGTACGGCGATGCGGGCGACCGGCTGCCCAGAACTTTCACCGTGGCCGTGCTCAACACCCATCGTGACGGCTTCAATCCCGATCTGCCGGAATTAGCCACCTTCGATCTATTGATCTGAATCTGTCCATCCCGCCGCTACCCGGACCAAATCGGCTTCGGTATCCACGCCCGGCGGCGGCGCCTCGGCCGCTTCGGCCACATGAATGCGGATGCCGTGCCACAACGCGCGCAACTGCTCCAACGATTCGGCCCGCTCGCTCGGTGCGGGCGTCAAGCGCGGAAAATCGCGCAGCACCGCCACGCGATAAGCATAAAGCCCGACGTGACGAAACCAAGCGATGTCCGCCGGCAGCTCGGTCAATTGCTCCGCCCCAACCCGGAACAGCTCGCGTTGCCAGGGAATCGGCGCGCGGCTGAAATACAGCGCGAACCCTTCGCGATCCCGCACCACTTTGACCACGTTCGGGTCGAACACCTCCTCCGTTTGACGAATCCGCACGCAAGCTGTCGCGATGCCGGCGGCAGGATGCGCCTCCAACTCCGCCGCCACCTGCCGGATCAAGGCCGGCGGTATTTGCGGCTCGTCGCCCTGCACGTTGACCACGAGGGCGTCGTCCGGCCAACCGCATTGCAACGCCACTTCCGCCAAGCGGTCGGTGCCCGATGGATGCTCGGACGAGGTCATGCATACCGTTGCACCAAAACGTTCGGCTGCCTCCCGGATGCGCGGGTCGTCGGTGGCGACGATCACGTCCAGGGCACCGCTGGCGAGCGCTCGCCGGTAGACGTGTTCCAGTAACGGCCGACCGGCCAGCAATCGTAGCGGCTTGCCGGGTAGCCGGGTCGAAGCGTACCGGGCCGGAATCGCGACCCGGAATCGCGGCCCAGATTCATGCATTCGAGCCGACCTCTTCGTCGGTCAAACGCCGCGCTTCGGCTTCCAGCATCACCGGAATGCCATCGCGAACCGGATAGGCCAACCGGCTTTCCTTGCAGATCAACTCTTGTCGCGTTTTGTCGTACACCAGCGGCGCTTTGCTGACAGGACACACCAGAATATCCAGCAATTTTTTGTCCATCATTCTTCACCTCGCGGTCGGGAAGCATCGGGTTTGGTTTTCGCGCCGTTGCCACGATTCGTATCTTCTTGCCGGCGACGTATCCCTTTGGCCATGGCCACCATCGCCAACCGCTTGAGCATTTGTTCCTCGAATTCCGGCTCCAGTTGCGCGCTGACCGGCACGTACCAGCAACCGTCTGGCGCGATCAGACGACACTTGATCGCATCTTTTTCTGTCATTAGTACCGGCAAATCTTCTCGGAAGTGCAAATCTTCGGCGCGGAAAGCGCAGTGATCCGGAAATGGATGCTCCATGATCCGCAGTTGGGCACGTCGCAGATGATCGAAAAACCGCCCCGGATCGCCGATACCCGCCACGGCGTGCACCGTCCCGCCCCGAAAACCGGCCAGCGCCGCGCTGATGCAGGAATCGCCGAGGTTCACGGCCGTCTCGCCGTGCAGAGACATGAGATATTCGCCACCGCGAGCCACGCCATTGCCGACCACGAAATCCACTTCGCGCAGCCGGGAGGGCGGCTCCCGCAACGGTCCTGCGGGCAGACAAGCCGCATTGCCCAGTCGCCGAAATCCGTCCACTACGGCAATTTCGATATCGCGGGACAGACGATAATGCTGCAAGCCGTCGTCGCTGACGATGACGTTGCAATCGTAAGTGTCGAGGAGCATCCGCGCCGCCGCCACGCGATCCGGTCCCACTACCACTGGACACCGGCAACGTCGCGCCAGCAATACCGGTTCGTCCCCGACTTGGTATGGATCGCTGTCGATCGTGACGTATCGAGGCCATTCCGCCGACTGTCCACCGTAGCCGCGACTGACCACGCCAGGTTTGTAACCGGCCCCTCGCACCAGCTCTACTAGCCATGCTACCAGTGGCGTCTTACCCGTACCGCCGACGCTGATGTTGCCGACCACGATCACCGGCACACCAAGCTCTTCGCTTTTCGACAAACCCTGGACGTACAGCCACCGCCGAACCCACACCATCGCACCGAACAACAGGCTGAGCGGCCACAACAACACAGAAACCCAGTTCAGCGAATATCCGTAACGATCCAGCCAAGTCATCATCGAGAATCCGAGGGTGGCACGGCGTCGGATGTAACGGGCAAAGCCGGTGCGGTCGGTTCGTTCACCGTGGCGATGGCCAGCCGTTCGATGCCCAGTTGGCCAGCGACATCCAGCGCCGTCACTACGGCTTGGTGTGGAGTTCGGCCATCGGCGCTGATCGTCAGCGGCAATATGCGGCCCCCGGTTTCGGCCAGCAAGCTCGCTTTCAAAGTTGCCGCATCGGTCGAAGCCAGCGAACGGCCGTTGACGGCATAACGGCCGGCGGCGTCGATGTCTATTTCCAATTGCGCCACATCGCCCGGCACTGGTTTTCCGGAAGCTTCGGGCAAGCGAATTTCCAGTTCCGATTGGTGGCGCAGGCTGGTGGCGACCATGAAGAAAATCAACAGCACCAGCACGACATCGATCATCGGCACCAGATTGATCTCCGGTTCCTCGCGACGGCGGGGACGCAGATTCATGGCGTTCGTTCCTTGCTCGCCGCGATATTTGCTGGCAGATCAGGTTGCTCCGATTCGGGCGCTCCGGCATCCAACAAGTCGATCAACTCCAAAGTTTCCTGCTCGATCCGCACCACCAATTCGTCGATCCGAGCACGGAAATAACGGTAAAACAACAAACTGGGAATCGCAACGGCTAAGCCAGCGGCGGTAGTTACCAACGCTTCGGCGATACCTATCGACAACAGACCAAAATTGCTGTTGCCCTGCACCGAGACGATCCGAAAGATTTTAATCATCCCCGCTACGGTGCCGAGCAATCCCAATAACGGACTGATGGCGGCAATTGTGCCTAACGCGTTTAGAAACCGTTCCAGCTCGTGCACTACATGGCGGCCGGTATCCTCGACGCGCTCGCGCAGGATCTCCCGGCCGCGACCGCGACAGCTCAGGCCAGCCGCCACGATCCGGCCCAGCGGCGAGTCGAGCGGCAACGAATCCACGTCTCGCCGGCCGACAAGGCCCTGTTCCGCCCAAAGGCGCAGGATAGCGACCAGCCGCTCTGGCAATACTCTGGCCCGCCGCAACGCCAACAACCGCTCGACGATGATCGTCGCTGCCACCAGCGAACAAACCAAGATCGGCACCATCAACCAGCCACCGGCCTCGATCAGATCGAGCACGCCCTATCCTCCATCGTTCGCATCGCTACTCGGCTCTCGTAAATGGGCGGTCATAATACTGGATTTGGCGCAAAAGCCACATCAAGGCGCAGTCCAGTAATGGCGGCGATCATGCCGATAACCTTCCGGCGGCGCCAGCGGTTGCCCCGGCTCCAATCGAAACGTCAGCGCGCCTTCGTAGGCCGTGTCGAGCAGCACCGCGCCGGTCGCACTATAGCGCGCCACGGTTTCGGGGCGCGGATAGCCGAAACGGTTGCGGTAACCGGTGGCAAACAGGATGTATCGGGGGTGCACCGCGTCCAAAAAACCTTGAGCCGATAGGTCGCGATGGCCGTGATGCGGGGCAATCAGCACATCGGCGGCTAAGCCGGTTCCATACGTTGCGACCAAAGCGGCTTCCGCGCGGGTTTCGATGTCGCCCGGCAACAATACCCGGCCCGCTGCACCCTCCACTTGCAGCACGCAGGAAGCGTCGTCCCCGCTAAATCCATGCGTCGGCGGATGCAATATTCGAAATTGCACGCCTTCCCATTCCCATGCTTGGCCGGCCCGGCAGGATTCGGCTCCGTCGATGGGTGTCGCTTCCAAGGAACTGGTCAGAACCTGTGCCACCGGCATCGACTCCCGCAGCGACCGCACGCCGCCGGTATGCTGTTTGTCGGCGTGGCTGATCAGCAAGGCGTCTACCCGCGCGATGCCCTGTTGGCGCAGGAACGGCACGAGTACCGCTCGGCCGGCATCGAGCGTCGCACCCAATCGAGGGCCGGTATCGTAGACCAGAGCGTGATTCTGAGTCCGCACCACCGCCGCCAGCCCTTGGCCAACGTCCAGCAGCGTAACCCAGAAGCCGCCCGGCTCCGGCGCGACGGCAGGTGGCCACAGCAGCGGCAAACACAGCGGCAACCCTAACCAGCGGCTCGGCGAGCCGCGCGGCGCGAGCAAAAGCGCTACGCCCGGCAGCGCAAACGCCAGCGTCCACAACGGCGGCGCCGGACGGTACAACACCATACCGGGCAAGCGATCCAGCCAAGCGAGAATCTGCCATAAACCGTCCATGGTCAGTGCCGCCAGTTCCAGCAACGCCGACTGCGCCGTTGCGCTCAAAGGTTCTATCAAAGCGGCCAGCAAGCTTAACGGCAACACCGTGCAACCGACCCACGGAATCGCGAGGAGATTGGCCAGCGGTGACAGCAACGGGAATTGCTGAAAAAACACCAGCGTCGGCGGCAAGAGCGCCAAGGTGATATCGATCTGCAAACCGACGGTTTGACCGAGCAGCCGATCTTCGCGCCAACGACCGCTGACCGAATAGAGAATGACCGCTACCGCGCCGAACGATAGCCAAAATCCTGCCAGCAGCGGGGCGCTGGGATCGACGACCAGCACCACCAGTAAAGCCAGCGCCAGAATCCGGCTAGGTGCGGCGGGCCGTTGGGCAACGAGCGCCAGCATCGCCACCGCCACCATCAGAAACGAGCGCTGCGCCGGCACCGACAAACCCGATATCAACGCGTAGCCGCCCGCTCCTCCCAAAGCCGCCACCGCCGCTGCGCGCGCGGCGGGCCAGCGTAACGCCAGCGCCGGAATCCAGCTCCAAATACCCCAGGTCAGCGCGAACACCATGCCGGCTACCAACCCGATATGCGAGCCGGAAACCGACATTAGATGACCGACCCCGACACGGTTGAACACATCCCATTGCCAAGGGGTGATGCCGCCCTCCTCTCCAATCGCTAGCGCCACCAGAACGCCGACAAAAGGATTGCCGGGAAGCAGTCTGGCAAAGTTTTCGGCAATCTGCTGGCGATACCGATCGATCGGATAACGATCGGCCTGGGCGAGCAGGTGTAGAGAGGGTTGGGTGCGGACGCTACCCGTAGCGACGATACCCTTGGCGTACAACCAACGCTCGTAATCGAACCCGCCCGGATTCGACAACCCGTGTGGCCGCTTCAATCGCGCGGCGAAACGCCAGCGGTCGCCAACTCGTAATTCCGGCCGCGATTCCGGCGTGGGCGCATCGTCGCTCTCGGCATCGTCCCACCACGACAAGCGCAAGCGTTGACCTGCAAGCGACGCGACCGGCCGCTCGTCGCGCATGGCCCGATCCACCGAGAACTCGAAACGGACGCTGCGGTACTCGCGGTCGGGGATAGACGCGATCCAACCGTCGATCTGCAGATCGGCCCCTTCCAGCTCCGCCGGCAACAAGGCTGGCGGCGACGCCCACCACAAGGCCCACAAAAATCCGGCCGCGCCCCAGGCCAGCAATCGCGAGCGAGGAACCAACACCGCAATCAGCAACGCTACCGGTAACGTTGCGGCCCAATCTCGGACCGGCAACTCCGGCAACGCGTGCAGGATTAAAATTCCGGCCAGAAAGGCGATGGTTCCAAGACGCATCGGCCACCGACCGATCAGCGTTCTCTAACCAATACCCCATCCGTCAACCGCCACATCGCCTCCATGCGGGTCGCCAACTCTGGATCGTGAGTGACCACGACAAAACTGGTCCCCAGATCGCGATTGAGTTCCAGCATCAATTCGAATACGTGCTCGGCGCTATGGCGATCCAGATTGCCGGTCGGTTCGTNNTGCCGCTCGCCGCCCGACAACTCGCCTGGTCGATGTTTCAGCCGTTGACCTAATCCGACCCGTTCCAACAAGGCTGCTGCTCGTTCCTTGGCCTGTTTTGGCGGATTGCCTCGAATCAGCAACGGCATCGCCACGTTTTCCAACGCCGAGAATTCGGGTAACAAATGATGGAACTGATACACGAACCCCAACCAGCGGTTGCGCAGCCTGCCCCGGCTCGCATCGCTCATCCGGCTCAATTCCTGGCCGACCACCCGCACCGAACCGGCGGTCGGCGTATCCAATCCGCCCAGCAAGTGCAACAAGGTACTCTTGCCCGAACCGGAACTGCCGACTACGGCGAGCCGCTCGCCGCGTTGGATTTGCAAGGTGATGTCCCGCAATACTTCCAGACGTTCGTCGCCCTGCCGAAATGCCTTGGCTAATCGGTGGCTCTCCAACACGATTTTCGATTCCGTCGCCACCGTCGTCTCACTCATAGCGGAGCGCCTCGGCGGGTTGAGTTCGCGCCGCCCGCCACGCTGGATAGAGCGTCGCCAGCGTCGCCAGCCCGAATGCGACCAACCCAATGGTTGCCACATCGCCCGATTGCACTTTCGAGGGGATATCGCTGATCAGGTAAATGTCCGGCGCCAGGATCTTGATGCTGAACAGGCGTTCGATGAAAGGCACTACTACATCGACGTGCGTTGCTAGCGACACGCCTCCAACCAGTCCCAACAACGTACCGACCAGCCCGATGGTGATTCCTTGAACGATGAAGATGCCCATGATAGTGAGCGGAGTCGCGCCCAAAGTACGCAAGATGGCGATATCGGCTTGCTTGTCGGTCACGACCATCACCAGCATCGAAACGATATTGAAGGCTGCCACTGCCACGATCAGAGTCAAAATCACGAACATGGCGGTCTTTTCGATCTGCACCGCACGGAAGTAGCTGGCGTGATCTTGGGTCCAATCGCGCGCTACGAAGGTCTCCGGCAGTTTGCCGGCGAACTCACGGGACAGTCGCGGCGCCATGAACAAATCGTGCAACCGCAACCGGACACCGTCGACCGCACTTTCTGGATATTGGAACAGTTTGGCCGCATCATCGACGTGAATCAGCGCCAATCCCCGGTCATATTCATACATGCCGGCCTTGAACAGACCTACCACCTCGAAACGTTTCAAGCGCGGTAAAATGCCGGCCGGCGTAACGGTGGCCTGCGGCGTGATAACCGTTACTTTATCGCCCACCATAATCCCCAAGGCATTGGCTAGCGCCTGGCCGAGAACGATGCCAAATTGACCGGGGCGAAGATCGTTCAGCGTTCCTTGGATCATTTTGCCACTGATATCGGACACTTGCTGTTCCTCGGCCGGCAGAATACCCTGAATCAGCGCACCGCTCACCAACGAGGAGTTGTTCAGCATTGCCTCCCCACGGATGTAAGGCGCCCCGCCCACCACCCGCGAATCTTCCAACGCCCAATCCCGCACCGCACGCCAGTCTTCTACCAAACCGTTCCAACGACTGATAGTAGCGTGGGGCGTCATGGCCAAAATGCGACCGCGTACTTCTTCCTGAAAACCGTTCATGACCGACAGAACGGTAATCAGGGCGGTGATTCCCAGGGCGATGCCCAGCATCGAACTCAAGGAAATGAAAGAAATGAAGTGATTACGACGTTTGGCGCGGGTATAGCGCAACCCGATGTACAATTCCAGGGGACGAAACATGGACACGATCCCAATTAGCGGTAACGCTCGTTATCGGAAAGCGCGCCATTATAAAGCGTTGGCCGCCCAGCGGGCGGCCAATTGCGATCATCGCAAACCCAGAACCCAAAGCTTACTGCTTGGGCGGCTCGGCCGGCACGGCTGGCGTGGCCGGCATCGCGGGCTTAGCCGGCACGGCTGGCGTGGTCGGCACGGCTGGCGTGGTCGGCATCGCGGGAGACTTCGGTGCTCCCGGAACTGCGGACGCAGCGCCCCCAACCATTAGCAAATCTTTGTTTTTAGATAGTGTTTTGTCACCGATACCGGGCACTTTGGCTAGATCCTCCACCGATTTGAAAGGTCCGTTGGCTTCCCGGTACTTGACGATTTCGGCCGCTTTCGTCGGACCGATCCCCTTTAGCGCCTTATCTAACTGTTCGGCGGTCGCCGTGTTGATATCGACAGCCTGCGCGAACGCTACGGCCGAGGACAACACCAAGATCAATCCCAGCAACGCGTGCAAAAATTTCATATCTTGTCTCCTTTCCTTTTACGTTAACGGACGTTCGATGCCGGCGGATGAACCCGACACCGTAAAAACCATAGAAGCGAAACGCCGATAACACAACCCCGGTCGTCGCACCGTTATGGTAACCGTTCCACTAGCGCGACGAAAAGACAACCACTTAAACTCAGCCGCTGGTTTTCATCACCAAATCGGGCATCGGCTTGATCGTGTTCCATTGTTGGCAACTCGGACAACACCAATGCAAGGATTTCACTACGAACCCGCAGTTGGCGCAGCGATAGCGCGCAGCATTGTTAAGCATCTGCGTGCTAATGCAATGTAAAGCCCGCAAGTCAGCATATTCTGTTCCCTCGCCCCGCGCTAGCTTGATTTCGACCAGACGGCGCAACCCGAGCAGAGTCGGATATTCCCGCAACTCGCGTTCGAGGAACCGGAGGGCAACATCTTCGCCCTCCAGTTTCAGCAACCACTCGGCCAGAGCATCCGTGACTCGCCCACCATGATCCCGCTCCTGGACCTCCCGCAGATAATGTACCCATTCGTCGAGACGATTCAGCGTGCCGAAACATTGGCCGAGCGGCCCGATCACTTCGGGAAAATACCCTCGATCCTGCCGCTCGACCGCTTGAAACGCCGCAATGGCCGCCCGATGATCCCCTATCCGCATCGCTAATCGACCCAGCAGCAAACTGGCGCGAGCACAGCCAGGATCGCGCGCTAACGCATCGAACAGCCACGTCTTGGCCTCGGCGTTCTCATCCTGCGAACTCGCCTCTTCTGCCAGCTCGCAACAAAAATGCGCGGTCTGTCGCCGTTTGGATTCCCCACCGATCTGCTCTAGCCGGTCACAGTAAGTGATCGCTTGGCGCCAGTCTTTTTCTTGCTGAAAAATGTAGATCAGGCGGGATACCGCGATTTCCATGTGATCGGGCTGATCGACCAGCTCCCGAAACAACGCTTCGGCTCGATCGAACAGACCCGCCCGCAAATAATCCTCGCCGAGCTCCATGACGGCCCGACGGCGTTGCTCGACCGTTAGATTGGTTCTGGCGATCAGACTGCCATGAATGTGGATGGCACGATCCACTTCGCCGCGGCGACGGAACAGATTGCCCAAAGCCAGATGAGTTTCGGCAGTATCCCGATCCACGTCGGCCATGCGCGTAAACACTTCGATGGCCTGGTCGGGCTTATCGTCGATCAGGTAGTTCAATCCTTTGAAATATTCGGCGTTGCGGACGGCGCTCTCGTTTCGCCCCGCATGCTCCCGCCGCGCCACCCACCAACCCGACGCGGCGGCAACCGGCAGCAGCAACCACAGCAATTCCATCATGAACCAGCGGCGTCGGCTGATCGCTTCAACGAGCGTCCCGTCCCGCTTTCCTAGCCAATACGCTGATTTCCTGATCCTTATCGGACACGGCTTGGCGCAACCGCGCCACCTGCCAGCGCAGCGGCAACACGACGAATGCCCCCACCAGAGCCGTTACCAGCACGCCAGCCGCAAAAGCGCAGATCACCACCAACGATAGCGGCTGCGTCGTCTTACCCAGTAGATAGTTGACGGTGACCGGATCGGCATGGAGCGTGGAAAATTCCACCCCGAGCAAAAGGACCACTAACAAAATTGCAGTTACCAGAAGAAACTTGAGCCAAGGCATTGGCTTCTCCTACCCGAACGGCTTGAAATCGGCGGATCCGAACGGCGGTCCGCTCCACAGCAACGTCGATTCTGGCACGTTGTCCACCCCGCTCTTTCAGCAAAAAATCGCGATATAAAAAACCCACTTTATACCGTGGGTTTTTGAACAGCTCGCGACAACCGATAGCTTACCGGATGGATCGGACGTCACAACAATTCGTCGGCACCACGGTAGTGGTCATTTACCCGCTCGCGCAATTCCTTGCCAGGTTTGAAGTGAGGGACGTATTTGCCAGTCAAGGATACAGCATCGCCGGTCTTGGGATTTCGACCGACTCGCGGTGGCCGAAAATGCAGCGAAAAACTCCCGAACCCCCGGATCTCGATCCGTTCGCCGCTCGACAGCGATTCGCTCATCTGT
Source organism: Competibacteraceae bacterium UBA2792 (assembly GCA_002352125.1). Lineage (GTDB taxonomy): Bacteria > Pseudomonadota > Gammaproteobacteria > Competibacterales > Competibacteraceae > Competibacter_A. The sequence continues at coordinate 14,555 of DEHU01000299.1, read as the reverse complement.
TCCAACAAGGTCTTAACCGCTTGTTCTACATCTTTATAAGGAATATCGCTTCGTTTGCGCGCAAGAATTTCGATCAATTCTGATTTTGTCACGAGACCTCCCTACGCCAATGGCGATCGCCGTGGTTAGCACCACGCTGCCATAATCCAGAATTCGGGCAAAACCACGGACCATCCGTAGCCGGCTGCGGATGGAGCGAGCGGCGACGTCCATGGCTTGCGCCCCCGCTCAATCGTCCTGCGCGCTCATCTGCTCCTTAAAGATGTCGCCCAGAGTCGCGCCAGTGCTGGACTTGCGGCTGTAGTCCTGCAGTGCTTCGGCCTCTTCGGCCATATCTTTGGCCTTGACGGACAAGGTAATCGTGCGGTTCTTGCGATCGACACCGACGAATTTGGCTTCGATCTCTTCGCCTTCCTTCAACACCGAGCGGGCGTCTTCGACCCGTTCCCGGGTCAACTCGGAAGCGCGCAGCGTACCTTCGACACCGTGGCCCAAATCCACCATGGCACCTTTAGCATCGACCGAGACGATGCGACCCTTGATCACGCTACCCTTGGGGTGATCGGCCACGAAATTTGAAAAAGGATCCTTGTCGAGCTGTTTGATGCCCAGCGAAATGCGCTCGCGCTCAGGGTCCACCGCCAACACCACCGCCTCGACTTCTTGGCCTTTCTTGTATTGGCGCACGGCTTCTTCGCCGGGCATATTCCAGGAAATGTCGGACAGATGAACCAGCCCGTCGATTCCGCCGTCCAGCCCGATGAAGATACCGAAATCGGTGATAGATTTGATCTTGCCGGCAACGCGGTCGCCCTTGCCGTGGTTCTGGTCGAACTCTTCCCAGGGATTCTGCTGGCACTGTTTCATGCCGAGGGAGATGCGGCGGCGATCTTCGTCGATGTCGAGCACCATGACCTCGACTTCGTCGCCTAAGGCCACGACCTTGTTCGGGTTGACGTTCTTGTTGGTCCAGTCCATTTCGGAAACGTGGACTAGGCCCTCGACACCCTCTTCGATTTCCACGAAGCAACCGTAATCGGCGATGTTGGTCACCTTGCCGAACACCCGGGTTCCCACCGGATAGCGGCGGGCCAAGGCAATCCAGGGATCGTCGCCCAGTTGCTTGAGCCCCAGCGAGACCCGGTTGCGGTCGCGGTCGAATTTGAGCACCTTGACCTTGATGGTATCGCCGACTGCGACCACCTCGGAAGGGTGCTTGACCCGCCGCCACGCCATATCGGTAATGTGCAGCAGGCCATCGATGCCGCCCAAATCCAGGAACGCGCCGTAATCGGTGAGATTTTTGACCATGCCCTCCACGATCTGGCCTTCCTGGAGATTTTGCAGCAACGCCTCGCGTTCAGCGCTGTACTCCTGTTCCACCACAGCCCGCCGGGAAACGACTACGTTGTTGCGCCGCCGGTCGAGTTTGATAACCTTGAACTCTTGTTCCTTGCCTTCCAGATAGCCGGCGTCCCGCACCGGTCGCACGTCCACCAGCGAGCCCGGCAGGAAAGCGCGAATCTCGCCGATATCGACCGTGAAACCGCCTTTCACCTTGCCGCTGATCAAGCCCTTGACGATCTCTTCCTTCTCGAAAGCTTGCTCCAAGGCACTCCAAATCCGGGCGCGCTTGGCTTTTTCGCGCGAGAGCCGGGTTTCTCCGAAACCGTCTTCGAGCGCGTCTAGAGCGACTTCGACCTGATCTCCGACTTTAACGTCGAGAACGCCTTCCTCGTTGTAAAACTGTTCGAGCGGAATCAGCCCTTCCGACTTCAGGCCGGCGTTGACGACCACGGCATCCTGTCTGATTTCCACCACCAATCCCTGGACAATGGCGCCAGGCTGCATTTGCTTGTCGACCAAGCTCTGTTCAAACAGTTCGGCAAAACTTTCGGTCATGGGTTATAGCTCAAAAAACCGGCGGTAACGGGCCGCCACGGGTTGGTTAGGACATGCGGTTCGTCGATGCGACCCCGAACCGGCGGCGACTGCTCTCCCGTCGCGACGAGAGCTTTCAGGGCCAGCGCCCAGAGCGTCCAGTCAGGCGCTCGATTCACTATGATTCAATCGAATAAGCGTAGTCTATGGAGTTCGCTGGCGCAAAGCGCGAGCTTAGCGAATTTCCGGCACAGCAAACCGTTCGGCGGCAAGCCCCAACGCCCAGCCGCACACTTCCGCGATACTCAGCCGAGTGGTATCCAGAACCTCCGCATCGCGAGCGGGTTCGAGCGGGGCCACCGCTCTTCGGATATCTCGACTATCGCGCGCAGCGATTTCTCCGGCCAGATTTTGAAGGTTAGCATCCAATCCGTTTTCTCTCAACTGCTTATATCGTCGTCGGGCGCGTTCTTCGCCGCTGGCGGCCAAAAATAGCTTGAGTTCGGCATCCGGAAAAACCACCGTTCCCATATCCCGACCGTCGGCGATCAACCCCGGAAGCCGGCGAAAATCCCGCTGCCGCTGCAATAATGCTGCTCGTACCATCGGTAAGGCCGCCACGCGCGACGCAGCGTCGCCGCAGGTTTCGCTACGAAGTTCGGAGCCGACTTCCGTTCCATCTAGCCGGATGCGCATGGCTCCCTCAAGGTCGGCCCAGAATTCGACATCCAATCCGGCGGCGACCGTTGCCACTCGACCTTCATCTTCCAACGGCAAATCCCGGCGCAACGCCGCCAGCGCCGTCAGCCGGTACAGCGCACCGCTGTCCAACAGATGCCATCCCAGCCGGGCAGCCAGCCATCGACAAAGCGTGCCTTTGCCGACCCCGCTTGGGCCGTCCACGGTTATCACCGGCGCCGGTGTCTGCAACGTCGCTTCGCTCATGTCATGCCAGCTCCCGGATCGCCAAGCCGGCATTTCGCGCCAGGGTCGCGAATCCCGGAAACGAGGTTCTGACGTTGGCGCAATCCCGAATCCGAATCGAACTTTTCGCACGCAGCGCGGCGATGGCAAAGCTCATGGCGATGCGATGATCGCCGCGACTGTCCACCGTTCCACCAGACAACGCGCCGCCCCGGATAACGATGCCGTCCGGCGTCGGCGCAGCGGCGATACCGAGTGCGGTAAGCCCATCGGCCATCACTTGAATCCGGTCGCTCTCCTTGACCCGCAACTCCTCCGCTCCGGTCAATACCGTCTCGCCCTCGGCACAGGCAGCGGCAACGAACAAGGCGGGAAATTCGTCGATCGCCAGCGGCACTAGATTTCCGGGAATACGGATACCGCGCAAGGGCGCATGGCGCACCCGCAGATCGGCCACTGGCTCGCCACCGGCCAACCTTGGGTTTAGCATCTTGATGTCGGCGCCCATCAACCGCAGGATGTCGATAACGCCGGTACGGGTCGGGTTGACGCCGACATGCTCCAGCACCAGATCCGACCCCGGCGCGATGCTGGCCCCGACCAGGAAAAATGCCGCCGAGGAAATATCTGCGGGCACATCGATTTCGGTTCCGGTCAAGCGCCCGCCGCCGGTCACGGCCACGGTGCGATCACCTTCGCGCGTCACGGGATAACTAAAACCCTCCAGCATTCGCTCGGTGTGATCGCGGGTCGGAGCCGGTTCGGTGATGCGGGTGACGCCTTCGGCGTAGAGGCCAGCCAGCAGCAAGCACGATTTAACCTGGGCGCTCGCCATCGGCAACTCATAATCGATGCCGGTCAATTGTTGACCGCCGCCAATCCGCAACGGCGCTGTCCCCCGTGCCGTGCTGCCGATCCGGGCACCCATTCGCGCGAGCGGCTCCGTTACCCGCCGCATCGGCCGAAGAGTCAGCGAGGCGTCGCCGGTCAGTACCACATCGAACGCCTGGCCGGCCAGAATACCGCTCATCAGCCGCATCGAAGTGCCGGAATTGCCCATGTCCAGCGGTCCGTCTGGCGCGCGCAAGCCGTGCAAACCAACGCCCTGCACTACGACACGGCCTTCTTCGGGGCCATCGATATGCACGCCCATTGCGCGGAACGCTTTCAGCGTCGCCAGGCAATCTTCTCCTTCCAGAAAGCCGGTGATAGTCGTCACACCTTCGGCCAGCGAGCCGAACATGATGGCGCGATGGGAAATGGATTTGTCGCCGGGGACCCGGGCGCGCCCATGTAGAGCACCGCCGGGTTCGACGACGAAAATCGGATCGGTCATAGGGAAAATTCAGTCGAGATAAAGATTGTCGCGGGCGCGCTTGGCCCGTTGAAAAGTAGCGAGAATCGCAGCGCGATCACCGGTGCGGATGGCCTCGGCCAGCCGTTCCAGATCGGCGCCGAACAGCGCGATCATTTCCAGCAATTGCTCGCGGTTTGCAAGGCAGATATCGTGCCACATTGTCGGATCGCTGGAAGCGATGCGGGTGAAATCCCGAAACCCGCCGGCCGCATAGCGAAAGATTTCCGCCCGGTCATCCAGTCTGGCCAAGGTATCGACCAAGGTATAAGCCAACATGTGCGGCAAGTGACTGGTTGCGGCCAGCACCGCATCGTGATGGCGCACGCCCATATCCACCACTTCGGCGCCAGTCAGCTCCCACATTTTTTTGACGAGATGATGCGCGGCGGCGGCGGTTTCCACCAACGGCGTCAAAATCACCCGTCGCTGCCGAAACAGGGTGGCAAACGAAGCGTCCACACCGCTTTTTTCGGTACCGGCGATGGGATGGCCGGGCACGAAGTTGGGTAGAACCTGGCCGCAAACCCGCTCCACATCGGCCACCACGCTACCCTTGGCGCTACCCACGTCGGTCAGCACGGCGCCGGGCGACAAAGACGGGACGATGGCCCGCAAAACTGGCTCGATGGCGCCCAGCGGCACCGCGATCACCACCATATCCGCACCGGCAACCGCTCGGGCTGGATCGGTGTCGTAACGATCCACTACGCCCAGGCGAACGGCGGCGCGCAGATTGTCCTCGTTGCGACCGGAGCCGACCACTTCGGCCACTTCGCCCTTCTCGCGCAATGCGCGGGCCAGCGAGCCGCCGATCAAGCCGACGCCGATCACGCAGAGGCGTCGAATCAAGGGTTGCGCCGCCATGTCAGCTTTTCAACACGCCGGCCAGCGCGTCGATCAGCCGGGCGTTTTCCGCTTCGGTGCCGATGCTGATCCGCAAAAATCGCGGTAGGCCGTAATTGTCCACCGGCCGGGCGATAACGCCTCGCTTCAGCAATTCGAGGAACACTTCCCGCCCAGGCCGTCCAACGTCGATGCACAGGAAATTGCCGGCCGATGGCAACCAAGCCAAGTTTTGGCGGCGACAGAATTCCAGCAAGCACTTCATGCCGTCGCGATTGACCGCTCTGCTCCGTTCCAGATGCTCGAAATCGTCCAGCGCCGCCGCCGCCGCCGCCAACGCCAGGCTGTTGACGTTGAACGGCTCGCGTACCCGGTTCAGCAAATCGGCTACTTGGGGATGCGATACGGCGTAACCGACGCGCAGCCCGGCCAAGCCGTAAGCCTTGGAAAAGGTACGGGTGACGACGAGATTGGGAAAACGGTCGATCCAGCGCAAGGCGCTAGGGCAATCCATCTCTGCCTCGACGTACTCGAAATACGCTTCGTCCACCACCACGATGACCGATTCGGGGACCGATGCCAGAAATCCTTCCAGCTCCGCCGTTTTCAGCCAGGTACCGGTGGGATTGTTGGGGTTGGCGACGAACGTCACGCGGGTCCGGTCGGAGATCGAAGCGCGAATCGCGGCGAGATCGTGACCGTACGGCATTTCATGGTCGGGCGGGTTGGCCTTGGCGACGCGCGCCGTGGCGCCGATAGCCTGAGTAACGATGGGATAAACGGCGAAGGCGTGTTCGGAAAATACCGCCTCGTGCTCGGAAGTCAAAAATGCTCGCGCCACCGATTCCAGCACGTCGTTGGAACCGTTGCCCAAGGTCAGCGCCGCCATCGGCACGCCCAGCCGGGCCGACAGTGCCGCTTTCAACTCGAAACCGTTGCCGTCGGGATAACGAGCGATATCGGGCAACGCCTCGCGCACAGCGGCCAGCGCCTTGGGGCTGGGGCCGAGTGGATTCTCGTTCGACGCTAGCTTGACGATGTGGCTCAGGCCGTATTCCCGGCGCAGTTCGCTTTCCGGTTTACCGGGCTGGTAGGGTTGCAAGGTGCGCACGCCGGGAGCGGCGAGGGGCAAGAAATCGCAGGTCATGAGCAACGGGACTCCATACGGGAAGGCCGGTTTTCGATAAACCTATCAGAAAGCTCGGGCGCGATATACAGCCATCTCCTCTGAAACCAGGGGAGCGAGCCGGAAGGCTAGGTTAGCGCAGTGTAATCCACAGCCGTCCTTCACAACACACCTTTCGGATACGACCCCAACACCCGGAACAGGCTAGCTTGTTCGCGCAGCTCCGCGAGCGCAGTGGCTACCGGCTCGTCCTGGGCGTGGCCGTCGAGATCGATGAAGAACACATAATCCCACATCCCGCGCCGCGAGGGGCGCGACTCGATCCGGTTCATGCTCACGTCGTTCCGGGCCAGCGGCTCCAGCAGCTTGAACAAAGCGCCGGGCCGGTTGAGCGAAGCCACCAGCAACGCAGTCTTGTCGTCGCCGGAAGGCTGAATCGGTTGGGTGCCGATGATCAGAAACCGCGTGGTGTTGTTCGGTTCGTCCTCGATATTTCGCACCAGAGTCGGCAAATTGTAAATATCCGCTGCACACTGGCCGGCGATGGCCGCCGCGTCCACCTCATCGCGCACCCGCCTCGCCGCCTCGCCGTTGCTGCTCACTTCGATCTGGTCCACGCGCGGCAAGTTAGCGTCCAGCCATTCGCGGCACTGCGCCAGCGACTGCCGGTGCGAATAGACGCGATGGATGGCTTCGATGTCGAGCGCACGGGTGATAAGGTGATGGTTGATGCGCATCTGCACTTCGCCGCAAATCCGCAGCGGCGATTGAAGGAACATATCCAGCGTGTGGTTGACCACGCCCTCGGTCGAGTTTTCCACCGGTACGACCCCGTAGTCGGCGGAGCCGGCTTCGACCTCGCGAAACACCTCGTCGATGGCCCGCAGCGGAATGCTGCGGATGGATTTGCCGAAATGCTTGAGCGCGGCGGCTTGGGTAAAAGTACCTTCCGGTCCCAAGAACGCGATGCGCAGCGGCTCTTCCAGAGCCAGACAGGCCGACATGATTTCGCGGAACAACCGGGCCATTTCTTCGTTGCTGAGCGGCCCCCGGTTGGCTTCGATCACCCGCCGCAGCACCTGCGCCTCGCGCTCCGGGCGGTAGAGGTTGCCGCTGGCGCCAGCGGCCTGCTTGAGCGCGCCGATTTCCTGCGCACAACGTGCCCGGTCGGCGATTAGCGTTTGAATCTGCCGGTCCAGTTCATCGATTCGCGAGCGTAACGCCAGCAAGCTATCGGTTTCGCTCATTCCGCCCCCTCCTCGTCGCTGGAACCCTCGTCGGTTGTCGAGCCGCCATCGTCGCCGTTCGCGTCGCCGTTACCCTCCACCTCGCCGATGCTCTCGATCTTCTCGATCCCGACCAGCTTCTCGGTTCCATGCAGGCTGATCAGCTTCACGCCTTGGGTGTTGCGGCTCACCAGCGAAATACCTTCGACCGGGGTACGCACCAGCGTACCGCCATCGGTGATCAGCATGATCTCGTGATCGCTTTCCACCTGCACCGCGCCGACGACCTGGCCGTTGCGTTCGGAAGTCTGAATGGCAATCACGCCGTGCCCGCCGCGCGCCTTGCGGGGATAGTCATCGACCGGGGTGCGCTTGCCGAAGCCGTTCTCGGTCACCGTCAGCACCGCGCCCTCGCCCACCACGATCAAGGCGATGACCTTTTGGGCCTCGTCCACGCGGATGCCACGCACGCCGCGGGCGGAGCGCCCCATGTCTCGCACCTCGGTTTCGGCGAAGCGCACGGCTTTGCCGGCGTCGGTGAACAACATGATATCGCGCTGGCCGTCGGTCAGTTCCACGTTCACCAATTGATCGCCATCGATCAGATCGATGGCGATGATGCCGCTGGGGCGAGGACGCGAAAACTCGGACAGGGGAGTTTTCTTGACCGTGCCGCTGGCGGTGGCGAAAAAAACGTAGTGATCGTCGCTGAACTCGCGCACCGCCAGCACCGCGTTGATGCGCTCGCCCTCTTCCAGCGGCAGCAGGTTAATGATCGGCCTGCCGCGCGCCGTCCGGCCGGCCTGCGGCAACTCGTACACTTTTTTCCAGTACACGCGGCCGCGGTTGGAAAAACAGAGGACGGTATCGTGGGTGCTGGCGATGAATAGCTTGTCCACGAAATCCTCTTCCTTAACCGTGGTCGCCGCTCGGCCCCGCCCGCCGCGCCGCTGCGCCCGGTACAAGGACAACAGTTGCGACTTGACATAACCGGCATGGGACAGTGTCACCACCATGGTTTCCTCGCTGATCAAATCCTCCAAGTTGAGGTTCTGCTCATCGAGCTGGATCACGGTACGGCGAGGATCGGCGTATTGCGCCCGCAAATCCTGCAATTCGGCGCGAATCACCGCCGTCAGTCGCTCCGGGTCGGTCAGAATCGCTAGCAACTCTTGGATTCGATTTAGCAATTCCTGATATTCGTCCAGCAGTTTGCGCTGCTCCAAGCCAGTCAAGCGGTGCAGGCGCAGATCGAGAATCGCCTGGGCCTGCACCGGCGACAGCCGATAGCCGGCTTCGCTCAACCCAAATGCCTCGGCCAGGTCTTCCGGCCGGGAGGCTATCGCGCCGGACTGACCCAGCAACTCGGTCACCAACCCCGGCAACCAGACCCGCTCCAGCAGCGCGGCCCTGGCGGCAGCCGGATCGGCGGCAGCGCGAATCAAGGCGATCAGCGGATCTAAATTCGCCAGCGCCACCGCCAACCCCTCGACGATGTGGGCGCGCTCCCGGGCCTTGCGCAGCTCGAACACAGTCCGCCGTACCACGATCTCGCGGCGGTGCGCCAGAAACGCCTCCAGCACCCGCTTGAGATTGAGCAGGCGCGGCTGGCCATCCACCAGCGCCACCATGTTGACGCCGAACACGCATTGCAGCGGCGTGTGCAGAAACAGATTGTTCAGCAGTACTTCGGCGTTCTCGTTCCGGCGCACCTCGATATAGATCCGCATTCCGTCCTTGTCGGATTCGTCGCGCAGCTCGGCGATACCTTCGATTTTCTTGTCCTTGACCAGTTCGGCGATTTTTTCGATCAGCCGGGCCTTGTTCACCTGATAGGGCAACTCGGTGACGATGATGGCCTGCCGGCCGCGCGTCTCGTCGATCTCGATTTCGGTGCGGGCGCGCAT
>DEHU01000299.1:0-5285 GCA_002352125.1 Competibacteraceae bacterium UBA2792 | reverse complement strand
TTGGTGGCCATGCCGACGGCGATGCCGGACGAGCCGTTGACCAGCAAGTTGGGCAGACGGGCGGGGAAAACGGCGGGTTCGCGCTCGGATTCGTCGTAGTTGGGGACGAAATCCACCGTCTCCTTGTCGATGTCGGCCAGCAGCTCGTGGCCGATGCGCGCCATGCGCACCTCGGTGTANNCCGATCACGTCGCCGACCACGCGGGCGGACTTCTTGTAAGGTTTGTTCCAGTCGTTGCCCAGCTCGCTCATGGCAAACAGCACCCGCCGGTGCACCGGCTTGAGACCGTCGCGCACATCCGGCAAGGCCCGCCCCACGATCACGCTCATGGCGTAATCGAGGTAGGACTGCCGCATCTCATCTTCCAGGTTGACCGGGAGAATTTCTTTAGCGATTTCAGTCATGCGCAGACCTTGTTATTCGTCAAATCGCGCCGATAGCACGATCGTAGGGGGTGAATATTGTAGCACAGAAGGGACTTGCGGGCCGTGGCCCCGCACGCCGGCGGCTTACTCCGGCTCAACTCAGCACTCGCCCCGGCAAATCCGCTAGCCAGCGCCCTGCGCTAGCGAGCTGCTGGCGGAGCAAGGCCCAATTTTCCCGGCGTTTTCCATCTTCCAGACAGCGCTGGAAGCGGGTTCGATTCGCCTCGTCCTGCCGTTCGAGTATTGCGGCCCAGAAGGCATCATCGTTGTAGATTCGCCTCTCGGCCAGACAAACCGGAATCACCGCCGCCACCGGCACCGCCAGATCCGCCGCCACCGCTTCGGTCGCTGCCCGGATGTTGGCGGCCTTGGCGCTCGCCGGATCGGACAGATCGTAAGGCGGTCGCCATTCGCGAGACGGACGGAGCTGGTCGATGTAGGTGACCGCGACCAACAAAGGTGGCGGGCGACGATCCGGCTGGGCCGCGTACCAATCGCGCAGCGCATCCAGCCGCTCCCGATCCAACTGCCGGTCCGGGCGATGTGCGGCGCAAACCCACAAGATCAAATCCGCTGTCAGTGCAACCTGCTTCAGCGTCTTTTCGTCCAACAGCGACGAATCGCAGCCGGGCGCGTCGAAGATCAAAGCCGCATCCAGTCCATCGCGTTCCAAGCGGTAAGGCACCAAGCTCGCGGTGGTATCCGGCAGCACGTCGGTCGCGGCGACCAATCGTCCGAACAGCGCGTTGATCAAGCTCGATTTCCCCGCGCTTGTCCGGCCCAAGACCAGAATGCGCAGCGGTTCGCCGGTTCGAGCAGCGGCAACCTCGGCCTGCCGCAGATCGGCTCGCGAGGCTTTGGTCGGTCCGGCGGTCGATTCGACATCGGTCAAAAGTAGCCGACCGCTGTAAAGATCGATAGCGTAGTAGCCGACTTTGCGCACATATTCCCGCAGCAGCCAGCGATGCAGTTCGGTCCAGGCGGCGCCGTAGCCGCGATTGCGCAACTGCCCCCAGATTTCGCTCAGCAGGGCATCGGCGGGATTGATGACCAGCCGGCCGGCTCGATATACGTTCAGCAACCGCTCGGCGGACGCTTTCCAGCCCCAAGCCCGAACCAGATCGCCGATGGTCAGCCAATGGCTGAACGGGATTTGTCCCGAAATGGTGGCGCGCAGATCGCGGCTGGCCCGTTCGATGATCAGCAGCGTGTGCGGCACGGTCAGTTCCAGCAAAGGCCGCTCCACTTCCGGGTGGTGGTGGCGAGCGACGGTTTCCAGAGCCTTTTGGCCGAGCAGCCAGAGCCGGCCACCGTCGGTCAGCGACCAGTCTTCCGGCTTCGTTTCCTCCGCCAATCGCTCGACCGCCACCCAGGCGCCATTGGCCTTAGGAGGCCAATGGGGATCGGGGCCGGTCGCCGCGTCGTTCAACAACTGGCGATCCCGCTGGCGCAGCCGGTATTGCAGGCCATATCCGACGGCGCTGCACGCTACCATCGCCGCCAGCCACCACCGCAGCGAATCGGTTTGCCACAGCCAATAGACGCCAAACGGCAACAGAGCGACGACGGGAACCGTCCACAACAGGAGCGCCGCCAAGTGCAGGCGGTCGATCCGATCGGGCAATATTTTCATGGCAGACGATCCTCGGGGGGCGATCCCAGAAGGCTGGAGCCGGTTGTCAACGCTTCGGCATACACGCGGCGCAGCGCCTTGGAATCGACCGGGCCGCCTTGGCCCCGGACGGCAAAGTAGTGACCGGCGGCCTTGCCCAGCGCGTAGGTGGTCGCGCCGCTGGCCGTGGCGCCCCACACCGCCCCGACGGTTTGCCCCCAGCCGGGGATCAGTTTGACCACTTCCCGCCCCAACAACCGCGCTACATAGCCCGCGCCGACGCCAGCCCCCAACAAGCCGAGAAATTCGGAAACCGCACGGCCGTCCCAGGTTTGGCCGTACAGGTTAGCGACGGCGTGCAACAGTTTGGCCTGCACCGCCGGGACGCCGACCAGATCGACCAAAGGAAGCGCCCCGACTCCGGCGGCGGCCACGGCATGACCGACAACATGGGGATGCGCGGCGCGGGCGTAGATATCCCGCACGCCAGCGTCTCCCCACAACATCCCCCGCAACCGCAGCGTGGACGCTCCTTCGGCGGCGCTCCAAAATGCCTCTAAGCCATAGTTGACCGGCTCCCAGCCATCCTCCGGCTGGGTCAAATCGACCGGTACCCACTTCACGGGCGCCGATCCCGGCAACGTTCCCAACCGTTTTCGTTGCTCGAACAAGGCTCGGGCGAGATCGCGAGCAACTTGGGGCGGCAACGGTTCGCGGTCGTAGGGATACGGCAGAACATGATCCTGGGCGGGCGAATAGAGTTCGTGCAGGCCGGTCTGGGCGATCAACACCGGCCATCGGGGATGGCGGCGACGCACGGCCCGCAGCACCTCGAACACGGCATCTTGGCGCACGTCGGCCGCTTTCATCACGCCCAGAACGAGATGCGCCTGCGATTCGCAGTAATGGATATCCTCGTTGGGATCGTAGGCCACCTCGCCCAAGCCGCGCGTGTCGAGAAAGCGCACCAATGGCGCCTCGGCCGGAAAATCGTAAAACTGCGCGGTGCGGGTACAGGGTTGGAAACCGTTGCCGATCTCGGCGGCTTCGCTGCCGGTCAGAGCGCGGATGATCGAGGTTTTACCGGCCTGCGCTTTGCCGAGCAACCACAATACCGGCAAGGGCTGCCGCGCCCGCGCCTGGCGCAGCGCCTCGTCCAGCTCGTCGGAATCGATCTGCGGACTCAGCAACGCCTCGCGCAAACGGCGCCAGAAATCGGCCACACTCCTCCTCATGCACTCATGCTACAAGGCATATCGGCACGCGAAAATCGCCCAATTTTCGTTTCGAAATACGATTGCCGTTCGCGATCATCGAGCTTCGGCGTGTTGCTCGCCCCAAAAATAATCGCCCCCTGGTATTCCAAGGGGCGATGTTCCATCTTGGCCACGACCGCCGGCGAACCGCTATAACCTCACCGCCAATCTTCGCCATCATAGCGTTCGCGACGGGGGGGCGGCGGCGCAAATCGATCACTATCGTCGTCCCAGAACCGGTTGCGGGGCGGACGGCGGCCACTGTCGCAATCGATCACGCCTTGACGGCACAGCGTATCGCGCCAAGCGTACTTCAGAAAATACTGGACGAACGGCCGCCGTTCGGGATCGAATTCCACTCGCCGCGATGGCGACCACTCGCTTTCGCCGTAGCCGGTTCCAGACTCGGACTTCCGATAGGATTCGGCGGTGGACGGCGCGGCTTCGGCGGGGGGCCGCAAACCACGCTGGTTATTGTAACCGCTGCCCCCCCGGTCCCACGGCTGGTAAGCCTCCCGAAACGCCGCCACCGCGATCACACCCATCGCCGAATAATCGCCCCAGGCGCCAGAATAGGAATCGCCGGCATCGGTGAAATAGAAACGATTGACTCGATTCTTGCCGGTGCGCCAACCTTCGTAGGTTTCCTGCTGATAAGGTCCGAGCACGTACATCCGTTCGTCCGAGCGGAGTTCGGAACGGGCGCCGGAAATGATGTTGCGGCCGTCCACCGCAACCACCACGCCCACGCGCTGGTTGGTGCGGTTGCGGATTTGGATGGAATAGTTCTGGCCGCGCTTGGCCTCCAGATACGCCTTGTAAATTCCGGGCCGATCTTCGCTTTCCAGCGGGTACTCCGAAAGAGATCGGCCACGATCGCCGATCACTTCGATTTCCACGTCACCCACCCCCGACCGTTCCGCCCAGACCGCCGCCGGACCCAGCGCAGCCAAAACCGCCGTTAACCATGCTTGCCATTTTTTCATCGAACCTGCTCCTAGTTGATTGCTGCCCGCAGTATCTAATCGCACGTTGTTCGTGCGATTCAGGCTATGGACGATTGGCTGAATCCATACTGAATACCGCCCGGTTCGGCCAGACCTATTTCGCGCTCGGCGAAGCCTGCCGCCGATTCAGTCCTGATTCATTCTTAACTCATTAGGCTGTAAGCTAATTCGCTAGGCTGTAAGCTAGTTCGTTAGGCTGTAAGCTAATCCAATCGATCGATTTTATCTGGAAGCCCCCTACCATGTCCGACAGGTTTCGGCGATCGCGGCGCTTGGCGCTGATGGTGCTCGCGGGTTTGCTGGTCGCCAGCGGCGTGCAGGCGCAAGGTTATTGGCGCGGCCGAGGCGGCGATTACGGCGAACCGCCACCTCGCGGCCGGGAATACCGCCCGCCTCCTCGTCAGTTCGCCGACCCGGACCGGGCGGCCAAAGCGGCGCGCGACGCCACCGGCGGCCGGGTGCTGGGTGTGCAAGGTGCAGACAGAGATGGCCAACCCGGCTATCGGGTTCGCATTCTGCAACCGGACGGGCGGGTACGCAATTTTCACTACGATCCCGCCAGCGGCAGAATGCGGGATTGACCGGCCAGAACTCCACCCGGACGATTCTTGACATGCGTATCTTGATCGTAGAAGACGAAGCTCCCCTGCTGGAGCGTGTGGCCGTTCAATTGCGCGAGCAGGGCTACGCCGTGGACACCGCCGCCGACGGCCGCAACGGCCTTTATCTCGGCCAGGAATACCCCTTGGATGCGGCGGTGGTCGATCTTGGCCTGCCAGATTTATCGGGTATCGAGGTCATCCGCCGCTGGCGGACGGCGGGACGGCGTTTTCCGATCCTGATCCTCACCGCTCGCGGGCGCTGGCAGGACAAGGTCGAGGGACTGGAAGCCGGCGCCGACGATTATTTGGTCAAACCGTTCTACATGGAAGAATTGCTGGCCCGGCTGCGAGCCTTGATCCGCCGCACCGGCGGCTGGACGCA
>DEHU01000155.1 GCA_002352125.1 Competibacteraceae bacterium UBA2792 | reverse complement strand
GTGCCGGCTATGACCCGACACACAAAATGTCACGGTCCGTCCCATATGACTGCGCAAAATATTCTTAGCGTGATGGCCATTAACGAGATTCAAGATTTCACGATTCTGGCGCTTATATTGAACTTTATGAGCAGCAGGATTAAACAAATTTCAAATTATCATCGCAAGCTCGACTATAAAACTGCGTCTACTTGAATGATAGGATGGACTTCCCTTCTTTTTCGGCGCTCAATAGGTGCCTCCATATACGCCGTATTAAGGCTAGTTTTTGACGCTAAGCTCATATTTCACCCCCAATTTTTCCAACGTATTGCACAGCTTATTCAGATTGATACCAGAAGCTGATGGATTAAGGTGATACCTTTCCCCGCTAAATGTTTCGATAAAGTACCAATCGGAGGTCTCGGAGTTGTGCTGGGGTGGTTCGCGGATTATTTTTGATATATTCGCAATAAGAACCCTAAAGCTTTTTTCACCAACATTATTTGGCGACTGCCAAATCAACTCGGTCTCTGAGATTTGGATATTCCATTCGCCTGTTCCACCAAATAAGCGGATAAGCCACCACATCACGACAGGTAACGTAAGTGCCGAAATTATAAATACTGCTTTTCCAAACCAAATACCAGATATCTTCTCTTGAAAGAAGATAAGATAAGTTGCCAAGCCTAAAAATAAGAGGAACCCTACAAAGTTAATTGCGAGCGCAAAGAAGCGACCTTTTCTCAACGTGCGGCGATGTGCAAAGAGCATGGAAACCCTAACGGAGCAGCTTATCAGCCGCGAAACAAGTAATTATATGGTTCCGCATAACCAAACCGCAGTGTAGTTATGCGGAAAAAGTGACCTACCGGAGAATTTCAATGGACCATTTTCACGAAGGATCACTGCGCGTTTGTTCAATAGACCCTCTGTGGCGTAAGGTTCCAAGTTCTCCACACTACCTCTCGGTTTTAGCGGCTTCCCACGCCGTTCCGACCAGTCCAAGACGGGACAAAAAGAGGGATAGCCGTTACCCGCCACGACAATCGGAAGCTCCCTCACGAATGCAAAGACCGAATCGCCAGCTCGGGCGCAGTAGCGACGATCTTCAACAGGGCCAGCGCCGGGCCGGTCGGATAGCGGCGATCCTGCTCCCAATTCTGCAAAGTACGCACGCTCACGTGCAGCAAGCGCGCGAACTCGCGTTGAGACAACCCGACCCCCTCCCGCATGGCCTTCACGTCCAGCGGTTGACGGTCGAAGCGGCGCGAAGGCTCCAATTCGCCCTTAGCAATCGCCTGGGCCTCCTTCAAGCTCTGCACCAACTCCTCGAACAGCGTCGTTTCCATCTCACAACCCCTTGACCAGCTCGCGCAAAATCGCGGTTTCTTTATCGCTCAAATCGTCCTTCCGCGACTTGGGATAAACCACCAAAAAATAGACCTGGTAGCGATCCTTCGCCCAGTAGTAGATCACCCGCACGCCGCCGCGCTTGCCGCGTCCCGGCAGCGCGAAGCGCAGCTTGCGAATCCCTCCGCCGCCCCGGATCAGGTCGCCGCGTTCCGGGTCCTCCAGCAGTTCGTTCTGCAACGCCCGGTACTCCTCATCGGCCAGCAACGCCGTGACCAAACGGGTGAAGGTGGGAGTCTCGATGAATTCCATCGCCGCACGATATGCGCCAATGGCGTACAAATCAACCCATCCACCCACCTTGCTAGCACGGCGGACAAAGCGCGTGGTCCAGAAAGCCACAAAAACGGCCTCAGAGCGCGCAACGAGATGAATCTAGCCCTCTCGAAGTACCAGTCACGCCCGAAAACGGCCTTCTAGGCGATTCTAGGGGCATCGGCGCGGGATGTTTGGAACCGGGTTGAGTCCTGGCCGGTTGGAAAGCGCCGAATCGATTCGGATAAGCCTCTTATCGGACCAAAAAACTTCGTTCGAGCGACGGGCCGAACGGGTCAATCTTTCCTCGTTCCCCCGTGGCTTCGAAAAAGTCTCACGGAGCGGTTTCAGGTGGTGAACTGGACGGGGTCGCCGTCCCCCTTTGCCTGCTGGCTTCTTTTAGATCGGTTGTCGCCACTCGTTCCCGTGGTTGCTGTCTGTCTGAGTTCCTTCCTGGAGACCGTTTTTTGGTTTTCGGTAGTGGTGTTGCCGGCCGTTCCTGTGATCGCTGTCGGTGGCGAACCTCTGGGGAGGGATTGGGAGCTGTCGATTCCACACATCTTGATCCCAGGGACTGCTGGCCACATCTGAAGGAGTAGATCAAGCAGCCTGAGGGGATGAGATGACGGAGACGGCGGGGGTGAGTTGGGCGGCGGTGGAGTTGGGCGGGGCGAACTTGGGGGATGCCCGGTTGAACCGGCGGCTGGTGCGGGTGGCGGAACACCTGGGTGGGCAACCCGGAGCCAGCATCCCGGTGGCCTGCGGGGGCTGGGCGGAGACGCAGGCAGCGTATCGGTTGTTGGCGCACGAGGACGTCGACTGGGAGGCGGTGCTGACGCCGCACTGGGAATGCAGTGTCGAGCGGATGCGCGGCCAGCCGGTGGTGTTATGCGTGCAGGATAGCACGGAGTTGGACTATACGGCCCAGCCGGGCATCGCCGGCTTGGGGCCGTTGAGCTACCTACGCCAGCATGGCCTGTACGTGCACCCGACCTTGGCGGTCACGCCAGAGGGGGTGCCGCTAGGGGTACTGGATGCCTGGATGTGGACCCGTGACCGGGACACCTTCGGTGAAGATAAACGACACTGGCCGATTGAGGCCAAGGAAAGCATGCGCTGGCTGGAAGGTTTTGAGCGCTGCGCCGAGTTGGCGGCGACGCTGCCCGACACCCGGCTGGTCTACGTCGCCGACCGGGAATGCGACATCCACGAATTCATGGTCCGGGCGCAACGGGAAGCGGGGCTCGACTGGCTGATCCGGGCCACCCACAATCGCTGCCTGGCCGAGGGCGACAAGCTGTGGGATCGGCTGGCGCAGGCCCCGGTGTTGGGCGAGGTGAGCTTCATTCTCCCCGCCCGGCCGAACCGGCCGAGCCGACCGGTGGTGCTGACGGTGCGGGCCGAGCGGGTGACCCTGCACCCCAAGGGCGGCGAACCGGTGACGGTGACCGCACTGCGGGCGCGAGAAGAGTCCCCGCCCGTCGGGGTCGAACCGCTCGACTGGCGCTTGTTGAGCAACCGGCCGGCCGACACCCTGACCCAAGCGGCCGAATGGATCCAGTGGTACGGAACTCGTTGGAGTATCGAGGTTTTTTTTAGAATATTGAAAACCGGCTGCCGGGTCGAAGCCTTGCAGCTCAGCACCTTGGACCGCCTGGAACCCGCCTTGGCCTTGTACTTGATCATCGCCTGGCGGATTCAGTACTTGACCCTGCTGAGGCGAACCACCCCCGAGCTGCCCTGCGACGCGGTCCTGGATCCGGCCGAATGGCAGGCCGTCTACGTCGCCATCCACCACCAGCCCCCGCCGGTCATCCCGCCACCGCTGCCGGCCATGCTCGGTTGGATCGCCCGTCTCGGCGGCCATTTGGGCCGCAAGGGCGATGGCCCTCCCGGCCCCCAAGCCCTCTGGATCGGCTTGCAGCGCGCTCGCGACCTCGCCTGGGGTATGCAATTGGCCTCCGATCTCCATACCCAATCAACCGGTTAGAGATGTGTGGAATCGACAGCCGTCAAGACGAGGTAGTTGACGGCCAACTTCTTGTTTTTGTAGAAGACGAATGCCACTTATTATGGGGCGATAGCACAGGATACGTCTGGGGTCGACGCGGTGAAAGGGCGGAAATCCCGATTCGAAACATCAAGGAAAGGCAGACTTATTACGGGGCACTGAATCTGCGTGATCGCGATTTTGTTCTGATGCCCCGCGAGAGTGGGGATGGAGAAAATACGGTTTCGTTCATGAAGCGATTGCAGGAGCTCAATCCGGAAAAGAAGCTGATGATCATTTGGGATGGTACCAGCTATCACAATTGCGGAGAAGTCAGAGAGTATTTAGACGAAGTGAATCGAGGGCTAGAAGAGAAGGATTGGAAGATCACCTGCCTGTTGTTCGCACCGAACGCACCAGAACAAAACCCGGTGGAAGATGTTTGGCTGAGAGGAAAAAATCACCGGCGAAAGCACTTTTATGAAAACAAAACATTCCAGCACGTCAAAAACTGCTTTTGCAATTTTATCAACAAACAGATTTTCGATTTTAGCAAGATAGATTGGTATTTGAAAATACCATAATCTATATAAGATTGCTATATAGCCGCCTTGGGCGGCTCACGGTGTTATCAGCGCCTTTGAGGCGCTCATCCAATAAGCCCCCGGCTTTGCCGGGGGTCATTTAACTTTTTATCGTCGTCGTCGTTCATGCGCGTACGCTCCATAACGCTGGATGGGATTTCAGTCGTAGCGAACGCCGTTCGCTATGTCGGTCAGGGTAGCTTACGCCTCGGGCGGCGTCGGTTGCGGCGTTGCGGTGTCGGGGGCCTTTGGGAAAAAAGGCGGCGATTCTTGCGCGCGCCGCCGTTTTAACCGTTTGATGGCGCGGGCTTCCACGGCTTTCATTTGAGCGACCAAAAGGCGCCGGATCATTCATCGTCAAAAAATTCACGACTTCGCCGGGAATCGTGGATTTTTGATGGGTTTAGCGAAGAGAGGTGGATTTTAGCCGAGATGACTCGCCAAGATCCCCGCCGTGGCGGCGGAGCCGAATGTGGAGCGCCGAGTACCGGGCACCGCGTCGCTTAGAACTCCTCCCACCCGTCAGTGCCTGGCGCTGGGGTGGGTTT
>DEHU01000050.1 GCA_002352125.1 Competibacteraceae bacterium UBA2792 | reverse complement strand
GCGGCTACTGGAACCACGGGCCGCGCGAGGTGAACCTGCCGCTGCGCCGCAACGTGTTGCGCGGCGGCGAGCGGATGGTCGAGGTGACCGACGATGGCAAGTCGGCCCTGACGCGATTTCGCCCGGTCAACCTGTTCAAGCTGGCTTCGTTGCTAGAGGCGAGTATCGCCACCGGTCGCACCCATCAGATTCGCGTACATGCCGCTCACATCGGTCATCCTCTCGCTGGAGATAAAAAATATGGCGATCCCGCCTTCAATCGGATCGTGGCCGAACAGCATGGCCTGCACCGGCTGTTCTTGCACGCGCATAGTTTGATATTGCCGTTGGGTGGCCGAGAAATCGCGGTCAGCGCCCCGCTGGATGCCGAACTGAAAGCGGTGCTGGCCGAGCTTGGTTCGAAGAATCGGCACGATGGTCGAACGAGGTAAAAATGAACGAATCCAATTCGAGTTCGAATTTTTCCGGCGACGAGCGTTGGGCGCGCGATGTCCTGACCAAGCTGGCTTTTGCTGCCGTCACCGAACAGCGGCGGGCACGCCGCTGGGGAATATTTTTCAAGCTGCTGTTTTTTGCTTATTTGGTGGGGTTGCTGGTGCTCGCCTGGCCGGAAAATCTGGATACCGCCGGCAGCGTCAAGCGGCACACGGCGTTGGTTCGAGTGGATGGCTTGATTTCCGGCAGCACCGAAGCTAGCGCGAAAAACGTCATCGAAGCGTTGCGCAAGGCCTTCAAGGACAAAAACACCATCGGGGTAGTGGTAGAGATCAACAGCCCTGGCGGCAGTCCGGTGCAGGCTGGCGAAATTTATGACGAAATTCGAAAACTGCGCCAGCAATATCCAAAAATTCCGGTTCATGCGGTGGCGAGTGACGTGTGCGCTTCGGGCGGCTATTACATCGCGGCGGCGGCGCAGAACATTTATGCCAATAAAGCCAGCATCGTTGGCTCCATCGGGGTGAGAATGGACAGCTTTGGTTTTACCGATGCCATCGCCAAATTGGGTATCGAACGGCGAGCCTACACGGCGGGGACCAACAAGGATTTTCTCGATCCCTTCAAGCCGGCCGATCCGGAGGAGGTCAAACATTTGCAAGGGATGCTAGACGCCATTCACCAACAGTTCATCGCGGCGGTCAAACAAGGTCGGGGCGAGCGATTAAAAGACGATCCCGCGGTGTTCAGCGGTCTGATGTGGACCGGCGAGCAGAGCGTCGGGCTGGGTTTGGTCGATGCGTTGGGCAGCAGCCGCTACGTGGCCGAGGAAGTGATCGGCGAGAAAACCGTGGTCGACTACACTAAGCGCACTCGGTGGTTGGATCGATTGTTCGATGGAACCGAAGCCAGCGCAATGCTCGTGAAATTACTGGGCTGGGACGGAACGGCGCAATGGCGGTAATCGGAACAGGGGTATTGGTTGATCAACTGTACGAAGGGACCGAATTGGTTTAGGTGTCGCTTACAGCACCGTTACGCCCGCTGTTTCCAGCATCCGGGTGAGCCGGATCAGCGGAAGGCCGATCAAGCTGCTCGGATCGTCGCCCTCCATCCGCTCGAACAGCGCAATACCCAATCCTTCTGATTTGAAGCTGCCAGCGCAATGGTACGGTTGCTCGCGGCGCAGGTAACTTTCGATCTGGGCTGGCGTCAACGTCCGAAAAGTCACCTGAAACGGTTCCACCGCGATCTGCCGTCGGCCACTAGCGCCGTCGAGCAGGCACAACCCGGTATAAAAGGTCGCGGTTCGACCCGATGCATTTTGTAGTTGGGCCGTCGCTCGTGCGTGATTGCCGGGTTTGCCGATGATCTCGCCGTCCAGCACCGCCGCTTGATCCGAGCCGATGANNCATCAATGCCGCCGATTCGCGGCGAGCGACGGCGCGGGCTTTCTGTTCCGCCAGCCGCGCCACGAGAGCCTGCGCCGCTTCGCCGGGCAAACGGGTTTCCTCGGTATCGGGGGCGTGTACGGCGAACGGTAGCCCCAGCCGCATCAGCAGATCACGACGGAAGGGCGAGCTGGAAGCCAGGATCAAAAGACGGCCATCGGGTAGGGTCGCGGGCATAGTGTCGGTTCAACGGTTGGAAAGAGGTTTATCGGTCGTGCGGAATCTGGGTATATTTTGACAGAAATCCGGCGGGCTTATATCATTCCGCGTCTTATGTGGGTCCCACAGTTCCCCAACAAAATCAATCTCTGGCATCTGGCCGCCGAAAGCGGTCGGTTAGAGGGCGAGTTGATGTTGGCGGCGATGTTGCGGCTGGCGGCGTTGAACCGCGCCGACGGTAAAGTGACCGTATCGCTGATGGCGGGACTCGACGACCAGGGCGTGCACTTTGTCAAAGGCAAGTTGCGGACCGAGATTGAGCTGGTTTGCCAGCGCTGTTTGGGGCCGCTGCAGTTGCCCTTGGACGTGACGGTGAGCTTGGGTCTGATCCGGGTCGAGGCGGAAGCTGATCGGTTGCCCGGTGAGTACGAGCCGCTGCTGGTGCCGGAAAGCGGCATCGCTGTCGCCAGCTTGGTGGAAGACGAACTGTTGTTGGCCTTGCCGCAAATTCCTCGTCACGAGAACCTTCGGGAATGCGAGGCCAACGGCTACGCAGCGCCCGGCACGACAACGCCGGAAGCGGAACGTCGCCAACCTTTCGCGGTGTTGGCGTCCCTGTTACCGGATTCGAAAAGGAGCAATTGATTCATGGCTGTTCAGAAAAGCCGTAAAAGTCCCTCCAAGCGCGGTATGCGCCGCGCCCACGATGCCCTGACCTCCGCTACGCTCTCGGTGGATCGCACCTCGGGCGAATTGCACCGCCGACATCACGTTACCCCGAACGGTTTCTATCGCGGCCGCAAGATCGTTAGCGAGCCAGCGGCGAGCGAGAGCGAAGAATAACTGCCGCGCGCTATTGCGCTTTAGTCCATCCCACCGCCCCGATCGACCGATGATCCGTTTGCCCTCATGACAAGACCTCTCACCATCGCCTTAGACGGGATGGGTGGCGATGTTGGTCCCGACGTGGTCGTACCCGCCGCCTTGCGCGTGCTGAAAACCGCCGGCGATGCGCTGCGTCTTATCTTGGTCGGCCAGGAAGATGTTTTGTTGGCTCGACTTGCCGAATTCAAGGCCAAGGGTCACCCCCGGATCGTCGTTCGTCACGCCTCGCAACTGGTGAGCATGGACGAATCTCCGGCGCAGGCGTTACGGGTCAAAAAAGACTCCTCGATGCGGGTGGCGATCAATTTGGTCAGGCAGGGCGAGGCAGATGCCTGCGTCAGCGCCGGCAACACCGGCGCGTTGATGGCCACCGCCCGCTTCGTGCTTAAAACCTCGCTCGGTATCGACCGTCCGGCCATCTGCACTACGCTACCGACCGTGCGCGGCCATACCCGCGTACTGGATCTGGGCGCCAACGTGGATAGCAAAGCCGAGCACCTGTTGCAGTTTGCGGTCATGGGTTCGGTGTTGGCCACCGTCAACGGTATCGAACGCCCCCGAGTTGGCCTGCTGAACATCGGCGAGGAAGATATCAAAGGCAACGAACAGGTCAAGGAAGCCGCCCGATTGTTGGCCGCCAGCGATCTCCACTACATCGGTTTCGTGGAGGGCGATGGCATTTACTTGGACGACGTGGACGTGGTGGTCTGCGACGGTTTCGTTGGCAACGTCGCGCTCAAGAGCAGCGAGGGCGTGGCCAAGCTGGTTCGCCATTACATGGTTCAGGAATTCAAGCGGAACGCGTTGACCCGCTTGGCCGGATTGATTGCACTACCGGTTTTGCGCGCCTTTCGCCGCAAAATCGATCCCCGTCGCTACAACGGCGCCAGTTTGCTCGGCTTGCAGGGGATCGTCGTCAAAAGTCACGGCGGTGCCGACGACTTGGCATTCGCCAACGCCATTCAGGTAGCGATACTGGAAGTGGAGCAGGAGGTGCCGAGGCGCATCGATGCTCATCTAGCCGCTCTTCACGCCGAGAGGCAAGCCCTTTGAACTATGCCCGAATCGTTGGAACTGGCGGCTATCTGCCGGAGAAAGTGCTGACCAACACCGATCTCGAACAGATGATCGAGACCACGGCAGAGTGGATCGTCGAACGCACCGGCGTCGAAGAGCGCCATGTGGCCGCACCCGGCCAGACCACTTGCGATTTAGCCGAGCAGGCATCCCGCCGCGCTTTGGAGTCTGCGGATATCGATCCGCGCAGCATCGATTTGATCGTGCTGGGCACCACCACGCCCGACCACGTATTCCCCAGCGTCGCCACCCAGTTGCAGCACCGGCTAGGCTGCCACGGCGGCGCCGCATTCGACGTGCAGGCGGTCTGCACCGGTTTCGTCTATGCGACCGACATTGCCGACCGCTTCATTCGTACCGGCGCGGCCCGCCGGGCGCTGGTGGTGGGGGCGGATACCTTCACCCGCATCATCAACTGGCAGGATCGCGGTACCTGTATCCTGTTCGGCGACGGTGCCGGCGCGATAGTGCTGGAAGCAGCGGACGAACCGGGCATCATCGACAGCCGCCTGCACGCCGACGGACGCTACAAGGAGCTGCTGTGGGTGCCGGCTGGCGTGTCCAGCGGCTACGATCAAACCCGAGAGAACGCTGCGTTCGTGGAGATGCGAGGCAGCGAAGTGTTCAAGGTAGCGGTTACGACCCTCAAAGAAATCGCCGAGCAGATTTTAGCCGCCAACGGCATGACTGTCGCCGATGTGGACTGGCTGATCCCCCATCAGGCCAACCGCCGGATTTTGGCCGCTACCGCCAAACGGCTCGGCTTGCCGGAAGAACGGATGGTGGATTGCGTGCGCTTGCACGGCAACACTTCGGCGGCGTCGGTGCCGCTGGCCTTAGACGTGGCGGTGCGCGACGGTCGCATCCGACGGGGCGATACCTTGTTGCTGGAAGGCTTCGGCGGTGGTTTCACCTGGGGCGCGGTATTGCTGAAATATTGAGCGCGAAGGGGATTCTCACGATGACGACGCTAGATGGCGAAATCGCTTTAGTCACTGGAGCCAGCCGCGGTATCGGTCAAGCTATCGCTCGCGAATTGGGACGGCGGGGCGCGGTCGTGGTTGGTACCGCGACGACTGATGCCGGCGCGGAAGCGATTGGTCGGGACTTGCACGATCTCGGAATCAAGGGTCGTGGTCTGTGGTTGAACGTAACCGATTCCGCATCCGTTGATGCGGCGATCAAGGCGACGACCCAGGAATTTGGAGCGCCGACCATTTTGGTCAACAACGCCGGCATCGCCCGCGACAACCTGTTGCTGCGGATGAAGGAAGAGGAGTGGGTCACGATCCTCGATACCAATTTGTCCTCGGTTTACCGGCTGAGCAAGGCGGTATTGCGGGGCATGATGAAAATCCAGCGCGGGCGCATCGTCAACATCACTTCAGTGGTGGGCGCCACCGGCAATCCCGGCCAGGCTAACTACGCTGCGGCCAAGGCTGGCATCATCGGTTTCACCAAATCGCTGGCGCGCGAGGTGGGCTCGCGCAACATCACCGTCAACGCCGTGGCGCCCGGAGCCATCGACACCGACATGACTCGGGCGTTGCCGGCAACGCAGCGCGATGCGCTGATCGGAACGATCCCACTGCAACGGCTGGGCGAACCGCAAGACATCGCCAACGCCGTGGCGTTTTTGGTGTCGCCAGAGGCGGCCTATATCACGGGCGAGACTTTGCACGTCAACGGCGGAATGTACATGGCCTGATGGTCGCGACAAGCTTAGAATTGATGGCGTCCGCGCCGTTTTTTTCCATACAATACCCGCGGTAGCGCCGCGGTCGTCTGGGGTTCACAACGAGGAAAAAATCATCATGAGTGACATCAGCAACATCGAAGCTCGCGTCAAAAAAATCATCATCGAGCAACTGGGAGTGAAGGAAGAGCAGGTCACCAACGAAGCCTCCTTTGTCGAGGATCTCGGCGCCGACTCGCTGGATACCGTAGAATTGGTGATGGCCTTGGAGGAGGAGTTCGAACTGGAAATCCCCGACGAAGACGCCGAGAAAATCACGACGGTACAGCAAGCCATCGACTATATCGCGACGCATCTCGGTTGAGGCTGTCAGTCTCGCGCGGATCGGATTCAACCGCCGCGGCCACCGCCGGGGGTCGCGGCCTTATTTTGTCGGCGTAGCGCAGAAGAGGGTAGTCCTGTGACGAAGCGGCGAGTGGTAGTGACGGGTATGGGTATCGTCTCCCCGATTGGTAATGCAGTGGAGACAGCCTGGACCAATATTTTGGCTGGCCGCAGCGGGATCGGACCGATCACCACCTTCGATGTCAGCGGCTATCCGGTACGCATCGGCGGATCGGTGAAGGATTTTCAGGTCGAGCAATACCTGAATATCAAGGAGGCCAAGAAAATGGATACTTTCATCCATTACGGCATCGGTGCGGCGGTACAAGCGATCCGGGATTCGGGGCTGGAGGTCACCGAAGCCAACGCCGAACGGGTAGGCACGTTTATCGGTTCGGGTATCGGTGGTCTGCCGGGCATCGAAGAAGGTCATTCCGCTTTTATCAAGGGCGGACCGCGCCGGCTGACGCCGTTTTTCGTGCCGCGTAGCATCATCAACATGGTTTCGGGTAACCTGTCAATCTTGTACGGGATCAAGGGCCCTAACTTGGCCGTGGTCACAGCCTGTACCACCGGCACCCACAGCATCGGGTTGGCGGGCCGGCTGATCGCCTACGGCGATGCCGACGTGATGATCGCTGGCGGCGCGGAAATGGCCACCACACCTACCGGATTGTGCGGTTTCGCAGCGGCGCGCGCCCTATCGGTCCGCAACGACGAGCCAGAAAAAGCCAGCCGGCCTTGGGATAAGGATCGCGACGGTTTCGTGCTGAGCGACGGTGCCGGCGTATTGGTGTTGGAAGAATACGAGCATGCCCAGCGGCGCGGTGCCCGCATTTATGCCGAACTGATCGGTTTTGGCATGAGCGGCGACGCTTACCACATGACTCTGCCCCCACCGGATGGCGACGGTGCCCGGCGAGCGATGGTTTCCGCCCTGCGCGATGCCAAAATCGATCCCGATGCAGTCGATTACATCAACGCGCACGGTACCTCGACACCGGCCGGCGACAAAATCGAGAGCGACGCGGCTAAAGCGGTGTTCGGCGAGCATGCCCACCGGCTGGCGATGAGTTCGACCAAGTCGATGACTGGTCATCTGCTGGGTGCCGCCGGCGGTATCGAGGCTATCTTTTCGATACTGGCGATCCGCGATCAAGTGGTGCCGCCAACCATCAACCTGGATCACCCGGAACCCGGCTGCGATCTGAATTACGTACCGCACGTCGCCCAGGAGCGGCGCGTCAAGGTCGCGCTGTCGAACTCCTTCGGATTTGGCGGCACCAACGGCACGGTCGTGTTCCGCGCGCTCGATTGAAGCGCCCCCTCTTCCCGCCGGAGAGCGTTCGAGGGTTTCGGTCATGAACGATAATGCTCGCTCTTCGATGGAATCCGGGCTGTCGTTCGGGCGGTTCAGGCGCCTGTTGCTGGCGTTGGGGGCGCTGGCGTTGGTTTTGGGGCCTGCGTTTTGCGTCGTTTACGCCGATTATCGGCTTTTTCTCGACACGCCTTGCGGCGTGCCGACGGACGGTTTGGTTTTCGAGGTGAAGCCGGGCATGGGTATCGGCGACATCGCCCGGGAATTGCAGCGACAGCCCGGCGTGTTGCGATCGGCACTTTATCTGGAAGCCTACGCGCGGCTGAACGGTTTCGCGCCTAAACTCAAAGCGGGCGAATACGCCATCGCGCCCGGTATGACGCCGCGCGGTTTGATCGAGCGCATCGCGAGCGGGCGGGTTATCCAATATACGCTGGTCGTGGTGGAAGGTTGGACGTTCCAGCAATTGCGCCAAACTTTGGCTGCGCATCCCAAGATCGTCCACTCGCTCCGAGAAGCCAACGATGCCGAAATCATGGCGCGGTTGGGCCGGCCGGGCGAGCATCCCGAAGGACGTTTTTTCCCGGACACCTACCATTTTCCTGCCGGGACTACGGATGAGGCTTTTTTGCGGCGGGCGCTAGCCGCAATGGACCGGCGATTGGGTGAGACTTGGAATCGCCGCGCATCGAACTTGCCACTAAGCGATCCATATCAGATGCTGATTTTGGCCTCGATCGTCGAAAAGGAAACCGCATTGCCGGCGGAACGGCCAGCTATTGCCGGCGTGTTCGTCCGGCGTTTGCAAAAAGGGATGCTGCTGCAAACCGACCCAACGGTGATTTATGGGCTGGGCCCGGCTTTCGACGGCAATCTGCGCCGCCGGGATCTGGTGGCTGACGCACCTTACAATACCTACCTTCGCAAGGGTTTGCCGCCGACGCCCATCGCGTTGCCAGGAGGAGATGCGCTGGCCGCCACCGCAAATCCCGCTTCTGGCGATACCTTGTATTTCGTGGCGACCGGCGAAGGCGGTCACGTTTTTTCCGCGACGCTCGAAGAGCACAACCGAGCAGTCAGACGCTATCAGTTGAACAAAGAGAGATAATGATGCCCGGTCGGTTTATCGTCGTCGATGGCGTCGAAGGGGCGGGCAAGACCACCCAGCTCGCCTTTATGGGCGATTACCTGAAGCGGGCCGGTCAGCAGGTGGTGCCGACGCGCGAACCGGGCGGTACGGCGTTGGGCGAAGAAATTCGCGACCTGCTGCTGAGCCACCGGCACGACGGTATGGCGCTGACCACCGAAACCCTGCTGATGTTCGCCGCCCGCGCCGAACACCTCGAACGAATCGTCCGGCCGGCGCTGGCGGCTGGCCGCTGGGTGTTGTGCGACCGGTTCACCGACGCCACGTATGCCTATCAAGGTGGCGGGCGCGGCTTGCCGCTGGAGCGAATCGCGATTTTGGAGAATTGGGTTCAAGACGATTTGCATCCCGATTTGACGCTGCTGCTCGATCTGCCGGTGGCAGTCGGCCTGGAGCGGGCTGGCCGGCGCGGTGCGGCGGATCGTTTCGAGCGGGAGGAAGGAGCATTTTTCGAGCGGGTGCGCGCGATTTATTTGGAGCGAGCCAAGCAACGTCCCAACCGCTACCGGGTCGTCGATGCCAGCCGTCCGGTCGAAGCGGTTCGGGCTGAAGTGGAAGCGATTCTCGCCGACTGGCTGGAGCGAAGCGATGGATGAGCGGTTGCCTTGGCACGAGCGGCTGTGGCGGCAACTTCAGCAGCGCCTCGCCGCCGGACGCTTGCCTCACGCCCTGCTGCTGGCGGGTCGAGTCGGCTTGGGCAAGCTGGTTTTCGCCCGCCGGTTAGCGCGGGCACTATTATGCGAAAAGCGCACAGATGAAGGCGATGCTTGCGGGTGTTGTCGGGGTTGCCGCTTGTTCCGGGCCGGCAGTCATCCCGATTTCAGCGCGGTGCGGCCGGCCGAGGACGGCAAGGCGATCAAGATCGATCAAATCCGCGATCTCCGCGATTTTCTGGGGTTGACCGCCCAATATGGCGGTTACAAGATCGCTCTGCTGGAGCCGGCCGACCGACTCAATCTCAGCGCTGCCAACAGCTTGTTGAAGACGCTGGAAGAGCCGCCGGGCAACGGCTTGTTATTGCTGGTGACCGCCCAACCGGCGCGATTGCCCGCCACCGTGCGCAGCCGTTGCCAGACGATCCGTTTCGATCCGCCTCCGCTGGCGGAAGCCATTTCCTGGTTGGCACCGCAAACGAACGGTGGGTTGAAACCAGGAACCTTGCTCGACGTCGCCGGGGGCGCGCCGCTGGCAGCGCTGGCTTACGCCGGTGGCGAGTCCTGGAACCGTCGGCGGGAACTGGTTGAACGCTACGAGCAGGTACTGACCGGCCAGTTGGATCCGGTGCGCGCGGTGGAATATTGGCTGCAAGGCGATCTCGCCGAGAACCTGCGTTGGTTGATTGGCTGGCATACCGACCTGATTCGACTTAAGATGGATTTGGAACCTCCCTGCTTGAGCAGTCCCGATTTGCGCGCCGTGTTGCGGCGTTGGGCCAAGCGGCAACCGGCGAATGTTCTGTTTGATCGCTTGGATGCAGCAATCCGATTGTATACTCTGTGTTCAACCACCCAGATCAACGCGCAACTGTTGTTGGAAGCGTTTCTCGGCGATGGGGCGGGGAGCGGTGAACCCGACGTTTCGCGGACGTGCGCTTAAAGAAGGTTGAAATATGTCGGCTCCACGACAAGGCGTCATTTCTCTCGTCATCAAGGATAAGGCGATGCTGCATTCCAGCTACATGCCTTTTCTCAAGGGTGGGGGTATTTTTATCCCAACCGAAAAGTCCTTCGAATTGGGTGACGAAGTATTTCTATTGCTGACTCTGATGGATGATCCCGAACGGTTCGCCATCACCGGCAAGGTGGTTTGGATCAATTATCGAACGACGCCCGGCGGCCGGCAGATGGGGGTCGGTATTCAGTTCGGTGGTGTGGAAGGCGCTAATCTCCAGAAAAAGATCGACGCGCTGCTGGGGGGATATACCCGCACCGATCAGCCCACCAACACCATGTAACCATTGGTCGATTCTCGTATGTTGGTGGATTCTCACTGCCATCTGGACCGTCTCGACTTGAGCCGTTTTGGGAATGGCCTCGCGGGCGTTTTGGATGCTGCCTTGGGAAATGGGGTGACGCGGCTGTTGAGCGTGGCAACGGATTTGGAAAGCTGGCCGGCGCTCGCCCGCATGACCGAGCCTTATCCCCAAATTGCCCTGTCGGTGGGGGTGCATCCCAGCGAGGATGGCGGCCGTGCGCCGACCGTGAAGGAATTGGTCGCGCTGGGCCGGGACCGGCGAGTGGTCGCCATCGGCGAAACCGGGCTGGATTACTATTACGGCTGCGACAGCGCGATCCGCCAGCAGGATTGGTTTCGCATCCACGTCGCCGCCGCGCGCGAACTCGGCAAGCCCCTGATCGTTCACACCCGCGATGCCCGCGCCGATACCCTGCGTATTTTGGAAGAAGAGGGTGCGGCCGAGATCGGCGGCGTACTGCACTGTTTTACCGAAGATTGGGCGATGGCGGAACGAGCGTTGGAATTGGGTTTTTACATCTCGTTTTCCGGTATTGTGACCTTCAAGAACGCCGGACAGATTCAGGGCGTAGCCCAGCGGATGCCCGCCGCAAGACTGTTGGTAGAAACCGATTCGCCCTATCTGGCGCCAACGCCGCATCGCGGTAAACCTAACCATCCGGCTTGGGTGCGGCATGTGGCCGAATTCGTCGCCCGATTGCGCGGCGAATCGCTGGAACAGTTGGCGGCCAAAACCACCGCCAACTATGGCCGGTTGTTCGGGATCGAGGTGGGGGTGACGTGAATCACGCGGAAATGCGCGATCGGATTCGCCGCTGCTTGCACTCCACGCACCAGGTGGAAACGATCACCGGCGATCACGCCGTGGCCGGCATGGAGCCCGAAGAGCGGCCGCTGACTCCGGCGGCGGTGCTGGTGCCCTTGGTGGAACGGCCGGAAGGTTATACGGTGCTGCTGACCCAGCGCACCGCCCATCTGGAGCATCACGCCGGGCAGATCAGCTTTCCCGGTGGCCGGGCGGAAGACGAAGACGCTAGCCCGGTCGATACTGCGCTGCGCGAAGCGGAAGAGGAAATCGGTTTGCGGCGTCGGCATGTAGTGGAAATCGCCGGCTTTCTCGATCTGTATCAGACTGTGACCGGATTTTTGGTGACGCCAGTGGTGGGATTCGTGACGCCGCCGTTCGAGTTAGCGCTGGATGCGTTCGAGGTCGCCGAGGCGTTCGAGGTGCCGCTGGAATTCGTTCTCGATGCGCGCAATCACGAATATCGCAGCATGTTTTACAAAGGCCAACAGCGGCGCTATTACGTCATCCCCTACGAAGATCGCTTCATCTGGGGAGCGACCGCCGCCATGCTGGTCAGTTTCGCTCGGCGGCTAACCGATTCCCCGCTGCTGTTCTGAGAGCGGCGCATCGCTGGCCGCACCACGGTGATAGACGAACTGCCGCAGCAGAAATTCTTCGTCCCGTGGCGCCAGGTCGAACATCAGGCTGGCTCGTTCGACGGTTTTGGGCGTGCAGCATCCTTGTTCGGCGAGCCATTGGAACGCTCGGCGCAACGCCTCGCCTTCTGGAACGAGGGGTTTTAGCATGACGGCTGCCTCCCTGTGGTCCTGTCTCGGGACCATTATACCGTCGATAAGCTGTTCCCCGACCCCTCGCTCGCTGACGGGCGAGGGGTCTTCGTACAACGGCTGCTAGGCCAGCTTCCGGTATTTGATGCGGTGCGGTTGGTCTGCTTCCACGCCGAGCCGTCGCTTGCGGTCGGCTTCGTAGTCCGCGTAATTACCCTCGAACCACATCACCTGCGAATCGCCCTCGAAA
This sequence comes from Competibacteraceae bacterium UBA2792, assembly GCA_002352125.1. Taxonomy (GTDB): domain Bacteria; phylum Pseudomonadota; class Gammaproteobacteria; order Competibacterales; family Competibacteraceae; genus Competibacter_A. The sequence goes on along the minus strand of DEHU01000050.1, from coordinate 21,368 downwards.
GCCAAAATATGGGTGGCGATACGGTCCAGAAACCAGCGGTCGTGGGAGATGATCACCGCGCAGCCGGCGAAGGCCAGCAAGGCCTCTTCCAGTGCCCGCAGCGTTTCCACGTCCAGATCGTTGGTCGGCTCGTCCAGTAGCAGCACGTTGCCGCCGCTTCTCAATAGCTTGGCCAGGTGAACGCGGTTGCGTTCGCCGCCGGATAGGTCCTTGACGAATTTCTGCTGGTCCGGTCCCTTGAAGTTGAAGCGGCCCACATAGGCGCGCGAGTTAATCTGGTAATTGCCGATGGCGATGACATCCAAATCGTCGGAGATTTCCTGCCAGACCGTCTTGTCGGGAGCAAGGGCGTCGCGCGATTGATCGACGTAGGCCAATTTGACGGTATCGCTGACCCGCAACGTGCCACCGTCCGGCTGTTCCTGGCCGACCAGCATCCGGAACAGGGTGGTTTTGCCGGCGCCGTTGGGGCCGATCACGCCGACGATGCCGCCCTTGGGTAGCCTGAAATCGAGATCGTCGATCAGTAGCCGGTCGCCGAAGCCTTTGCGTAGCTTCGTGGCTTCGATGACCAGATCGCCTAGGCGTGGTCCAGGTGGAATATAGAGTTCCTGGGTTTCGTTGCGCTTCTGGAATTCCTGCGATTCCAATTCTTCAAAACGGGCCACGCGAGCCTTGCTCTTGGCGTGGCGACCTTTCGGGTTGGCGCGCACCCATTCCAATTCCGCCTTCATGGCTTTGATATGGGCGGTTTCCTGTCGCTCCTCGATTTCCAGCCGTTTTTCCTTCTGTTCTAGCCAGGACGAATAATTCCCTTCCCACGGGATGCCCCGGCCACGATCCAGTTCCAGAATCCAGCCGGCGACGTTGTCGAGGAAGTAACGGTCGTGGGTGACGGCCACCACGGTGCCGGGGTAGTCCTGGAGAAACCGTTCCAGCCAAGCGACCGATTCGGCATCGAGGTGATTGGTCGGTTCGTCCAGCAGCAGCATGTCGGGTTTGGACAGAAGCAGCCGGCATAGGGCCACCCGCCGTCGCTCGCCGCCGGATAGCTTGTTGACGTCGGCCTCCCACGGCGGCAGTCGCAGAGCGTCGGCGGCCACTTCTAGGGTCCGGTCTAGATTGTGGCCGTCGGTAGCGTGTAGATGCGCTTCGAGGTCGGCTTGTTCGGCGGCCAGTTTTTCGAAATCTGCTTCGGGGTCGGCGTAGGCGGCGTAGACTTCGTCCAGCCGCGCCAAGGCGGCCTTGATGGGCCGCACTGCTTCCTCGACGTTGCCGCGCACATCTTTGGTGGGATCGAGTTGTGGTTCCTGCGGTAGAAAGCCGATTTTGATGCCGGATTGCGGGTGGGCTTCGCCGAGAATGTCGGTATCCATCCCGGCCATGATGCGCAGCAGGGTGGATTTGCCGGAGCCGTTTAGGCCCAACACGCCGATCTTGGCGCCGGGAAAAAACGACAGGGAAATGTCTTTCAAGATTTCCCGCTTGGGCGGTACGACTTTACCCACGCGGTTCATGGTGAAAATATATTGGGCCATGCGCTTGATATCGAGTGGTTGGCGAAATGGCGGCAATCTACCGATTGAGCGCCACGCCGTAAAGGGGATCGGTCCGGTGCCACAAAAAACCCGCTCGTCCAAAGAGCGGGGCTGCGGTGAAGTGGGGATAAAGTTGTGTTACTTCACGACAGGGTGGTAAATGATTTCCAGCTCCGTGCCTCGGCTTTGCAAGAAACTGATCATCTGACCCTGCATTTCGGCGGTGGCGCCGACGGAAGCGGTAGGCTTGATGATCGAACTGTGATCGCCTTGGGTGAAGCGGACGATGGCGCGCACGCCCTTGTCGTTCCACATCGAACGGCTGACCGATTGCAATCCCATGACCTTGGCCAGCGCTTCGGTACCCGTCAGCGGTGCATTCTCGACCGAATTTGGCACCACTTGATCTGGCAGCGAGTCGGCACTACCAACCACTTCGATCAGGTGAATCGGATGCAAGCCGGCAGCGGCAGCAGCGTAATTGACCGGATCACCGGAATCGATCGTGGTCTGCGCCGCGACCAGATAATTTTCGTAGGTGGGCGTACCTTGGATGATGCCTTGGGCTGCCAACAGGGCGACATAGGGGGGGCTAAGGGTAGGCGAGCCGTCTATGAACTTGACAAAACCGCCACCGCCCATGCCCAGCGTTGCGGTGGTGACGTTGTCGTCGATACCCAAGAAGGTGCCACCGAGAATGGCACCTAGAGAGTGTCCCACGAAATGGATACGATCGGTGTCCAGGTCGGGTTTGCCGTCGTTGTCCAGATCCACCAGCGGCAAAGTGGCGGTTAATTGCCGCAAGTCCTCGGCGGCTTCGCGGAAGTTATCGCGAGTGGTAAGCAGGCTTGCCAAGTTGAGAAAATAGGTGCCAGAAGCGTCGATTTTCCCGTCCGGGCTGGTCGCGCCGGTTGTGTTATCGATGAGATCGAGGTCAAAAGTCCGCTCTAATCCATTAATGTAGAAAGGATTTGTCGAATCAGTGACCCCGTGCAGCGGCAGGTCGATAGCGACGGCGGCAAAGCCGACGAACGACAGCGCATCGGCCAGCAAGAACAGGTTGGTGCGGTTTTGGGTAATGCCGTGCTGAAAGATCACTACCGGCCAGCCGTTCGCCGGTTTGCGCTGGCCGCTTGCCGCGTTGGGCACGGTCATCAGCACCGGGATTTGCTGGATCGTGGTCGCCACCGGCAGCGGATTGTAGCGAGTGACATCACCGCCATTGGCTGTTTGCCAATAACCGCTCAACGGCTTGTCTTGGTCGAGGTAATAGGGAATCGCCAGCGCGCCGGCGTAAATGTCGGAGAAGCCGGGTAGACCCAACCCGACGGCGGCGGTAGTTACGCCAGTCGATTTGACCACCATCCCCAGCGGCTTGATGTTCTGGCCCAACGCGGTAAATGCATCGTCGATGGATTGAGTCATGAAAGTCCAACTCAATACGATGCTGTTCCGGGGGATACCTTGGCCGGCAGCGGCACTTTCCTGGTTGTTGACCAGTTGCCGAATCGGTTCCAGCGCTTGGGCTTGGGCGTCGCCTAGGCCGGAGATCGTGCTGTTGCCGTTGGCGTCTACCAATGGCGTGGTCAGCTTGGTTAGGGCATAGGCCGGCGACGGCGAGGCATCGAAGCCGCTGCTGTCTTGAATGCCGCCGGTCAGCACCACCAGATAGCCGGTCTTGGGCTTGAAGGGAAGCAGCGGATGGATGTTCAAGGTGGTCTGGTTAGGATCCTGCGGCAGCAGATTGGCGCTGTAATCGCTACCGGCCTTGAGTTCGCGCTTGACCTCGGCGATGGCGAACGGCGGGTTCGTCGGGTCTAGGAACGGATTGGTCAGCGCCACCTCGAACACCCGCACCGTGCTACCGGCTTTGATCGTGTTCGCATTCAAAGCGCCGGAAAAATTTGCGGTCAGCGGCGCGACGGTAGAAAAACCATCCAAACCGTTCATGGCCACTCGTGGATCGGCCAGGTTGCCGGGATCGGACACCGGGATATTTAGCGTGCCGTCGGTCGATCCGCCGAATAACAAGTTGTTGGGGAATGGAATCGCGCCAGCGGCAGGGTCGAACGTAGCGTAAAAATCCGCGCGCGTGGCGGCGTCGGCAACGCCGAACGCGGCGAGGCTCAGGAATAAATATAGGGGCGCTAGGCGGGTCGTTCCTTTTCGAATGCGCATGGTTTTACTCCAGAGCGGATGATCGAGCGGGTTGGAGTGTTTGCGTAGGGGATCGCGTTAGGATTTATCTCTTCCTGCGTGCTGGCGGCTTTTGATTTTGTTGGCTAATCGATGACTTTGAAGTATAGCCAGTGTTAATTCGGTGCGCTTTGATAGGATTAGCTATCGAAGTTTCTTGGTTCAGCCTTTCAACAACGACCGAATCGTCGATGAGGTCATCACCTTGCCTTCGCCCCGATACGCCTCGTGATTGGCTTCAATGTCGTCGAGTTTGTAGAGATAATTCACCATCATTCCCACCGACTGGCCCATACCTTTGGATGAAGTATCGGCCAGCCAATTCAGTCGTTCGATCCGCGAGCCGTTCGAGAGGTGGAAGTGAGCGACCCGGTCGTAGGCGGTTCCGCTTTCGCGTTTTTCCTTGGCCAGATAGCGGGCGCACAACCGCTGCAAGGGATGTTTCAAGGCTTTGGCCAACTCTGGTTTCTCTGTCCAATCGGACGCTTGCAATAAAGTCTTCAGCGAAACCGGCTCGGCACCGGTACCGGCGACGGTAGCGAGCGCCTTGCGGTCTGCTGGAGTCAGCAACTCCGCCTCGGCATCTTTGCCCGGTTCGTTCAGTTTGCCGTCCAGCCAGTTGCGAAAGCCGGGAATCGGAGACAAGGTGGCGAAAGTTTTGAGGTTCTTGAACTCGGTGATCAATTCATCCACCACTCGCTTGATCAAGAAGTTGCCGAAACTGATGCCGGCCAAGCCCTCGTGGGCGTTCGAGATCGAATAAAAAATCGCGGTGTCAGCGGTATTGGGATCGAGCACTGGCGCCGCTTCGTCTAGCAGGGTGTGGACGTTGTCGGCGATGCCGTGGACCAGCGCGACCTGAACGATGATCAGCGGTTCGTTGGCCATGCGCGGATGGAAGAAAGCGAAACAGCGCCGGTCGGAACTGAGCCGGTTCTTGAGATCGTCCCAGCTCTTGATCGGATGCACGGCTTCGTAGGCGATCATTTTCTCCAGCAGCGATGCCGGCGAATCCCAGGTGATGCGCCGCAATTCCAAAAAGCCGACATCGAACCAGGACACCAGCAGCGACAGCAAATCCCGCTCCAGCGCCGCCAGCGCGGGATCGTCCTTGCGCCATTCCAGCAGTTCGGCGCGCAGATCCACCAGAAAATGAAAGCCCTCGGGCAACGCGTTGAGTTGCGCCAGCAAACGTCCTCGCGGCGGTTGCAACGCTTGGCGCAGGGCGCGTTCGGCCTTGGCGCGCTCCTCGGCTTTGTCGCCAGCCTGTTGGAGTTTAGCGACCACTTTGTCCACTGCTTTGTGGTCGATGTCGAACTCGGTGGCCAGGATTTTGAGGAATCGCTTGCGGCCCTTGGCGTTCAGCGACAAATAAATCCGTCCCAGATTGGCCGCCCGGGCGCGGGCCGACACTTCGCCGCCGCGCGTTTCCAGACAATCGCGCATCTGGGCTTTCAGCGCCTCGGCGTCCTTGTCGGGCAAATTGGGGCTGGGGGTGGTGGACAGCAGGCCGCCTCGCCAATCGGCCACTTCGCGCCACGCCTCCCGGAGATTTTGCATGGTGCGGTTTAGCAGGCTGTCGCGGGTGGCGACTTCGGGCTCGCGGGTCGTGAGTTCGGTCATGGCGGAAATACCTGGGTTCGAGGGCGGCCGTGGCAGGCGGGCGAAGCGAGGCGCTGTGCGCCGTTCATCTCGAAAGTATAGGAGCTTGCCTCGAACAAAGTAGGGGTTTATCGGCTATCGTTCGGTTGTCGCAACGACCATCCTTAAACCTGACTGGCCATTGCCGCATTGTCTTCGAGCAAGATTTCCAGTTCGGCCAGCGCGACTTCGCTCAATCCCAAACTTTGCGCCTCCGGCGTGGCCGCCAGCGCGATATGGGGGTCGCCGTGTAAACCAACACCGATCTTTTCGCAGGTTTGATCCACCAGCCGCACAAAGAGCAGCAGGATATTGTTGGCGTCGCACGGTTCTTGATGATGATCGCGCACCACCGCGCAATATTCGTCCGGCAGATTCCATTTCTTGGCGAGCGCGTGGCCTTGCTGCGTGTGCATATCGCTATCCAGAATTTCGACGATCAAGGTTTCCGGCAAGTTGGCGCCGATGGCGTTGGCAGCGCGCAAGTCCTCGATGATTTTGAGTAGCGCCAACTGGCCGATATTGTGTAGAAGACCGGCCAAAAAGGCGGTTTCCGCCTCGCTGCGATAGCCGCAGCGCTCGGCTAACCATTTGCAACCCACGGCCGAGACGAAGGCGTGTCGCCACAGTTTTTCCCGATAACCGAGGAATGCGTCGCCGGTTTTTTGGTACATCTGTTGTTGGGCGACGACCATCGCCAGGTTGGCAACTTGTTGGACGCCCAGGCGGATAATGGCTTTGCGAATCGTCGTGATCTGCTGCAAGCCTTTGTAAAAGGCCGCGTTGGCAACCCGTAATATTTGGCTGGCCAGAGCTTGATCCTCGACGATCATGGTCTCGATGTCGGCGATCTGGGTGGCGTCGCTGTGCAGAATCCGCTGCAAGCGCAGGGCGACGGGATTGAAGACCGGCAAGCTGATCTCGCGGGAGGCGATGGTTTGCACGATCAGATCGTGGAGCGATTGGTCGCGAGCTGTCATGTGATGCCTACCAAGCGTTTGATTTCGTTCAATGACCGGGGTTTGTCGAGACGGGGTAGATAACGAAACACCTCGGCCAGCGTGGTTTCGCCGCGCGCCGCTTTGGCCAAACCGTCCTCCAGCAGAGTCACCATGCCGGAGGTTTCCAGACTGATGCGGCGAATTTCGTGGGACGTGCATTTTTGCAGGATGGCGTCTTTGACCATCACGTTCAAGACGAGCAGCTCGAAAACGCCGATGCGGCCCTGATAGCCGGTGTGGCGGCACGCGGCGCAACCGCGCCCCTGCTTGAACTCGGAACCTTCCAGATCGTGGTGTTTATAACCCAATCGTTGCAGTTCGGTGCTGTTGGGTTGATAAGGTTCGGCACAGTTCGGGCAAACTCGGCGCAACAATCGCTGCGCCAGCACCGAGACCACGGTGGAAGAGATCAGAAAAGTCTCGATATCCATGTTCATCAGCCGCAACAGGCCACCGATGGTGTCTTCGGTGTGGAACGTGGTCAAAACTTTGTGACCGGTCAAGGCGGCCTGGATAGCCACCTCCGCCGAAAAGCGATCGCGGATTTCGCCCAGCACGATCACGTCCGGGTCCTGTCGCATGATATGGGGTAGCGTGGTTTCGAAGGTCACGTCGATTTTGGGGTTGAGCGAGCACTGCGCGATGCCTTCGATCACGTATTCCACCGGATCTTCGACCGTGGCGATGCAGCGGTCGATGCTGTTGAGGTGGTTCACGCAACTGTAGAGGGTCGTGGTCTTACCGGTGCCGGTCGGGCCGGTGATCAGGACGATGCCGCTTGGCAAGTCGAGGGCATCTTCGTAGAACCGGCTCAGAGTGCGAGGAAACATGCCGATCTGATCGAGCGGTACCAGTTGAGCCTTGCGCAGCAGGCGCAGCACGATCTTTTCGCCATAAATGGTGACGTAGACCGAAACCCGGATATCGATTTGACGGCCGGTTTTCGGGTCTTCGAAGCCGATGTGGCCATCCTGATGGCGGCGCCGTTCGGCGATATCGGCCTTGGCCAAAATCTTGAGGCGGTTCGACAACAGGGGCGCCAGTTTTTTGTCGACGTTTTTGTAAACGCTCAGGACGCCGTCGCAACGGAAACGGATGCGCACTTGATCCTTCATCGGCTCGATGTGGATGTCGCTGGCTCGGGCGTGCATGGCATCCAGGAACAAGGTGTTGACCAGCTCGACGACGTGGGTAGTTTCGTCGGTTTGAACGATCGGCGCCGCGAGATTTTGCGCGTGCCGCTTGTAGATTTCGAGCGTTTCGCGAATGGCGCGCTTGCTGGCGATCAGCGGCACCAGATTCAATCCGAATAGCCGCTCGGCTTCCTGGCGGGCGCGCTGGTCTAACGGATCGGCAAACGCGACCAAAACCCGGTCGTTTTCGGCGCGGATCGGGAGTAAATGCCGCTGCAAGTACCAGTTTGGGTTTGCTTTTTCCAGCAATCTCCGATCTATGTCGCCCAGTTCTGGCGCGATCTGAGGAAAGCCCAACTGATCGGCGAGAACCTCGATGAGTTTGTTTTCCGCGATGAAATGGTTTTCCAGCAGGATGTCGCCTAGCTTGTTGCCGCTCCCCGATTCCCGTTGCAGCGCCAACGCCGCGCGAAGATCCTGTTCTCGCAGATGGCCCAGTTCTACCAAAAGAGCGCCGATCCGGACCGAAACGCGATGTTTGCGTAGGGTGGTGCGCTGCTGTTCCGGGCTGACGTAGCCGATTTCGTTCAGAACGCTCAGCAGCGGTTTTTCCGAAGAGAGTTTGGCGCGGACCCGCATGGCGTAAATCAACTGCTCTTCGGTGATGACGCCGTCCTCGATCAGAAATCTAGCGATTTCCAAACCGCTGTCGGTGATGCTGGCGGTCTTGGTCGGTTGGGTCGTCTGGTCAGCGGTAGGCGGTGTTCGAACCGCAGCGGTCGCTGTCGTTGCTGGCTCGCCACGAACGATAGGCCGATCGCCGGTGCCGGATTCCGTGGGCCGTGCGGGCGCAGCGCTCAACCCTTGGGTTTCGGCGGGGTAAGCCAGGTATCGGAAGAGTGAAGCTGGCACGGTAGTTGACCTCCTGCTCCGGTAGCGGCAACGACAAAGTTGGCATTCGATACCATTATCCCGCTTGATCGCAATTGATCCTATAGGAAACGGGGACGGGAATACTATCGGTTGTTACAATTTTTATTGTTGTCATTATTTTTTTGTTGTAGATAATAAGGATATGATTTTTTTTAAAAAAAATAATTTAGCTGAAAATACTACATTTTATATTGTAAGACGGATCGTTTGAGTTGTTCAGTTTTTTTAAAAAAATTAATAATAATTAATGTGTTATCTTATTTTCGCGATTGGAATGGCATTTGCTAAATGTAAAGTGCTCTGAACGAGTTGGTCTGTGCTGGAAACGATAGAGCAAAAAAACGGCGGGCTCTGTGTGATTCCAGTGGTCGTAAGATGGCCAACAGTATCGGTCAGATTGACGAAATCGCTTTCAAGATCAATTTATTGCCCATCTATATACCGCCATCGAAGCGGCGCGGTTCGCATCCGAGGCGCACTTCGACAAAGACGTTATATGATGTGCATAGAACAAAGCAAAGCAATGTCACATACCGATTTTACGCGTTTGAAAAACTGTAACCTCGCGATAGGAAGCACATCCGAGGAACGGCGATACTCGCTTTTCAGCTTCGCTGGCGAACGTTGTAGGCCGGTGATGCCATGAGCCGGAATTTGAGACGGACGCCGCAGGTTCAGGGAAAATCGCCCTGCACTCGCGAGATGCAGCGTATTTTGTTGACCTTCGAAACCCGTGCGGCTGTAATTTCTTCTACCGCTCACAGCATGGTTTCCGACACCGCGAGGCTTATGAAACAGACCCTTTATCCCACGAGGCCAATCTTGGTCGTCGACGACGATAAGATGAGCGTACGACTGACCGAGGTAGCCTTAAAAAAAGCTGGTTTGAACAATGTTCTTTCCTGCTTGGACGGCCGCCGAGTGATGGAGCTGCTCGCCCGGCAGCCGGCTGGGATCGTTTTTCTGGATCTGGTGATGCCCGAGGTTAGCGGAGAGGATCTACTGCGCGCCATTTCCCGGGAATATCCGGGGACTTTGGTGGTGATTCTCACCGCCACCGAGGATGTCGATACGGCGGTGCGCTGTATCAAGGAAGGGGCTTTCGACTATATGACCAAACCCATCGAGTTTGGCCGGTTGTCCACCGTCGTCAAAAATGCGCTGGCTTTTCAGGATCTTCAGCAGGAGAACCTGGCCCTCAAGCAGCAAGTTATCGCGCCGGGCTTGAGCAGACCGGAGGCTTTTGCCGGAATCGTGACCGGCAATTCCCAGATGCATTTGCTGTTTCGGTACGCGGAGGCCGTCGCGCAGACCGCCGAACCGGTGCTGATTACCGGCGAAACTGGCGTCGGCAAGGACTTGTTCGCCCGGGCCATCCACGCGCTGAGCAATCGTCGGGGTGCTCTGGTCTCGGTCAACGTAGCCGGACTGGACGATAACGTCTTTTCGGACACCTTGTTCGGGCACGCCAAGGGCGCATTTACCGGTGCCGAGCGAGCGCGAGCGGGGTTGGTCGAGCAAGCGGCCAGCGGTACGCTGTTTCTGGACGAAATCGGCGATTTGACCTTGGCTTCGCAAGCCAAACTGCTGCGCCTGCTGCAGGAAGGCGACTATTTTCCGTTAGGGCAAGATCGACCCAAGCGCGGTACCGCGCGGATCGTTTCTGCGACCAACCGGGATCTTTGGGAGTTGGTCAAACAGGGAGAATTTCGCAAGGATCTCAATTTCCGGTTCCGCACTCATCATCTCCATCTGCCGCCGCTGCGCGAGCGGCTGGACGATTTGCCGTTGCTGGTCGATCATTTTCTGGCTGCGGCAGCGTCTCGGCTCGATCGACCCAAGCCACAGGTATCGGAAAAGTTGCGGGGATTGTTGGCGAGTTATTCTTTTCCCGGCAACATCCGCGAGTTGCACGCGATGGTATTCGATGCGGCGAGCCGCAGCAGCGGCAGAACGCTATCGGTGGAGCCATTCGAACGGTACATCGCTCAACAGCAGCAAGGAGAGCAACAGTCTGCGGCTTTCCACGAGCCGCCGAAGCCGCATTTTGAGGCAGAAGCAGTATCCGTTAACGCTTTCGACGCGAAGGTACCCGTCCGTTTTGCGGCGGCGCTGCCCACCCTGAAACAGGCTACGGCGCTGCTCGTCGACGAAGCGTTGCGCCGATGTAACGGCAATCAGTCGGCCGCGGCCAAGCTGCTGGGAATTTTCCAACAGGCCGTCAGCAAGCGCTTGCAAAAAAAGTGATCGCCGGATCGGGCAACTCAAGGAACCTTCGCTCCAACCCCTCTCCCGCGCCGGGAGAGGGGTTGCGTGCGGGCACTAAAACTGTTCTTCGGCTAACGCCATGATCGAAATGCCGCCGTTTTTGACCGAATCGCGCAGGGCGCCAGCTTTAGGCAGGATATGCTCGGCATAGAAACGAGCGGTGATCAGCTTGGCTTCGTGGAAGGCCGGATCTTCGCCGCTTCGTAGCTTGCGTTGGGCTGCTTGGGCGGTGCGCGCCATCTGCCAGCCGCCGCAGACNNAGACGGTACCAGCCAGCATCATGTAGTCCACCGACACCGCCATGACCGAGTCGGGATCGCGCGCGTTCAATATCCATTCGGTCGCTTCGGCCAGCGCTTGCGTACCCTCGTCTAGCGCCGCCCGGATCGCGGCGATGTCATCGCCCGTCGCTTGGCCGAGTTCCGCGGCGGTCGCTTCGATGTCGGCGATCAGTGCCCGCATCGAAACGCCTTTATCCATGCTCAGCTTGCGGCCGGCCAAGTCAGCAGCCTGAATGCCGGTGGTGCCTTCNNAGGTCGTTGGCCTGGATGCCGGTGGTGCCTTCGTAGATCGTGGTGATACGGGAATCGCGCAAGTGTTGGCAGGCGCCGGTTTCTTCGACGAAACCCATGCCGCCGTGTACTTGCACGCCCAGCGAGGCCACTTCGATACCGATCTCGCTAGACCAGCCCTTGACCACGGGAATCAGCAGATCCACTCGCGCTTGATGGGTGGCGCGAACTGCGGCGTCGGGGTGGCGGCGGGCCAAATCCATGTGTGCGGCGACGGTGTAAGCCAGCGCTCGCATCGCCTCGTTCTGGGCTTTCATGGTCAGCAACATCCGCCGCACGTCGGGGTGGTGGATGATCGTGACCCGGTCGCCGCTCTTAACGCCGAGCGGCCGGCCTTGCACCCGGTCCTTGGCGTATTCGCGGGCGGCCTGATAGGCGCGTTCGCCGATGGCCAGTCCCTGCAATCCGACCTTGAAGCGGGCCTCGTTCATCATGATGAACATGTAGTTCAATCCCTTGTTCTCTTCGCCGACCAGATAGCCGATAGCGCCATCCTGGTCGCCGAAGGCCATCGTGCAGGTCGGGCTGGCGTGGATGCCCAGCTTGTGTTCGATCGATACGGCTCGCACGTCGTTGCGCGACCCCAGCGAGCCGTCCGGGTTGACCAGAACCTTGGGGACGATGAACAGCGAGATGCCTTTGACCCCTTCCGGGGCGTTCGGCGTGCGGGCGAGCACCAAATGGATGGTGTTCTCGGTCATGTTGTGCTCGCCCCAGGTGATGAAGATCTTCTGGCCGAAAATGCGGTAGTGATCGCCTTCCGGCACCGCCCGGGCCCGGACCGCCGACAGGTCGGAACCGGCCTGCGATTCGGTCAGGTTCATGGTCCCGGTCCATTCGCCGGCGATCATCTTGGGCAGATACAGCGCCTTTTGCTCGGGGGAGCCGACGCGGCCGATGGCTTCGATGGCGCCGGCATTTAGCAAGGGGCACAGCGCGAAGGACATGTTGGCGGAATTCCACATTTCCTGGGTGGCGGTGTTGATCAGTTCCGGCAAGCCTTGGCCGCCGTATTCGACGTGGCCGCTGATGCCGTTCCAGCCGCCCTCGACGAATTTTTGGTAGGCGTCGCCGAAACCGTCCGCCGGAATCACGCCGTCGGCGGTCAAGCGCGCGCCCTGCTCGTCGCCGATTTTGTTGAGCGGCGACAGCACTTCGGTAGCCAGTTTGGCGGCTTCTTCCAGGACGGCCTCCACCAGTTCCGGACCGGCATCCTGCTCGGCGAACGCCGGCAGCGCGGCGATTTCGGCAAGGCCGGCCAATTCGTTGATTACAAACTGCATGTCGCGGGTGGGAGCGAAATAGGCGGTCATGTGCGCCTCCTTAAAACTGTGCGAGAACTCCCCTCTCCCGCTGGGAGAAGGGTTGGGGGTGAGGGTTTGTGTTCGTTCGAGCAATGCCGGAGCGGGGGGACGCGGCGCCGCTCGGACGGCGGCGCAAGGCTCGGAGTGTGGGACGCTTAACCGGCAGCCTTCAGCTTGTCCAGTTCATTGGACAATTCGGGTACGGCAGCGAACAGATCGGCGACCAGACCGTAGTCGGCGACCTGAAAGATCGGCGCTTCTTCGTCCTTGTTGATGGCGGCGATCACTTTGCTGTCTTTCATGCCGGCCAGATGCTGGATGGCGCCGGAAATGCCGACGGCGATGTACAGCTCGGGCGCGACCACTTTACCGGTTTGGCCGACTTGGTAATCGTTGGGCACGAAGCCGGCATCCACGGCGGCGCGGGACGCGCCTACCGCCGCGCCCAGTTTGTCCGCCACGTCTTCGAGCAGCTTGAAGTTATCGCCGTTGCCCATGCCGCGTCCGCCGGAGATGATGACTTTAGCGGCGGTCAGTTCTGGCCGGTCGGACTTGGTCAACTGTTGGCCGACGAAGCTGGAGGTGCTGGCGTCGGCGGCCGGGACGATGGTTTCGGTACTGGCGGAACCGCCGCTGGCAGCGGCCGGGAAGGCGGTGCCGCGCACGGTGATGACCTTGACCGGGTCTTTGGATTGCACGGTGGCCAGCACGTTGCCGGCGTAGATCGGCCGCACGAAGGTATCGGCGCTTTCCACTTTGATGATGTCCGAAATTTGCGCCACATCCAGCAAGGCGGCTACGCGCGGCAACGTATTCTTGCCGGCGGCGGTGGCCGGAGCGAGGATGTGGGTGTAGCCGCCGGCGAGGCCGACGATCAAAGCTGCCACGTTCTCGGCCAGTTGGTGGGCGTAGTGGGGGGCGTCGGCGACCAGAACTTTCTTGACTCCGGCGATCTGGGCGGCGGCCTCCGCGACCGCGCCGCAGCCGTGGCCAGCCACCAGCACGGCGATGTCGCCGCCGAGTTGAGCGGCGGCGGTGATGGTGTTCAGCGTCGCCGCTTTAAGGACGGCGTTGTCGTGTTCGGCAATGACCAGGATACTCATGATTCGGTCTCCGCAGGCGTTAGATGACGTGCGCTTCTTTGTGCAACTTTTCTACTAGCTCGGCCACGGAGCCGACCTTGATACCGGCTTGGCGCTTGGGCGGTTCTTGCACCTTCAGGGTGATCAGTCGCGGGGCGACATCCACGCCCAGATCCGCCGGTTTGAGCACGTCCAGCGGTTTCTTTTTGGCTTTCATGATGTTGGGAAGCTTGACGAAGCGGGGTTCGTTCAAACGCAGGTCGGAGGTAACGACCGCCGGTAGCTTCAGCGCGACGGTTTCCAGGCCGCCATCGACTTCGCGGGTGACGGTGACCGCATCGGCGCCGACTTCGACCTTGGAGGCGAAAGTGCCCTGCGGCCAGCCGAGTAGGGCGGCCAGCATCTGGCCAGTCTGGTTGGCGTCGTCGTCGATGGCTTGCTTGCCGAGGATGACCAGTTCGGGCTTTTCCTTCTCGACCACGGCCTTGAGCAGCTTGGCGACCGCCAGCGGTTGCAGTTCGGCGTCGGTTTCCACCAGAATGCCCCGGTCGGCGCCCATCGCCAGCGCGGTGCGGATGGTGTCCTGACAGGCGCCGATGCCCAGCGATACCGCCACGATTTCCTTGGCCTTGCCGGCTTCCTGGAGGCGGACGGCTTCTTCCACGGCAATTTCGTCGAACGGGTTCATCGACATCTTGACGTTGGCGGTCTCTACGCCGGAACCATCGGCTTTCGCCCGAACTTTGACGTTATAGTCAACCACCCTTTTTACGGCGACTAAAATTTTCATCGTTCACCTTCGCTTGGGATTGCTCGCGTTTTTGGAAATTTGGCGCGGGCGCCGAGCGCAGCGCCGGGCTCTGGAAAACAAACAACTGGGAAGGGAGTAGCTCGACAGTCAAAAGACTGATACGGACCGGAACACGGTCGTGAATTCCCCGGTTAAGCTCTAACGAGCTATGGTATTTAGTCCCCCCCAGCGATGCAATCCATTTGTTCGCTGGTGAATCGCCGCGAGCAGCCTTGCACCCAAAACCATCGGAGCAATAAAACGCCATGACAGAATCCGCGACTTTCAAAGCCCTGGTCTTGACTCAAGACGCCGGTAAAACCGTTGCCGAACTCAAGGCTCTCACCGATGCCGATCTCCCGTCCGAGGAGGTTCTGGTGGCCGTGGACTATTCCTCGCTCAATTACAAGGACGGGCTTGCAGTAACCGGCAGGGGCAAAATCGTCCGCCGGTTTCCGCTGGTGCCCGGCATCGATCTGGCCGGAACGGTGCTGGAATCGGCCACGCCGGCTTATCGGCCTGGCGATCGAGTGGTGTTGACCGGGTGGGGCGTCGGCGAAGGCTATTGGGGTGGCTATGCTCAACGGGCACGCGTCAAGGCCGATTGGCTGGTCCCTTTGCCAGACGGGTTGAGCAGTCTCCAAGCCATGGCGATCGGCACCGCCGGCTTCACCGCCATGCTGTGCGTACTCGCGTTGGAGGAAGCGGGCCTCAAACCGGATGCGGCCAAGCCGGTGTTGGTGACGGGCGCTAGCGGCGGGGTTGGTAGCGTCGCCGTCGCCTTGCTGGCCCGCTTGGGTTATCGCGTCACCGCCGTGACCGGCCGGCCGGAGAACGAGGCTTATCTGCGCGAGCTAGGCGCGACGGAATTCGTTCCCCGCGAGACGATGAGCCAGCCTTGCCGACCGTTGGAGGCGCAGCGCTGGTCGGGTGTGGTGGATGCGGTCGGCGGCCGGGTACTAACGCGGGCGCTAGCGGAAACCGATTACAGTGGCGCGGTGGCGGCCTGCGGCTTGGCCGGCGGTGTCGATTTACCCACCACCGTGATGCCGTTCATTTTGCGTGGGGTGAAGCTCATCGGAGTGGATTCGGTGATGTGTCCGGCGGAACCGCGCCGGCTGGCTTGGGCGCGATTGGCGCGCGACTTGCCGGCGACGTTGCTGGAGCGGATGGTTCAAGTGGTTCCCTTGGCCGATGTGCCGCATTTGGCCGAGGCGATTCTCGTCGGCCAAGTGCGCGGGCGGGTGGTGGTAAACCCGAACGCGTAAGTTCGAGCTGGAATTTCCCACTGATATACTCGGTCGTGTAGGCTATATGTTATTCCTTTATCCGACGTCCGACGGGGACGCTCCGAACCATCGCAACCGGAGAAACGAATGTACTCCACCCATGCAGGTTACAACGACAGTATACACGGCTACTATCTGGAAGATCTCCAGCTGGGCATGAGCGCCTCGCACGCCAAGACCGTCACCGAAACCGACGTAGTGATGTTCGCGGGATTGACCGGCGATAACAATCCGGTGCACTGCAACGAGGTGTTCGCTTCGCAGACTCAATTCAAGACCCGCCTCGTGCACGGCATGTTCTGTGCTGGCTTGATTTCTTGCGTGGCAGGCACCCGCCTGCCTGGACCGGGCGCCGTGTACGTAGACCAGCATTTGCGCTTCAAGGCACCGGTGCATATCGGCGATACCGTCACTGCCGTTTGCACCATTCAGGAGATCAACCTGGAACGCCGCCGGGTAACCATGAGCACGGTTTGTACCGTGTTGGACAAGGTCGTGGTCGAGGGTAACGCTACCTTTCTGGTGAGTCGCCGCAGTGCTTGATATCTCGATCAAAGCGCGACGGCCGGCAGACCGTAGCCGATTCACTCTTCCATGATCACTCGGAACCCGGTCATCGCATCGCGATAACCGGGTTTGCGAGCCAATCGCTTGGCCGATCGCAGTTCGCCGGGACCGTTGTTCCAGGAACCGCCTCGAACGACCCGCAAGCCCTCGCCGGGGCGTTTGTCCGAACAACCCAGCTCTTGGCCGCCGTAATTCGGATCGTACTCCGAGCACGTCCATTCCCAAACGTTGCCTGCTACGTCGCGCAGGCCCAGATCATTGGGTAGATAGCTTCCGGCCGGCGCGGTGACCGCTTGTCCGTCGTTCAAACTGCCGATGGATGCGCCGGATGGATCATTGCGGTCGGAAAAGTTGGCGTAACGTGGATCGATGTCGTTGCCCCAGTAATAGCGGGTGGTGGTGCCAGCGCGAGCGGCGTATTCCCACTCGGTTTCGGTGGGCAAGCGGAAACGTTTGCCGGTGCCCGACTCCCAGGACAGCCATTCGGTGAAGGCTTTGGCGTCGTCCCAGCTTAGGTTGACCGCCGGCTGGGTGTCCCGGCTCAGAGGGCGCCCTTGAAAGGACCCGCTATCGTGGCTGGGCTTGAACAGTCGGTATTGGCTGTTGGTGATTTCGGTCTGGCCGATCCAGAATCCTTTGGTGCAGGCCCGGTGAGACGGTTCGTCGCCGCTGCGGTCCCGCTCGGTAAGCGGGCTGCCCATATCGAAGCAATCCCCCTCGATCCAGTTTAGTTGGAGGTTGATTTTGTTATCGGTCCGGGTTTTGAGTTTGGTGGCTGGCCGTTGGGCTGCCAGCAACTCGGAACGGACGGCCGCTATCGACGGGTGATCCGGGTTCATGGCGGCTGCTTGGTCCAGGTAGCTTTGGGCCAAGCCCCAATTCTTGTTGGCGATGGCGCCGCGAACTTGCCTGGTAAGGCGGGCAATATCCGCTTCGAGACGCTGCGTTTCTTCCTGGGCGCCGCGCTCGGCTTCTTCCTGCTGTTGCTGTTGTTGCAGCTCCGCCATGTCCCGCTGGCGTCGCTCCTCGAAGGCTTTGTAGTACTCGTAAGCGAGGAGGCCGGTTCCCGATAATCCCGAAACGGCGAACACCGTAAACATCACCCGCTTCCAGCCGATCGACCGATGGCGGCGGCGGAACAGCTCGTCGGTGTTTGGCCCGATAATCGCTACGTCGGCGGGTTGCGACGGCTGCTCGTCGGCGGTTTGTTCGCGGTCGGCGAGCGTTTGGGAGAGGGGCTGCGATTTTTCCGGTTGTGCGGACCAGGCTCGCGAAGTTCCGCCCGATCTATATGTCGAGGCCTTTCTCAAATGTTCCACCGCCGATCCCGGGGGGCGGTCGAGCAGATGAGAAGCCGATTCGGATCGTGGTTGCGAGATGGGTTTTACCGCGCGTTCGATTGCAGAGGGGGGTGGTGTCTGCGCCGGTTGCTCCATCTGTTCCCAGATATTCTCCAGAAAAGGCAGAGAGGAATCGGCGTCCGAAGTTTGGGGGCGTTCCGCCGGCGGGGCAGCGGCCAGCGGAGCGGGATCGCGTGTTTCGAAGTCGGACAGCGTCCAGTCGAGCGGTTTGTCGCCGAAGGCCGAAGCATTTCCGGGAGCACGTTTGGAAGGGCGCGATGACGGCGCGGATTTGCTTGGGATTTCGGCGCGCGATGGCTTCGACCGACGATCTAGCCGGCTGGCGTCTTTCCAGGGGTCGTCGATGGCCGACGACATCGATGGTTGCGAAAGGGAAGGCAGGGGGTCGAGATGCGAGGTGTCGGCCAGCGGGGATAGCTTGAGCAGATCGGGTTGCAGTTGCGGAACCTGGGAGAAATCCGCGCGCTCGTTCGATTGGTCGGCGATCCGCAGGGCCTCGCGCATGGCGGCCACGGTTTGAAAGCGGTCTTCGGGACGAACGGCCAAGGCTTGGTCGACCACGCGCAGCAAGGCGCGCGAATACAGCCCGGCGCCAATTTCCGTGGCGGGCTGTACCGGATCTTTGAGCACTCGGCCAGGAGCTTCGATCGGTGGTGCACCCGTGATGCAGCGATACAGCACGGCGCCGAGTGCGTAGATGTCGGTCCAGGGGCCGTAGTCCTCGCCGACCGTGACGTATTGCTCGATCGGCGAGTAGCCTGGAGTCACTACGCTGGTGACGCTGCGAGTGCGTCGGCCCAGCGCTTGGCGGGCAGCGCCGAAATCGATCAGCATGACGCGGCCATCGGCGGTGCGGATATAGAGATTGCTGGGTTTGAGATCGCGATGCAGATACCCTTGACCGTGGACGGCTTCCAATGCTGGCATGACATCATCGAGCAGGTGACGCAATTCGTGCTCGGGAAGAATGCCGCCCCGTTGCAACAGCGTGCTTAGCGATTCGCCGTCTTCGTACTCCATGACGATGTAAGCGGAACCGTTTGCGGTAAAATAGTCCCGCACCCGCACGACGCACGGATGGTTGATCTGCACCAAGATTTTGGCTTCGTCCAGAAACCGCTGCAGTCCCCAGTCGTAGCACGCCGGTTCGCCGTGCCGAGCTGGAATCTGGCCCTGGGCATTGGGACGGACGGTGGTACCGTTGTGATCGCGATAGGCCCATTCGGCCGGAAAGTATTCTTTGATGGCGACTTGGTTTTCGAGGGCTTCGTGGATTGCCCGGTAAGTGATGCCAAATCCGCCGGCGCCCAGCACGCTCTCGATCTGGTAGCGGTGCAAGCTAAAGCCTGTGGGTAGCGCGTTCGTTTCTTCGGTCATCCGGGCTTCCCTTTCGGTTGATGGTTGCGGGCACGCAGTCGCATCGGTGGTGGAGGGGACACTCGACGTCAGCGGCGGTCTCGGTCGAACAGCGATGCCAGCCTGGTCGAGATCCACCGCAACCAAGGTGGCGATTCGTCGGTAGCAGCGTGCGCGCGAAGCAAGACCAAGGTGGCGTTATCGGCTGCCGTTCCGCCGCGCTGCACGGCCTGCTCCGTCAGCGTCCGGGCGGCAGCGGCAGGGCCGTTGGCGAGCGAGGTGGTCCACAGCTCCGGTTCGGTCACGTACTCCCAAACACCGTCGGAGCACAACGCCAGCAGGTCGCCGGATTGGACCGCGAAATGGCCCGTGTCGGGTTTGGGCGAATCCGCGCCACCCAGACAGCGATAGAGCCGGTTTTGCGCCGGATGGCTCGCCATCTGGGATTCGTCGATTTCGCCCAGATCCATCAGCAGTTGCACGGCAGAGTGATCGCGGGTGCGCATGAGGCGGCGGCCGCGCCGGAAATGATAAAGCCTGCTATCGCCAATGTTTAGCCAGTGTGCCCGGTCATGATCCAACCAGACCATCGCGACGGTACTGCGAGCCGTTTCGGAGTGGTCGTTGATGGTATCGTGCATCCGCCGGCACAATTGATCGAGAGCGGCGGTCGGATCGGTACGCAGCGAATCCGGCGGATTTTGGATAAAGTTTCGCGCGACGTCGACGACGGTTTGCGCGCCGAGGGCACCTTCGAGGTGGCCGCCCATGCCGTCGGCCACGATGGCCAGCAGCCCTTGCTGGCCAGGGGGTTGGAAAACGCCCCAGCGATCCTGTTGTTCGTGGCGCCCGCCTTGCTGGCTGGCAGCTCCGCGCTCCCATTGGGAAAGGAGGCTTGGTTCGTGGAGAGTCACGTCGATGTCTCCGGCGGTTTGGCAAATTCGGGGCCGGCGACAGCCGGTGATCGGACGGATGTTGCGGCGAGCGGGAGGGAAGAGCGAAGCCGAAACGTTCGGGGATAAACCCGGCCGGCGAAGCGGTAGATGCTGCGGGCATATCGTCCGGACATGCAAATCTCCTCGGAAACGCTCTGGATAAGCGTGATCGTAGATAGCCGCCGCTCCTTCCGCGCCACTTCGTTTGACGCGGAGCGGAAACGAGCGCCTTCTGCCCCGATGGCGAAACGATCATTCTACCGATGTTGGGGGCAAACAATCCAAAATTAAGGTGCAAATCACCGTCTTTGGCGCGGAGCGGCGGGGCGGCAGCGGTTTGGCGTTTGGCTTACAGCAGCTTGAGGACTTCTTCTGCGTGATGAGCACAGTCCGGCTTGTCGATAATGTGAGCGATATGACCGCTTTCGTCGATGATAAACGTGATGCGGCTGGCCACTCCAAACAGGCTGGTGGCCGTGCCCATCAACCCTCCGCCCCCTAATGCCCCGTAAGCCCGGGCGACGGCGCCGTCGGTGTCGGCGATCAGGGGAAAGTCGAGGTTATATTTTTCGGTGAAACGCCGGTGCGAAGCGGCATCTTGGGTGGAGACGCCAAGCACGGTCGCTCCCTTGTCGCGGATTTCCTGGCCGTGATCGCGCAGAGAGCAGGCTTGCTTGGTGCAACCTGGCGTGTCGTCCATCGGGTAGAAATAGAGGATCAGTTTGGTGCCCAGATAATCGGACAGTTTGACCGGGCTATCGTCGGTGGTGGTGGCTACGAACATCGGGGCGGGATCGCCGATTTTCAGTTTCATTGTTCTACTCTCACGGGTGGTTTTTAGATTAAGTTTAGGGCAAATCGGCCGACGATTCCGGTGCACGGATTCGCCGCGACCGCAGAAAGTCGTCGGATGGATGCGCCGCGCATCCACGCCAGCCTTTGACCAGCCGGCCGTGAAAAGCTCCCAGGCCGTGCACCGTTTCGGATGGTGGCGGCGGTATGCGGTTCGTCGCTGCTACCAATAGATGCCTCGCGTGAACTGGGTGAAGGATATCTGCTCTAGAGAGGGTTCTTGGGCGTCGGATTGTTGTCCCTTGGCGATGGACGATTCGGGAAACAGCCGGAACGCGGTGTTCATGATGACAGCGTACAGCTTGGGCGCCACGGCGTGCAGCACTTCAGCGAAGATGCCGACCCGAGTAGCGATGCGCTCCGGCCGATAAATGATCGCCTGCACGATCAGATCGGCCGCTTCTTCCGGACTGAGCGTGGGTACGTGCTGGTAAAGCTTGGTGGGCGCGATCATCTCGGTGCGCACCAGCGGCATGTTGATGGTGGTGAACTCGATACCGCTGTCGGAAAACTCGGCGGCCGCACAGCGCGAGAAAGCATCCAGCGCCGC